>JALOLK010000033.1 GCA_025456015.1 Candidatus Nanopelagicales bacterium
GCGGCCCGAGGGTCACCTTGACCGCGTCGGCCAGGGTGTTCATGCCGCGCTCGAGGGCCCGACGGGCCTCCTCGTCGAAAGCGATGATCTTCGCCATGTGTGTGTCGGTTCCTTCGCACGTGGTGCAGTGGATGCCGATGCGCCTGCCCGCGACGGACGACCCGTCGGGCGCGGTTCACGTCACCGCCCCGGCTGGCCTCAGCCGCACCGACCTGTCGGTGCCCCGGAGCTGGCGGGTGACGACCTGACGGCTGTCACTCGACCCCTCCGAGTGCTAAGGCAATTATTGGCACTCACGCCCGGGGAGTGCAAGTGCCCGCTCCGGGGTGGTGGCGATGCGTGAGTGGGGCTCGGCCGTGCAGGTCAAGGCCCAACGGCCCGGGTCTGGGGCTGCCAATCCGGGGGGTTGCTGCTCTACTGTGGCAGCACGGGGCGCGGTCGATGGGCCCATCGGCCGGGTGCGCGGCCGTGGTGGCCGCTGGGAAGGAGCGACGCGATGACCGACTACGAACGCTCTGGACAGCGCTGGAGGGACGACCCGGCGCTGGAGGTCATCGACGCCTACCACCACCACGTCTCCGAGGAGCTCGGCACCGACGGCCCCGTCGAGACGTTCGGCCACCCCGACGAGAGCCGGGTCGGGCACCTGGTCGACGACAACCCGCCGCTGCGCGACGACATCCCCGAGGCCCTGGCCCACGACACCCACGACCTCGAGGACCTCTCGGTCGAGGAGCTCGCGATGCACTACGTCGACGAGGAGGCCGAGGCCAGCCTCGACGGCGACGACGACCTGCCCGAGTACCTGCGCGCCTCCCTGGCCGAAGAGCGCTGACCCGCCCCACGACGGACAACGCGGTGCAGGGGGCACCCCGATCTGGGGGAGAATCGTCGGATGACCGACGGCCCCCTCATCGTCCAGAGCGACAAGACCCTGCTGCTCGAGGTGGCCCACCCGGCCGCTGACGACGCCCGCCGCGACATCGCGGCCTTCGCCGAGCTGGAGCGGGCGCCGGAGCACATCCACACCTACCGGATCACCCCGCTGGGCCTGTGGAACGCCCGGGCCGCCGGGCACGACGCCGAGAGCGTCGTCGACGCCCTCATCCGCTACTCGCGGTTCCCGGTGCCGCACGCGCTGCTGGTCGACGTCGCCGAGACCATGGATCGCTACGGCCGGCTGCGCCTGCTCAAGCACCCCACCCACGGCCTGGTCCTCGAGTCCAGCGACCGCGCGGTGCTCACCGAGGTGCTGCGCAGCAAGAAGGTCGCACCCATGGTCGGCACCCGCATCGACGCCGACACCGTGGTCGTGCACCCGAGCGCGCGCGGCGAGCTCAAGCAGGTGCTGCTGCGCCTGGGCTGGCCGGCCGAGGACCTGGCCGGCTACGTCGACGGCGAGGCCCATCCGATCGACCTGCGCGAGGAGGGCTGGTCGCTGCGCGACTACCAGCGCCAGGCGGCCGAGGGCTTCTGGCACGGCGGCTCCGGGGTCGTCGTGCTGCCCTGTGGTGCGGGCAAGACGCTGGTCGGGGCCGCCGCGATGGGCCTGGCGAAGGCGACCACGCTCATCCTGGTGACGAACACGGTGAGCGCCCGGCAGTGGCGCGACGAGCTGCTGCGGCGCACGAACCTCACCGAGGACGAGATCGGCGAGTACTCCGGGGCCCGCAAGGAGGTCCGACCCGTCACGATCGCGACCTACCAGGTGATGACCACCAAGCGCGGCGGCACCTACGCCCACCTGGACCTGTTCGACGCCCGGGACTGGGGCCTGATCATCTACGACGAGGTGCACCTGCTGCCCGCGCCCATCTTCCGGTTCACCGCCGACATCCAGGCGCGCCGGCGCCTGGGCCTGACCGCCACGCTCGTGCGCGAGGACGGCCGCGAGGGGGACGTGTTCTCGCTCATCGGGCCCAAGCGCTTCGACGCGCCGTGGCGCGAGATCGAGGCGCAGGGCTGGATCGCGCCGGCCGACTGCGTCGAGGTGCGCGTCACCCTGCCCGACCACGAGCGGATGGCCTATGCGATGGCCGAGCCCGACGAGCGCTACCGGATGGCCTCGACCACCCGGGAGAAGCGCGCGATCGTCTCCACGCTGCTGGCGCGCCACCAGCAGGACCAGGTGCTCGTGATCGGCCAGTACCTGGACCAGCTGCACGAGCTCGGCGAGCTGCTCGGCGTGCCGGTGATCACCGGCGAGACGTCGGTCAAGGACCGCCAGGAGCTGTTCGACCTGTTCCGCTCCGGCGAGGTGAGCACGCTGGTGGTCTCGAAGGTGGCGAACTTCAGCCTGGACCTGCCCGAGGCCTCGGTGGCGATCCAGGTCTCCGGCTCGTTCGGCTCGCGGCAGGAGGAGGCCCAGCGGCTCGGCCGCATCCTGCGCCCCAAGTCCGACGGCCGGGGCGCACGCTTCTACACGGTCGTCACCCGGGACACGGTGGACGCGGACTTCGCCGCGCACCGGCAGCGGTTCCTCGCCGAGCAGGGCTACGCCTACCGCATCGTCGACGCCGACGACGTCATCGCGGGCATGGCCGACTGAGGCCAGCCGACGCCACGCCGCTGGGCCGTCAGTCCCGCTGGACCCCGGTGATCCGGGCCAGCGCGAACGACTGGATGGACTCCGTGCGCAGGTCCAGCGCGGTGAGGTAGCCGCCGACGAGGCGCAGCGGCTCGACGCGGCGGTCGCGCGCGGTGCCGTTGGGATCGGCGTAGCCGATCCACACCGTGGACTCGGCGGCGATCGCCGACCGCAGCGCCAGGACGACCTCGCTCGGGGTCTCGGTGGGGATGGGGTGCGACCCGGTGCCGCCGGGGTTGGCCAGGGAGGGGCGGGCCGGAGCGGGGCTGCGGTCGGTGGCGCGCATGGCCCGCACGGCCGCCGCGGCCAGGGCAGGGGTCACGAGGGCTGGCCCACCGGGTGGCTCCCCGGCCGGGGGCCGGCCCTGGGCTCGGCGCACGACGGGCGCGGACAGCCCCGCCCCCGGCTCGGCCAGCGGCGCGTGGCCCAGCGCGCGAAGCCGGTCGAGGACGTGCTCGGGCGGCTGCGGGCTGACCAGCACGGTGTCGGCGATCGCGACCAGGCCGAGCGCGGCCGCCGCCGGGTCGGCCAGGATCGCGGCCACGGCCACCGGGTCGTCACAGCGCAGGTACGTGGCGGTGGCCCCGATCCGCAGGGTCGCGTGCCGCCGGGCGACGTCGCCGACCAGGTACTCCAGGGGCTGGGGCACGCTGCCCCGGCGGGCCAGCTCGGCGAGCAGCTCACCGGCGCTGCGACCGGCATCGAGCCAGCGGCGCACGCTGCCGGCGGAGAACCGCACGACGCTGGCGGCGCCGGTGGACTCCGGGTCGGCGGCCAGGTGCAGCAGGGCGGCGAGGTCGGGACTCGGCAGCCCGGGGACCATCGCGGTCAGGTCGGCCTGCAGCACGAGGGTGTCGACGACGGGTGGCAGGGTGCCGGCGAGTGCGGCCTCCAGCGCGCCTGGGGAGCGGGCGGGGTCGTCATCGGCCAGCACGGCGCCAGCCGCGGTGAGGTGCCCCCCGACCACCAGGCCCAGGGCGGTCAGCTCGTCGAGGACCGCCGCGGCGAGCACGTCCCGCGCGGTGGTGTGCCGCCTGGGGGCGTGCCACGCGAGCGCCGCCACGAGCGTGGCAGCGTCCCAGGGCCCTGGCGCCGAGGCCAGGACGGCGAGCACCTCCCCGCGCAGCGCGGGCAGCCCCGGCGCGCTGCCCTCCGCGGCCAGCGGGCGCACCTGCGGGTCGTGGGCGGCGCGTGGCATGGCACGCCAGGCCTGCAGCAGGGTGGCCAGCCGATGGGCCGGGGCCTCGCGCAGCCAGGCGTCGAAGGACGGCGTGGGCAGCAGCGTGGCCATCTCGCGGGTGTCGCCGGCGAGCAGCCCGGCGGCGGTCGCCACCTCCACCAGCAGGGCCACATGTGCCTCCGAGCAGCCCAGCGCACGGGCCGCGGTGGCCACGTCGCGCGCGGCCAGGGCGCCGGTGCGCACCCGGGACGGCGGCTCCTGGGCCCATCGCGCGCCCAGCTCGGCGACCGCGTGCAGCAGGTCCACCCGGGCGCCCACGGCGGCGGACTCCACGCGTTGCGCGTCCAGGCCTGCCCCCGGGTCCGCCGGGGCAGGCGGCACGAGCGCCAGCAGCGGCGGCGGGGCCTCGCCGCGCAGGAGGGCGGCCACCTCGGCAGGCACGACGACACGGTCGACGCCCATGGGGACGACCAGGTGCTCGGCGAGCAGCCAGTCGATCGGCCCCCGGGCGGGGTCCGGCGTCCGGCGGGCGTCGCTGACCGTGCCGACCAGCGGCCCGCCGAGCAGCCGCTCGAGCACCGGCCGGACCCCGTCGGGGGCCGCGGCCAGCAGGGCCTGCAGCGCCTCGGGATCGGCCACGAGCCGGGCGACCACCGGGTCGAGGGCGGCCAGTCGCGGTCCGCGGTCGGCCGGGACGACGAGGTCGCGGGCAGCGCCGACCAGGTGCAGGGCCCGGTCGCTGCCCCAGAGCAGCGCATCGGCGCGCAGGCGGTGCACGACCCCCCGCAGCCGCTCGCGTGCCGCGGAGGCCCCGAGCGTCGCGGCGAGCGCGGGCTGCACGGCCGCCACCAGGGCGGCCGGCGTGCTCGGGTCCGGGGCCAACGCCGCCGCCAGGACCACGTGCAGCGTGAGCTGGTCGCAATCGCGCAGGGCGGCGGCCACGCTGCCCGGGGATCCGGCGCGCAGCGCCAGTGCCCCGAGGTCGGTCGGCACCGGGTGCACCAGGTCGGGGCGCCGGCGGACGAGCACGGCGAGGTCGGCGTCGCTGCGCTCGCGCAGGTCGTCGGCGAGGCTGCGGGGAACGGGCACGGCCGCCTCAGGGGGCGTCGGTCAGGGCAGCGCGCTGCGCCCGGCTGCGGCGACGGCCGTTGCGCCACAGCCCGACCAGGATCATGCCCATGCCGATGCCGGCCAGCATGGCCAGGCCCCAGAAGGCGCTGGGCAGCTCGAGGTCGGTGACCAGCGGGAGCATCGCCACCGCGGCCAGGGCCAGGCCCAGCACCGTCACGACCGTGCCCCACCGGACCAGCCCGTCGCCCGGACGGGGCGCGGATGCCGCACCGGGCCCGGCCTGCCGGTCCCCGTCGTCGTCGGCGGTCCGGTCAGGCATCGAGGTCATCGGCCACCGCACGCAGCACGGCGGCGACCTTGTGCGCCTTGGCGTCGTTCGGGTAACGCCCGCGGCGCAGGTCGTTGCCCACGTCGTCGAGCAGCTTGATGAGGGTCTCGACGATCACGGCCATGTCCTCGGCCGGCTTGCGCGCCGCCTTGGCCAGTGAGGGCATCGGGTCGATCACCTTCAGCGACAGGGCGGTCTTGCCCTTCTTGCCGTCCACGACGCCGAACTCCACGCGGGTGCCGCCCTTGAGCGTGGTCATGCCGGCAGGCAGCGACTTGCCATGGAGGAAGACGTCCTCGCCCTCGTCGGAGGTGAGGAAGCCGAAGCCCTTCTCCGCGTCGTACCACTTGACCTTGCCGGTGGGCACAGTGCACTCCTGATGATCGGATCCAACGCCCCAGCGTAACCCGCTGTGGTGGCCACGCCCCCGCTCGCGAGGTGGTCGCAGACCGCGGGAGAGCCCCCCGGGGGAGCGTGCCCATCGCGGGGCACTCGATACCGGCGCTTCAGCTGGGCAGCAGGCGGAAGAACCAGATGCCGCGGTTGCCGGTCCCCTCGGCCTGGGCGGTGACCTCCATGATGAAGCCCTCACCCCCGGCGGGGACGTTCTGCGGGAAGGCGAACCGGAAGTAGGTCTCGGTCAGGCCCGTCGCCAGTGGCTGGCCGCTGATCTGCACCGACCAGCCCGACTCGGCCACGACCGGGTCCACGGAGATGCCCACGGTGTTGCCGGGTCGGACCTCGATGGTGGCGATCCCGGTGCCCTGCTGGGCGCGCTGGATGACGTCCTGGGCGCAGTTCTGGGCCCCCAGCGACTCGCCCTCCTCGTGCTCCCAGCACAGCGCCTGGACGTGCTCGCTGTTCGTGCCCGACCACACGGTGACACCCGGGTTCGGCTTCTCGCAGCCAGCCAGGGCCAGCGGCGCGAGCAGGAGCAGGCCGAGCGCGGCCGATCTGCGCGAGGAGGTCATGGCGGTAGCCTATCCGCGTGGGGGTGCCCGGCCCCCACCCGGCTGCGTGCTGGCCCGCCTTCCCCGGAAGCCTGATGACCCAGACCTCCCCCACCCGCGCCCGCCGCGCGGTCGCGGTCGACGCGGCCTGCCGCGATGCCGTCGACCTCGCACGGGACGCCCTGCTGTCCGTGGTCCCGACGGAGCACGTCGGTGAGCACGCCGGGGTGGTGGCCGAGGACGACCGCGTCGTGACCCACCGGTTCACCTGTCTGGCGCCCGGCTACCGCGGCTGGGAGTGGGCGGTGAGCGTCGCCCGCGCGCCGCGTTCCCGGTCGGTCACCGTCGACGAGGTCGTCCTGCTGCCCGGCGCGGGGGCCCTGCTCGCACCGCCCTGGGTGCCCTGGAGCCAGCGCGTGGCCCCCGGCGACCTCGGCGTGGGCGACGTGCTGCCCACCACGGACGACGACCCGCGGCTGGCCCCCGGGTGGTCCGGGCTCGACGACCTGGCCGCCGCCTCGGACGAGCCCGGCCTGCGCCCCGCCGGCTGGGAGCTCGGCATCGGCCGCCGCCGGGTGCTCTCCCCGGAGGGCCGCGACGACGCGGTCGCACGCTGGCAGGACGGCGACACCGGCCCGCAGGCCGCGATGGCGCGATCGGCGCCCGGCAGCTGCGCCACGTGCGGGTTCCTGCTGCCCATCGGCGGGCCGACCGGCAGCGCGTTCGGCGTCTGCGCGAACGGCATGTCCCCGGCCGACGGCCGGGTGGTCTCGCTGCAGTACGGGTGCGGCGCGCACTCGGAGGGTGCGCTCGAGCGGTCCCGCGCGTAGGCCCGGCGGTGGATCCCCGCGCGCGGCGCTTCCTCACGCTGGCCGTCCTGCTGGGCCTGGTCCTCGTCGCGGTGGTGGCTGGGCTGCGCTGACGCCGGCGACGTTGCCCCTGGCTGGCCGCGAGCCCGTGGGTCCAGCCGCGATTTCCACGTGCTGGGGCAGGTCTGGAGCGGACTGTCGCGCTTCGGCATCCGATGTCCACCTTCCGGCGGCTCGCAGGGGGCCAGGACGGTGGTGTTCGTGGCCCCACGCCCCATCCGCGAACCAGCGTCGACGTCCGTTGTGGGTTTCGCGGTGGTCGGCAGGCGCGGTCGGGGCGAACCGCGCAGCGCCGGCGACGATTAGGGTGGGCGCATGGCCCAGCCGACCCCGACGGCGCAGCCGACGGCCCTCGAGCCGGCGGCCGACGACGGCGTGCGCATCACGGTGGCCGGGCTCCTGCTCTGGGCGGTGGCGCTGGCAGCCTGTCTGCTGCAGCGCGACGCGCTGGCCGAGCGTGGTGCCTCCTGGTGGATCTGGAGCGCGGTCTGTGGCCTGCTGATCGGCCTGGGCCTGCTCGGGTACTGCGCGCGGCGGGCCCGGGTCTACCGCGAGCACGGCGGGGACGCCGATCAGGCCGGGGCCGGATCGGGCGCTGGCGGGGCGAGCTAGGCCGACGGCGATGCGAGGTGGGGCACGGGCGCGGCGCGCCCGGTGGGCGGGCGTGCTCGCCGCTGCGGTTGTGCTGCTGGCTGCGGGAGGTCCCGCGACCGCGGCGGTGGCCGCCACCACCCCCGCCATCGCCGGGCTCGACGACGAGGTGCTCTGCCGCTTCGACGCCGCGGAGCTCGGCGAGGTCAGCGGCATGGCGCTGTCGCGGCGCCACGACGACGTCGTCTGGATGACGAACGACTCCGGCGGCGGGGCCCTGCTCTACGCCGTGAGCACGACGACCTGCCGGATCCGCGCGACGCTGCGCCTGCTCGACACGCCGGCCCGCGACCACGAGGCGCTGGCCACCGGCGTGGACGCCGAGGGCCGCAACGTCATCTGGGTCGGCGACATCGGCGACAACATCGACGGCTGGCCCTACGCGCGGATCCACAAGGTGGTCGAGCCGCGGCGGCTGCGCGACGCCAGCGTGCCGGTCACCACGTACCGCGTGCGCTACCCGGGGGGACCGGTGGACGCCGAGGCGCTCGTCGCCGCCCAGGACCGCGAGCAGCTGTGGATCATCTCCAAGGAGCCCGGCGTCGGCGCGATCTTCGCACTGCCCTCGCCGATGCGGCCCACCCAGGAGCCGATGCGGGCCGAGCGGGTGGGCTCGGCGCGGGCACTGGTGACCGACGCGTCCATGGCGCCTGACGGCGAGCGCTACGTGGTGCGCGACTACCTCAGCGCGGAGGTCTTCACGGGCGATCCTCCGGGCCGGGCCGAGGCCCGGTTCCGCCTGCCGATCCAGCCGCAGGGCGAGGCGGTGGCCTGGACCGCCGACTCGCGCAGCCTGCTGGTCGCCTCGGAGGGCTCGGACGAGCTCGTGCGCGTCGACGTGCCCCGCACGGCCCTGGGCACCGACGGCGGCCTCGCCGACGTGCTGCCGCGGGTGGCCGGCTTCGACATCTACCCCTACGTGCGCCTGCTGGCGCTGGGCTCGGCCGTGGTCGTGGCCCTGGTCATGCTGCGGCGGACCGTGCGCCGGTCCCGCCGGCGCTGAGTCCGAAGACGCGCGCCGATCAGGCCAGCTGCGCCACGACGTGGTCGATGCAGCGCGTGAGCGCGGCGACGTCGGCCGGGTCGATGCTCGGGAACATCGCGACCCGCAGCTGGTTGCGGCCGAGCTTGCGGTAGGGCTCGGTGTCGACGATGCCGTTGGCGCGCAGCACCTTGGCGACCACCGAGGCGTCGATCGACGCGTCGAAGTCGATCGTGCCCACGACGTGGCTGCGCAGCGCCGGGTCCGCGACGTACGGCGTGGCATAGGGCGAGGCCTGCGCCCACCCGTAGAGGTGCCCCGCGGATTCGGCGGTCCGCGCGGTGGTCCAGCCCATGCCGCCCTGCCCGAGGAACCAGTCCACCTGCTCGGCCATCATCACGATGGTGGCCAGCGCCGGGGTGTTGTACGTCTGCTCGAGGCGGGAGTTGTCCAGGGCGACCTTGAGGTCCAGGAACGCCGGCACCCAGCGACCCGAGGCGGCGAGGGACTCGATGCGCTGCACCGCCGCGGGGCTCAGCAGCGCGAACCACAGCCCCCCGTCGGAGGCGAAGCACTTCTGCGGGGCGAAGTAGTAGACGTCGAACTGCGTGGGGTCCACCGCCAGGCCGCCCGCCGCCGAGGTGGCGTCGAAGGCCATGAGGGCGTCGGGGTCGGCGCCGGCGACACGGGTGGGCGTGATCGCCACACCCGTGGAGGTCTCGTTGTGCGGCGAGCCGTACAGGTCGATCCCGGCCTCGGCGGCGAACGCCGGGGCGCTGCCCGGCTCCGACGTCACCACGGTGGGCGCACCGAGGTGGGGGGCCACCGTGGCGGCCTTGGCGAACTTCGAGCCGAACTCCCCGAACGTCAGGAACTGCGCGCGGTCGCGGATGAGGCCGAAGGTGGCGGCGTCCCAGAAGGCGGTCGTGCCGCCGTTGCCCAGGATCACCTCGTACCCCTCGGGCAGGGCGAACAGCTCGGCCAGGCCGGCCCGCACGCGGCCCACCTGGGACTTCACCGGCTTCTGCCGGTGCGACGTGCCCAGCAGCGAGGTGGCCACGCCGCGCAGGGCGTCCACCTGCTCGACGCGCACCTTCGAGGGGCCACAGCCGAAGCGGCCGTCGGCGGGGAGCAGGTCGGCGGGGATCGTGATGGTCGTGGGGTCGGCGGTGGTGGTCACCAGGGGGTCCTTCGGCGATGGATGGGTCCGTGGGCGCGGGGCGCTCAGGCGAACGGGGGCAGCGGGTTGGTCTTCTCGTACAGCGGCGGCAGGTCGCCGTCGTAGGGGAACAGCATCTGGTCCTTCCAGCCCGGCACCTCCTGGGGGATCCGGGGCCCGGCGCCGACGTAGCGCGCCGAGGGGCGCACCAGCCGGCCGGTGCGCTTCTGCTCGAGGATGTGCGCGCTCCAGCCGGCCAGCCGGGCGCAGGTGAACATGGCCGGGAACATCGTCGAGGGCACGTCGGCGAAGTCCAGGATGATCGCCGCCCAGAACTCCACGTTGGTCTCGATGACGCGGTCCGGCCGGCGCTCGCGCAGCTCCTTGAGCGCGGCGGCCTCGAGGGCCTCGGCCACCTCGTAGCGCGGGGCGTCGAGCTCCCGACAGGTCCGGCGCAGCACGCGGGCGCGCGGGTCCTCGGCGCGGTACACGCGGTGGCCGAAGCCCATGAGCCGCTCGCCGCGGTCGAGCACGCCCTTGATGTAGGCCTCGGCGTCGCCGGTCCGCTCGATCTCCTCGACCATGTGCAGCACGCGGCTGGGGGCGCCGCCGTGCAGGGGGCCCGACATCGCGCCGATGGCCCCGGAGATCGCTGCCGCCACGTCGGCCCCGGTGGAGGCGATCACCCGGGAGGTGAACGTGGAGGCGTTCATGCCGTGCTCGGCGGCGGAGACGAAGTAGGCGTCGACCGCCCGGACGTGGACGGGATCAGGCTCGCCGCGCCAGCGGATCATCATGCGCTCGACGACCGTGCGGCCCTTGTCGATCTCGGCGGTGGGCACCATCGGCACGCCGATCCCGCGGGCGGCCTGGGCGGCGAAGGACATCGCCATCACCGAGACGCGGGCGAGGTCCTCGCGCGCCTGCTCGTCGTCGACGTCGAGCAGCGGCTGCAGGCCCCACGCCGGGGCCAGCATCGCGATCGCGGACTGCATGTCCACCCGGACGTTGCCCGAGTGCACGGGGATCGGGTAGGGCTCCGCGGGGGGCAGCCCCGGGTTGAACTCGTTGTCGACCAGCAGGCCCCAGACCTGGCCGAAGGTGACGCGGCCGACGAGGTCCTCGATGTCGACGCCGCGGTAGCGCAGCGCCGAGCCCTCCTTGTCCGGCTCCGCGATCTCGGTCTCGAACGCGATGACGCCCTCGAGGCCCGGCGAGTAGTCGCTCATGTGTCACTCCTGCACGATGGGGACCTGGCCGGCGCCATTCTCCCGGATGGGTCGCCGGCATGCCCCGACGGCCCCCGCCCGGGGCGACGGGCGGCGCGGATCGCGCGTCGGCCGGGCGTCCTGGCCCGAGCCGCGGCGCGTCGAGCGGGTGCCGTCGCGCAGCCGCCGCGCGTGCCTGACGTCACGGTGACGATGGGGTCACGCGTCGCCGACGAGAGGGACCCCATGCGCATCCCCCGGATCCTCGCCCTGGTCCTCGCCGGCGGGAAGGGCTCGCGGCTCGGGCCGCTCACCGAGCACCGGGCCAAGCCCGCGCTGCCGGTGGCCGGGACCTACCGGCTCATCGACGTGGCGATGTCGAACCTCATGCACTCGCACATCAGCAACGTCTGGATGGTCCAGCAGTACCTGCCGCACGGGCTCAACGAGCACCTGGCCAACGGCCGGCCGTGGGACCTGGACCGCTCGCACGGGGGCCTGCAGGTGCTGCCGCCGTACCAGGGGGCCGAGGGGGAGGGCTTCGCCGAGGGCAACACCGACGCGCTGCACCGCCACCGCGGCCTCATCCGCGCGTTCGACCCCGAGCTCGTGCTCGTGCTCAGCGCCGACCACCTCTACACGTTGGACTACCTCGATGTGGTCGACACCCACCGGGCCGCCGGGGCCGACCTCACGATGGTGACCACGCAGGTGGACGAGGAGCCCACCCGGTACGGCGTGGTGCAGGTGGATGGCGGCGGCCGGGTGACCGGGTTCGCCTACAAGCCCGAGGAGCCGGTGGGGCGGCTGGTGGCCGCCGAGGTGCTGCTGTACTCGACCGGGGCCCTGCTCGACGCGCTCGAGGCCGTGGCGGCCGAGCACGAGCAGCTCGGCGACTACGGGGAGGACCTCGTGCCCCACCTCGTGGAGCACGGCCTCGTCGTCGAGCACCGGCTCGACGGGTACTGGCGTGACCTGGGCACGATCGCGTCGTACTGGTCGGCGCACATGCAGCTGCTCGACGGCGACGGCCCGCGGATGGACGACCCGGCCTGGCCGATCCTCAGCGCCCAGCCGCAGCTGCTGCCGGCCCGGATCGAGCGCTCCGCGCAGGTGCACGACTCGCTCGTGGCCGCCGGGGCGCAGGTGCGCGGGACGGTCGAGCGGTGCGTGCTGGGCCCGCGCGTGGTGGTCGAGGCCGGCGCCGTGGTGCGCAGCAGCGTGCTGCTCGACGGGGCGCACGTGCCGGCCGGGGCGGTGCTGGACCACGTGGTGGCCGACGTCGGGGCCCGGCTGCCGGCGGCGGAGGTGGGGTGGGCCGGGGAGATCACGGTCGTGGACGCCGACGGCGCGGTGGCGCTGCGCGAGCCGGTGGGCTGAGGCCCCCCGTGGCCGGGCTGCCGGGGACGGTGCCGGCCCGCGATACTGCCGCCATGGTCGAGCCCCTGCCGGTCGAGCGGATCGAGTACCTGCGCGCCCCCATCGAGGGCTTCGAGGTGGACGTGGTGCCCCCGGCGCCCATCGCCCTGTTCCAGGCCTGGCTCGCCGACGCGGTCGCCGCGGGGCTGCCCGAGCCGAACGCGGCGACGCTGGCCACGGCGGACGGCCGGGGCCAGCCCTCGGCCCGGCTCATGCTGGTCAAGCAGGTCGACGCGCGCGGGTTCTGCTTCTTCACCAACCACGGCTCGCGCAAGGGCCACGAGCTGGCGATGAACCCGCGGGCCGCGCTGCTCTTCGGCTGGCACGCCATCCACCGCCAGGTGCAGGTGCGCGGGGCCGTGGAGCGGCTGCCGCGAGCCGAGTCCGAGGCCTACTTCGCCTCGCGGCCGCGCGGCGCCCAGCTGGGTGCCTGGGCCAGCCGGCAGAGCAGCGAGGTCACCCGCGCCGAGCTCGACGAGCGGATCGCGATGGTCGACGGGCACTTCCCGGACGGCGAGCCGGTGCCGATGCCCGACCACTGGGGCGGCTACGTCGTGGTGCCCGAGACCGTCGAGTTCTGGGTGGGCCGGTTCTCCCGGCTGCACGACCGGATCGAGTACCGGCGCACCGCGCCCGGCGGCATCGACGACGGGGCGGCCTGGAGCCGGCGGCGGCTGTCCCCCTGACCCCGGCCCTCGCCGGGGGAGGGGTCAGAGCCGGCCGAGCAGCTCGGTCTTCTTGGCCTCGAACTCCTCGGCGGTGATCGCCCCGCTGTCGCGCAGGGCGGCCAGCCGCTCGATGGTGGCGGTGATGTCCTCGCCGCTGGGGACGTCCGCGACGGGCGCCGCAGGGCCCGCTGGCACCGCACTGCGGACCGCGTCGGCGATCGTGCGGGCGTCCTGCTGCTCGAACTGCTGCTTCTCGTCGAGCACGACCTTGCGGAACTCCATGGGCGCCCGCATGGCCGTGTAGGTCAGGTCCGAGTCGCCGGCGGCGGTGAGCACGCTCAGCGTGCCGTAGCCGAGCCAGCGGCCCAGCATCGACTGCCGGATGGTGATGTCGTTGATCTTCTCCAGCGCCGAGCCGTCGGCGGTCTTGGTCAGGATGCCGCCCACCTTCATCACCTTCTGGTTGGTGACGAAGTAGGTCTCGGACCACCACCGCACGAACGCGACCGCCAGCAGGACCAGCCCGATGGCCAGCAGGCCCCAGCCCGTCCACACCAGCGCGGTGTTGAACCATCCGTCGCCCAGCACCGCCCACGTGATGATGAGCACGGCGATCGCGCCCACCACCAGCAGCGTGCCCGTGAGCGTGGCGAACAGCGGGGCGATCCAGTGCTTGCGCGACTGGTAGACGATCCGCTCGTTCGTGGCGAGCAGGTCCTCGACGTAGCCCACGACGCCTCCCTCCGCTGCCGGCCGGTCCGGCTGGGGGCGAGCGTAGCGCCGGCCGGTGCCACACTGGCGCCGTGGCGGGCGAGCTGGAGGTGGCGGGCCTGCACAAGGCGTTCGGCCAGCTCGAGGTGCTGCGCGACCTGTCGTTCACCGTCACCCCCGGGCGCATCCTGGGCTTCCTGGGCCGCAACGGGGCCGGCAAGACCACGACGATGCGCTGCATCTTCGGCCTGCTGGACCCCGACGCCGGCACGGTGCGCTACGAGGGCCGCCCGCTGGACCGGCGGATCCGCCGCCGCTTCGGCTACATGCCCGAGGAGCGCGGCCTCTACCCGAAGATGGGCGTCGGCGCCCAGCTCGTGCACTTCGGCCGGCTGGCCGGGATGGGCCGTCGGGAGGCCCAGGTGGCCGCCGATGCGTGGCTCGAGCGGCTGGGCCTGGCGCAGCGCCGCCGCGACCGCCTCGAGCAGCTCTCGCACGGCAACCAGCAGCGCGTCCAGCTCGCCGCCGCCCTGGTGCACGCCCCCGAGGTGCTCGTGCTCGACGAGCCCTTCTCCGGCCTGGACCCCGTCGGCGTGGGCGAGATGGGCGAGGTGCTGCGGGCCGCGGCCGCGCAGGGCGCCACGATCCTGTTCTCCAGCCATCAGCTCGACCTGGTCGAGGGCCTGTGCCGCGACGTGGCCATCATCAACGCGGGTCGGGTCGTGGAGCACGGCGACCTCGAGGCGATCCGCCGGCGCTCGCCGGTGCGCCAGCTCGAGGTCAGCGTGGACGGCCGACCGTGGCAGCCCGAGGGCATCGCGGTGGTCCGGGTCGGCGGCGAGCGGCCCCACCTGCTGGTGCCCGCCGAGGTCCCGGCCGAGGCGCTGCTGCGCCAGGCTCGGGCACAGGGGGCGATCACGGCGTTCCGCTACGAGCCCCCCTCGCTGGCCGACCTGTTCCACGAGGCGGTCGACGCCGCCCCGGCGCGCAGCGCCCCGCAGGGCGCGGTGGACCTGGCGCCGGGCGCGCTGGCCGGCGGGGCCCCGTGGTGAGCATCGGCCACGGCGTGGGCCTCATCGCACGCCGGGAGTTCGTGGAGCGCGGCCGCAGCCGGGTCTTCGTCGGCGTGCTGCTGGGCTCGATGCTGCTCATCCTCGCCGGGATGTTCGCGGTCTCGCTGCTGGGCCGGCCGGTGCCCTCGGCGAGCGTCGGGGTGGTCGAGTCGGGCAGCAGCGCGCTGGCCGACGGGGTCCAGCGGGCGGCGGCGGCGTCGGGCGTGCAGGTCGTGGTCGTGCCCCTGCCCACGGCGCAGGAGGCCACCGCGGCGGTCCGCGACGGCGTGGTGGTCGCCGCGCTCGTGGCACCGGACACGATCGTGGCCGAGGGTGCCCCGCCCGCGCCGGTCGAGGCCGTGCTGCGCGCGGCGGCGACGGCCAGCGCACGCGAGCAGGCCGCCGCCGAGCTGGGCCTGGACGCCGCCGACGTCGACCGCGTGCTGGACCCCGTCGAGGTGCAGGTGCGCAACGTGGCCCCGGTCGCCTCGGCGGCCGGGGACCCGCTGCGCCAGGCCCGGGGCGCGGCGGCGTTCGCCAGCGTCGTGCTGCTGTTCATCCTGGTCATGGCGTTCGGGCAGTTCGTGGGCTCGGCGGTGGTCGAGGAGAAGCAGAGCCGGGTCGCCGAGCTGGTGCTCGCCAAGTGCTCGACCGCGGCCATGATCGTGGGCAAGGTGCTGGGCATCGGCGGGCTGGGCCTGGTCCAGCTCGGCGTCCTGGGGCTGACCTACCTGGTGGGCCTGCGGGCCTTCGGGACCGACTCGGCGGGCCTGGCGCTGTTCCGGCTGGGCTTCTGGCCGGTGGTGTGGCTCGCGGTGTGGTTCGTCGTGGGGTACGCGATGTACAGCTTCCTGTTCGCGACCATGGGCGCGACCGTCTCGCGGCTGGAGGACCTGCAGTCGCTGACGTACGTGCCCTCGGTGCTGCTGCTGCCGGCCTACGTCGTGGCCGGGCTGTCGCTGGCCGGGGGCCCGAGCGCCCTGCTCGCCCCGATGTCGATGCTGCCCTGGTGGGCCCCGCTGCTCATGCCGTTCCGGATGGTCACCGGGGATGCCCCCGTCTGGCAGGTGCTCGTCGGGTTCTCCGGCTCGCTGGCGTTCATCGCGTTCCTGGTCTGGTTCGGCGCGCGCGTGTACCGGGGTGCCGCCCTGCGCACGGGGGGACGGGTGTCGCTGCGGGAGGCCTACCGGGCGGGATGAGATGCGTCCCGGTCCCCTGACGCCGCACGCAGCCGAGCGTCGCCTGTACCTGCTGACAGCGACCCGCTGGCTGCCGGTGGGGTTCGTCGTCGGCATCTTCATCCTCGTCCAGACCGGTCGCGGGCTGACCGTCGCGCAGGCGGCCACGGCGGCGGCGGTCTCCGGCATCGTCTGCTTCCTCCTCGAGCTGCCCACCAGCGGGTTCGCCGACGCGGTGGGTCGTCGCCCGGTCTACCTGACGGCCGCGGCGCTCAACGTCGTGGCCCTGACCGCCTACGCCCTGGCGCAGAGCTTCTGGGCCTTCGTCCTCGCGGCCGGCCTCATGGGCGCCTTCCGCGCGCTGGACTCCGGCCCCCTCGAGGCGTGGTTCGTCGACGCCGTGCACGAGAGCCAGCCGGGGGCGGACGTGGACCGGCAGCTGGCACGGGCGGGCTCCATCCTCGGTGCCGCGATCGCCCTGGGAGCGGTGCTGTCCGGACTGCTCATCTGGTGGGACCCCGCCAACACCGTGCTGGACACGGGCGCGTCGGCGCTGGACGCCGCGGTCTGGACCTCGGTCGCGCTCAGCGTGGTCCACCTCGTCGCGGCCGCCGTCGTCATGCGCGAGGCGCGTCCCGCGGCGGCCGAGGGTCGCACCCGGTGGGCGCACGCGACGGGCGAGGCGCGCCGGACCCCTGCGGTCATCGCCAGCGGCCTGCGGCTGCTCCGGGACGATCGCGTGCTGCTGGGCCTGGTCGGCGCCGAGGTCGCGTGGTCGATCGGGATGATCACCTTCGAGTCGCTGATGCCGCTGCGGCTCGAGGAGATGGTCGGCTCGGCGCGTGAGGCAGGCGCCCTCGTCGGCCCGGTGTCCGCGGCGGGATGGGGCATGTTCAGCGTCGGGGCGTGGCTCGCGGGACGGACCTCCGCCCGGGTGGGCGTGGCGCGCGCCGCGATCGTGGGCCGGGTCCTCAACGCCCTCGGTGCGGTGGTCATGGGGCTGGTCGTGGGCCCGGTGGGGCTGGTCGTCGCGTACCTGTTCACCTACGCCATGCACGGGATGAACGGCCCGCCGCACGCCGCGCTGCTCCACCGCGAGGCCACGGCGTCGAACCGCTCCACGGTGCTGTCGATCAACTCGATGATGGCGTTCCTGGCCTTCGCCATCGCGGCACCGCCCCTCGGGGCGCTCGCGGACCGCACGAGCATCAGCACGGCCATGGTGACGGCCGGGGCGTTGAGCATCCTCGGGGTGCTCGGCTACCTGCCGGCTCGCCGCTCGGAACGGGCGCGCAGCGCGGCGGGCGCGGGCAGTGACCCGCCGGCCGGGTGAACGGCCGGCGTGGCAGGATCGCCGCGTGCTGCGGTACGCGGTGGTCGGGGCCGGGGCGGTGGGCTGCTTCTACGGCATCCGGCTCGCCGCCGCGGGGGCCGACGTGCAGTTCCTGGTGCGCCGCGACGCCGACGCGGTGCGGGCCAGTGGGCTCACGCTGACCTCACCCGAGGGCGACCTGCACCTGGCCGCACCCCGCGTCGCATCCGGGTGGAGCGCGCTCGAGCCCTGTGACGTGCTGCTCGTCGCGACGAAGGCCACGGCCAACCGCGAGGTGCTCGGCGAGCTCGCGGTGCACGCCGACCGGCTGCTCGGCCCGGACGGGGCCGTGCTCCTGGTGCAGAACGGCATCGGGTGCGAGCCGGCCTACGCGCGGGCCGTCGGCGGCCGGGAGGTGCTCGGCGGCCTGGCGTTCCTGTGCGCGCAGCGCCGGGGCCCGGGGGTGGTCGCGCACCTCGACTACGGCGCCCTGACGATCGCCGCGCACGCGCCGGGGGAGGTGGCGGCCGGGGTGACGGCGCGCATGCGCGCCATCGCCGGGGACCTCGCCACCGGAGGCACGCCTGCCCTGCTCGACGACGACCTGGTCCGTGCCCGCTGGCGCAAGCTCATGTGGAACGTCCCCTTCAACCCGCTGTCGGTCATCCTGGACGCCTCGACGGCCGAGCTCATGGGTGATCCGGCGACGGTCGCGCTGGTGGCGCGCACCATGGCCGAGGTCGCGGCGGTGGCGGCCGCAGAGGGCCGCGCCCTGCCCGGCACGATCGTGGACGACCTGCTCGCCGCGACCGCCCGGATGGCGCCGTACGACACCTCGATGAAGCTCGACGCGGACGCGGGTCGCCCCCTGGAGGTCGACGTCATGCTCGCCGAGCCGCTGCGCCGGGCAGCCCGCGCCGGGGTCGCGATGCCCACGGTCGCCGCGCTGCACGACCAGCTGGCCTTCCTCGACCGCCGGATCGCCACCAGGGGTGCGCCGGGCAGCCGGTCGCATGGCTGACCGATCGCCGATCCGGCTGGTCGCCGTCGACGTGGACGGCACGCTGCTGGATCGTCGGCACCGGGTCAGCACCGCGAACGCGACCGCCGTGGCGCGGGCCCTCGCCGGGGGCGTCCGGGTGGTGCTGGTGAGCGCACGACCACCCGGGGCGCTGCGTGTCGTGCTCGCGGCGCTGGCCGCGGAGGCGCCGGACGCCGCGCCGGGCGGCCCCGGCCCCGTGTTCGTCGCCTCGCAGGGGGCGATCGTCGCTGCCTTCCGGGCCGACGGCACCCTCGAGGTGTGCGACCGCGCGCCGATGCCGGTCGCGCTGGCCCGTGCGGTGGTGCGCGCGGTGCCGCGCGGGGTGGCGGTGAACTGGTACGTCGAGGACCGATGGCTGGTGGAGCGGCTCGACGCGCTCGTCGAGCGCGAGGCGGCCATCACGGCCTGCCGGCCGGTGCTGGCCGACCTGCGCAGCGCCTCCGACGCCCCGGACAAGCTGCTCCTGCTCGCCCCGCGTGATCGGACGCACCTGCTCGATGACCTGGCGCTCCCGGACGGCCTCGTCGGCGTGCGCTCCACGCCGACCCACCTCGAGGTGACCCGCGCCGGCGTCGACAAGGTGCGCGGCCTGGCCTGGTGGTGCGCGTCGCTGGGGATCGCGCCGGAGCAGGTCGCGGCGATCGGCGACGGCGGCAACGACGTGCCCATGCTGCGCTTCGCCGGGGTGGCCGTGGTCCCGGCCAACGCCGGGCCCGAGGTGCGCGCCGAGGCCGACCACGTGGTCGCCGACCACGACCACGACGCGGTGGCCGGGGCGCTGGCCCTGCTGCTCGGCTGGTAGCCGCCGTCCCGGCGCGGCCGCCCGGCGCGCCTGCCCCGCGGGGCCGCGCTCGCTGGCGATGATCGGCGCGGTGCGAGGAGGTGCCCCATGGCCAGCCAGGTGACCGCCGACGACGTCGTCCGGATGCAGGACGCCCTGTTCATCGACCCGCCGATCTCGGGGCGGTCCTCGACGCGGTTCTGGACGCTGCTGGTGCTCGCCGCGATCATCGCGACCGCGGGGCTCATCGCCGACTCGGCAGCCACCGTGATCGGCGCGATGATCGTGGCCCCGCTCATGATCCCGATCCTGGGGACCGCCCTGGCGGTGGTCCTCGCCGACCGGGAGCACGTGGTCCGCAGCATCATGCTCGTGGTGCTCGGAGCCCTGGCGGTGATCGCCGTGGCCTACGTGCTCGGCCTCCTCTCCAGCCCGCTGGACGCGTACGCGTCGAACGGGCAGGTGCAGGCCCGGGTGCACCCCCGGCTGATCGACCTCGTCGCCGCCCTGGCGACCGGCACCGTGGGGGCGTTCGCGCTGGTGCGCTCGGACATCTCCGACGCGCTGCCCGGCGTGGCCATCGCGATCTCGCTGGTGCCGCCGCTGGCGGTGGTGGGGCTGCTGCTCGAGGTGCAGGACTGGTCGGGCGCGGCCGGCGCGGCCCTGCTGTTCACCACGAACTTCGCCGCGATCGTGGCCACCGGCACGGCGGTGCTGCTGGTGTTCCGCGTCCGGGAGGTGGCCGAGCGCGCCGGGATGCCGGTGGGCCACCTGCACGGCCGCACGCTGGTGGTGGTCGCGGCCGGGGTGCTGGTGGTGGCCGTGCCGCTGGCGGGGGGCAGCCTGAGCGTCGCCCTGGACCAGCTGCTGCGGGCCGAGGCCACCCCGATCGCCGAGCAATGGGCGCGGCAGAACAACTGGCAGGTCGCGACGGTGAGCGTGACCGGTGGCACGGTGACGATCCAGGCGCTCGGCCCGCCCCCGGAGGCGAGGGCCGAGGAGCTGCGGGCGGCCTTCGACGAGGCCGGGCTGGGCGACGTGGACGTGGCGGTGCAGCTCATCGTCGGCGGTGCGAGGTTCTGCCCGGCGGGCAGCGCGACCTGCACGGTGCCGACGGCCGGGACGCTCTGACCGGAGGGTCACCGGCCCGCGCCCTCGCCGTCGGGTCTCAGCGGTCGGGCACCGCGGCGGGCTCGCCCTCGGCCAGGCCGAGGTGCTGGCCCGGTCGCATGAGCGCGATCCCGGCCGGGACCAGCTGGGTCAGGCTCAGCGAGACCATGATCCCGGCGACCAGGGCGAGCAGGCCCACCGCGCCGTCCGGGCTCAGCGTGGCGTCCAGGGCCAGCACGAGCACCGCACCGAGGACCTCGCCGCCGGTCGCCACGCCGGTTGCCGCCAGGGCGCGCCGACGGGAGCCGCCGGCGGCGATCACGGACGTGGCCACGGCCATCCCCTCGGGGATGTTGTGCAGGGCGATGGCGATCGCCGTCACGACGCCGAGCTCGAGGCTGACCAGGGTGGCCGCGAAGGTCACCGAGCCCTCGGGGACGTTGTGCAGCGCGATCGAGACCATGACGAGCAGGGACGCGTTGTGCAGCGCGGTCAGCCCGGGGGCCAGCCGGGTCAGCAGGCGGTTCAGGGCGGGCACCAGCAGGGCGCCGGCGGCGAAGAGCAGCACGGTCGCCATGCGCAGATCCGGGTCGCGCAGGCCTGGCGGCAGCAGCTCGACGATGGACACCGCGACCATGGCCAGGGCGGCGACCAGCAGGGCGATCCCGACGTGGCGCGGGGTCCACGAGCGCTTCGCGGCCACGAGGGCCCAGCCGAGCAGCGTGGCGGCGGCAGCCGCGACGGCCAGGAGGAAGCCCAGGGTCTCCGGCGCCACCCTCGCAGTGTAGGCAGCCGTCAGGCTGGCTCAGGCGGCACCGTCCTCCCAGTCGTTCAGGTGGTGCTCGAGGTGCTGTTCCAGGTCTCCGGGATGGTGGCCGGGGCCGGGTGGGGGTTGGGACGTGTAGCGGTGGCCCGTTGGGGTGATGAACTCGATCAGGTGCCCGGGGATGTCACGGACCTCGGCTCGCCAGCCGGGGTCCGCCTTGAGGTAGTTGCAGGATTCGCACAGTCCTGCCCCGTTGGCCAAGCTGGTCGCGCCGCCGGTGCTGTGCTCGCGAATGTGGTCGACGTGGCGGATGGGGGCTTCGCACCACGGCATCCGGCAGGTCTGGTCGCGCAGCAGCAGGAGGCGGCGCAGGCGACCGGAGAACAGCCGTCGATGGGAGTCCATGGCGACGAGCTCGCCGGTCCTGGGGGAGGCATAGAGCCGGCTCAGCCAGGCCTGGTCGGCCTCGCGGACCAGGGCACGCGCCAGGGCCGCCGGGGCGTGGGCGAAGGCACGGCCCTCGTGGTCGGTGAGCACCGCGGGGTCGGATCCGCCGCGCAGCAGGGTCCGCTCGGTCATGACCAGTCCGACCTCGACGTTGAGTGTTCCGGGGGAGGTGTCGGCGCCATCAGCTGGCGCCCTGCGGACGAGCAGGGCGAACAGCTGATCGCTCATGAGTTGGCCGACCCCGCGCTCGTCGCCCTGGGCCCGCGCCGACTCGGCGTGCCTGCGGAGCGCGGCGTAGGCGGCGACGGCCTGGGCGACCGGCATGGTCGCGGTCAGTCGCGCCATGGCGCAGCCGGCTGGGCCCGGTGCGGGACTGACCGTGACGCGCCGATCTGCCTCGGCCTGCTTGACGCGGCGGGCCAGGGCGGACGGATCGACCTGGTCCGCCAGCCGGGTGGCCTCGCGGAGCAGGGCCCGGTCACCGAGCCGGCCGAGGTGGCGGGCCAGTCGGCTGTCGACGCCAACGCGGTCCTCGTGGCTGGGGAGCACGGCGGTGGCCCGGGTGACCAGCAGCGCCTGCCACTCGCTGATCCGCCCCTCGGCGAGTGCGTCCAGGGTGCAGGGCAGGTCCGCGCACAGCGCGCGGGCCAGACCGACCAGGGACTGGGCGCGGTGCGGGGACACGCGCCGAGCGAGGCCCACCTGCCCGGCCACGGAGCGCACCGCGCGGGCCTGCGCATCCCGGGCGGTGAGCTGCTGGGCCTGCTCGGTGGCCATGGCCGCAGCCAGACGCGCCTGCACCGCTGCAGCCGCGGACTTCAGCCGCTCCAGCTCGGCCATGAGGTCGATCCGGTCGGCGTCCGGCATGGCGGCGTCGAGCCGCCCCAGTGACTCGCGCCATCGCGCGGCCACGTCGGCGTCCACGCGACCGGGCCGCGCGGACTGCTTCGCATGCGGAGCTTCCGCTGCAGTGGGCGGGCCCTCGCCAGCGCCGATACGCGCTGACGGTCCTCCCGCCGGATGATGGACCATCGTCGACCCCCGTCACTTCGAACACTTGTACGAACGATAGTGGATGCCGCGGGTTCCTGTCCAGCGTCCTGGGCAGGATGTGGAGGGGAGATCCGCGGAGACCGCACGGGCTGGGTCGCCGATCCCCACTGGAAGCACTGCAGCAGCTCGGCTGCCTCGATCGCGATGCTCGCGGCCAGGTTCTCCGGTGTGTGGAGCCCGGGCTCGCTGGCACCTCGAGCCTCGACCCCGACGTGCCCACCGCCGCCATGACAGGATCGCGGGAGCACGACAGTCACGGGACCGACACCGGGAGGGCGCGTGAGCGAGCAGGGCCTGCAGCAGGCGGTGGCCA
>JALOLK010000034.1 GCA_025456015.1 Candidatus Nanopelagicales bacterium
GCACGGGTGCGGGTCAGCACCGGCGGCTCGGCGAGCACCGCGACCTCCAGGATCGCCGACAGCAGCCCGTGTAGCCCGCGGATCGTCTTGGCGCTCAGCGCCACCCCGGTCGGCTCGCCGTCGCGGGTGCTGCACCGCTCGGACAGCCACAGCAGCCAGCCGCTGATCGTGTCGTGCCGGCCGCTGGGGCCGTCCAGCGGCCCGCGCGTGCGCAGCGTGCGCACGTCGGTGTCGGCGCCGAAGTAGGCGGCGATGTGGTGGTCGAAGTCGCGGCGGTAGTCGGCCAGGATGCGGGGGCGCACCCCGGCTAACGCGTAGCCCTCCAGGTGCCGGGCGAACACGGTGGCCAGGCTCGCCGCTGGGATGGCGGGCGTCGGGACCGGCTCGCCGCGCACGAACGTCCGGGCCGGCCCGGGCCCGACCAGGCCCAGCAGCTCGACGAACCGGGTCGCGGCCGCGCGGTCCTCGAACGGTTCGAAGTCGCGGCCGGTGCCGTCGGAGCACCGCCAGTACACCCGGTGCTGTCGGCCGCGCTGCTCGATCCAGGCCATGGTGGGGCCCCCTGTCGGGTCGTGAGGACCGTCCCGACCGTCCGCCCCGCGCCTCTGCGGCACTCGCCCTGTGCGGGCGCTGCCCCCAAGAACGACGGGCTGCTGCCCCCCAACGGGGGGGCAGCAGCCCGTCAACCCTCGCCTGACCAGCGGCGATGACTGGGGGGAGTGAAGGGACGCGGACCCGCGACCACCGGGACCACAAATACCGGACCTGCCGGACGCCTCCCGCCGGCCGGATCGCCCGATGCCATGGCGCCCGCACCGCGTCGACGCCCCTGGCGCGAGCACGGGCGCGGTGGAGGGCTCAGGCCGAGGGCCCGTGCTCCACGACGTGGTGGGCAGCTGCCACGCGTGCCTCGTCGGAGGTCGGCCCAGGGGCGGGCACGAACACCGTCTCGCGGTAGAAGCGCAGCTCGGCGATCGACTCGCGGATGTCGGCCAGCGCCCGGTGGCCGCCCGTCTTCTCGGGGGCGTTGAAGTAGGCGCGGGGGTACCAGCGCCGGGTGAGCTCCTTGAGCGAGGAGACGTCGACGAGGCGGTAGTGCAGGTGCGCGTCGAGCTCGGGGAGGTAGCGGGCCAGGAACCCGCGGTCCACATAGACGCTCGAGCCAGCCAGCGGCGCGCGCCGGGCCTCCGGGACGTGCGAGCGCACGTAGGCCAGCACGGCCGCCCCGGCCTCCGCCAGCGGGAGGCCGTCGGGGATGTCGCCCAGCAGTCCCGACTCGGTGTGCATCCCGACCACGACCGGGTCCATCGTGTCGAGGATCGCCAGGTCCTCGGGGCGCACGACGAACGACACCCCGGCGTCGAGCTCGACCAGCTCGGCGTCGGTGACGATCGCGGCGATCTCGACGATCTCGTCGCGGGTGGGGTCCAGGCCGGTCATCTCCAGGTCGATCCAGACCAGCCGGTCGGCGCGCGCGTCAGCCACGGCCGCAGCCTACGTGGCGCGTGCGGCGGCGCCGGGGAACGGCACGGGGCGCGCGGTGGCGTCAGGAGCCGTCGTCGGCCCACCAGCGGACCAGGTCCGAGGCGGTGACGATGCCGACCAGCCGGCCCAGCGCGTCGAGCACGGGGACCGCCTCGGCGGAGTGGCGGGCCATGGTGCGGGCGACGTCGGCCAGCGGGGCGGTGTCCAGCACGCTGCGGGCCGGAGCGCGGGAGAGCAGGTCGCCCACGTTGCGGGCGCGCATGCGCTCCTCGGCCATCGGCAGGTCGGTGAGGATCATCCGGTCGGAGATGACGCCGAGGCAGCGCCCGTCGTCGACCACGACGAGGTGGCGCAGGCCCGAGACGCTCAGCAGCTGCCAGGCGTCCCAGAGGCTCTCGCCGACCTCGATGGTGAGCACCGGCCGGGACATGGCCGCGCTGACCTCGGCCCGTGCCCAGTCGACGCCTCGGCGCCGGGCGGCCAGCTCGCCCACGGTGCTGGGCGCCGGGAGCGTCATGCCCTCCGAACGGGACGAGTCCATGGCACCGCCTCCCCTACCGATCCGAGGCTCAAGCATCACCCATGCTCGCGCGTGCCTCGCAGGGGCAGGGGGCCCCGACCCGGGGGACCTTGGTCACGACGGGGCCGAGCCGCCGGGTGCGTCGTGCGGCCCGGTGCGTGCTGCGGGCTGGGGGGTGGCGGTCTGACGGGCACCGGGGCGAGACTGCTGGGTATGGGACCCGCACCGGATGGGGCAGGACCTGCGGGGGGCCCGGGCCGCGTGGTCTTCGTGTTCCATCGGCTCGGACTGGAGAAGGCCGGGCTCACCCGGGCGGTCCTGCAGCGACTGGCCTGCTTCGACGCGGCGGGCTGGGACGTGCACCTGGCCCTCGTCGGGCAGGACGACGCGATGGAGCGCACGGTGGCCACGCTGCGCGCGGACGGCCGGCTGCCCGCGGGGGTGGTCGTCCGGGACTACCGACGCGAGCGCCGTCGCCAGCCGGCCCACGTGGCTCGGCGCCTGCGCCTTGTCCCCGCTGAGGAGCGCACCGCCGCCTGGTTGGACACCCTGATCCCCCCGGCGGGGGCGCTGGTGTTCGCCGACGCGCCCGAGGCGGTGCCGCTCGTGGCCCGGCTGCGCGCCCCCGGCGCCGCGCGCGTGCTCGTGGTCCACCTGGCGCACCTGGCCGGCAGGGTGGGCCCCGACCCCACCCGCGAGGACCTCGCGACGGGTCCGCTCACCCGGCGGATGGCCGAGCTGGTCGAGCCCTGGTGGGCGTCCCTGGACCACGTCGTCGCGCTCACCGACCGGCAGGCCGACGAGCTGCGGCTGCGGTTCGGCACCGCCGTGCCCATCACGGTGATCCCGCACTTCGTGGACCCGCCCACGCAGCCGCGCCCAGCCGGGTACGACCCCCTGCTGGTGGCCGGCCTGGGCCGCCTGGAGCCGGCGAAGCGCTGGGAGCACGCCCTCGTGGTGATCGACCAGGTGCGCCGGCACGTGCCCGACGCTCGGCTGGTCGTGCACGGGATCGGCTCGGAGCGCGAGCGCCTCGAGGCCCTCGCCGCGCAGCGACCGGTGGGGTCGGTCGCCTTCCCGGGGTACAGCCGCGAGGGTCGCGCGTTCCTGGCGGGCGCCGCGTGCATGCTCGGGACCAGCCGCCGGGAGGGCTTCGGGCTGACGTTCGTCGAGGCGTTGGCCGAGGGGACGCCCGTGGTGACCTACGACGTCCGGTACGGACCGCGCGAGATCGTGCGTGACGGCCTCGACGGGTTCGTGGTCCCGGCCGGGGACACCGCGGCCGCCGCGGCAGCAGTGGTCCGGCTGCTGCGCGAGCCGGACCTGCGCGCGCGCATGTCGAACTCGGCTCGGGCGGTCACCACACGCTTCAGCAGGGCCGCCTACGAGTCCGCGTGGGCGGCGTTCGCCCCCGCTGCACTGTCCGCCGCCCTGCGCTAGCGCGACGTCCGAAACCTGCCAGCGCCGACGCTCGGCAGGCGCGAGGATGGGGCCATGGACACCGACCTGGACCACGAGCGCTGCTACCGCGCCGTCGCCAGCCGGGACGCCCGCTTCGACGGCGCCTTCACCACGGCCGTGCGCACGACCGGCATCTACTGCCGGCCCAGCTGCCCGGCGACCACCCCCCGGCGCGCGAACGTCACCTTCTACCGGACCCCGGCCGCCGCCCAGCGGGACGGGTTCCGGGCGTGCCGCCGGTGCCGGCCCGATGCGGTGCCGGGTTCGCCGGAGTGGAACGTGCGTGGCGACGTCGTCGGCCGGGCGATGCGGCTGGTGACCGACGGGGCCGTGGAGCGGGTCGGCGTGGCCGGGGTGGCCGCCGCGCTGGGCTACAGCGAGCGGCACCTGAACCGGCTGGTCAGCGCCGAGCTCGGGGCGGGCCTGCTGGCCATCGCCCGCGCGCAGCGCTCGCACACCGCGCGCATCCTGCTCGAGACGACGACCCTGCCGGCGGCAGAGGTCGCGTGGGCGGCGGGGTTCGGCAGCGTGCGTGCCTTCAACGACGCCATCCTGGCCACCTACGGCGAGACGCCCACGGCGGTGCGGGCCCGGCGGCGGGGCCGTCCCCCGACCGATGCCATCCAAGTCCTGGACGCCCCCAGCAAGGTTCATCCAAGTCCTGAGCCGCGGCGCGCGACAGGACTTGGATCGAACCGCCTGGAGAGCGCGCACGCCCCGATCGCCGTGCGCCTGGCGACCCGCGCGCCCTTCGACGGCGCCCGCCTGCTCGGGTTCCTCGGCGAGCGCGCGGTGAGCGGCCTGGAGGCCTGGGACGGCGAGGTGTACCGCCGCTCGCTCGTGCTGCCGCATGGGCATGCGGTCGTGGCGTGCCGGGTGGTGCAGGGCGGCATCGCTGCGGAGTTCCGGCTCGCCGACCTGCGCGACCTCGCCCCGGGCGTGGCGCGCGTGCGGCGTCTGCTGGACCTCGATGCCGATCCCGACGCGGTGCTCGAGGTGCTGGGTGCCGACGCGATGCTCGCAGCACCCGTGCGACGGCGGCCGGGGCTGCGGGTGCCCGGCTGTGCCGATGCCCACGAGGTGCTCGTGCGCGCGGTCGCCGGCCAGCAGGTGAGCGTGGCCGGCGCCAGGACGGTCGTCGGCAGGCTCGTCGCCGTCCATGGGGCGCCCCTGGCGCTCGCCGATGCCACGCTCACCCACGTGTTCCCCACCGCGCAGGCCCTCGCCGGTGCCGATCCGGGCGGGCTGTCGATGCCGCGCGCCCGGGGTGCGACCATCGTCGCGGCGTGCGCGGCCCTGGCCGAGGGCCGGCTCGTGCTCGACCCCGGCGTGGACCGGGAGGCCACGCGCGCGGCGCTGCTGGCACTGCGTGGGATCGGGCCGTGGACCGCCGGCTACCTCGCGATGCGCGGGTTGGGGGACCCGGACGTCATGCTCGAGGCCGACCTGGGCGTGCGCCATGCGGTGGCCGCCCTCGGCGGCGACGATCGGCCGGGCGCGATCGCCGATCGTGCCCACGCCTGGCGGCCCTGGCGCTCCTACGCGGTGGCGCACCTGTGGGCCAGCCTCGACGACCGGCCGGCCGAGCGTTCGACCGACCGACACCCACGCGGGCCCGAGTCCCCCCATGCCTGACCCGAACGGAGCCACGATGAGCCGACCCACCAGCCCGCCCGCGACGACCGCGAGCACCACCACGCTCCCGGGTGACGGCCTGGCGCGCCGCACCATCCAGACCCCCATCGGCCCGCTGCTGCTCGTGGCCAGCCCCGCCGGCGTGCGCGCGGTGCTCTGGCCGGGGGAGGACGGCTCCCGGGTGGTGCTCGCCGGGCCGCCCACGCGAGCGGCGGTGCCGTCGGCCGCTCGCCAGTCGCCGGCGTCGCAGGCCGGGCAGCCCGCCGACTCCTCCGACGAACCGAGGGCCCTGGCCCACCTGGCCCAGGCCGCCGGCGAGCTCGAG
This sequence comes from Candidatus Nanopelagicales bacterium, assembly GCA_025456015.1. GTDB lineage: Bacteria > Actinomycetota > Actinomycetes > S36-B12 > CAIYMF01 > Prado023. The sequence goes on from JALOLK010000034.1 coordinate 5,427, forward strand.
GAGTACTTCGCCGGCACGCGGGAGGAGTTCAGCGTCGCGCTCGACCCGGTCGGCACGCCGTTCCAGCAGGCCGCGTGGGCGGTGCTGCGCACCATCCCCTACGGCTCGACGCTGAGCTACGGCCAGCAGGCCAGGGCGCTCGGGGATCCGGCCAAGGCGCGGGCCGTCGGAGCGGCGAACGGGCGCAACCCGGTGTCGATCATCGTGCCGTGCCACCGGGTCGTGGCCACGTCCGGGCACCTCACCGGCTTCGCCGGGGGGCTGGACACGAAGGCCTGGCTGCTCGCGCACGAGCAGCGCGTGCTGTCGGGGAGCTGACGCGCGCCTCCGGGCGGATCGCGTTCGATCTCGGTGGGTCCAGCGCTCCCAGATCGATCGGGATCCCGGGGAGGGTGATCGAAACCCAACGCGATCCAGCCGGGGGGCGCCTGCCCGCACGGCGGGAGCACGTGTGTGCGTGGGCTGGGGCGTCAGCGCTCGACGAGGCGCCAGGCCGTGAGGCCCGACCCGACCAGCGACCCGGCACCTGCCGCCGCGCAGCCCCCGACCGAGGACCCGCCCGCGCCGGAGGACCCCCCGACCGCGGGGCATCCCGGGGCCGCCGCGCAGGAGCCGCAGGCCCCGGCCGCGCCGTCCGGGGCGAACACGAGCACCCGCCGCACCCGCCCGGCGCCGGCCAGCGTCAGCAGGGCCGCCTCGGCCACGTCGATCGAGCAGCCGGTGCGCCGGGCCACCTCCGCGGCCGAGCCCGCGCCGGTGCCCACCGCGGCGAGCACGTCGGCGAGGGCCAGGGTCGCGGTCACGTGAGCACCGCCCCGACCTGGAACACGAGCACCGCGAGGACCCAGGCCATCGCCAGCTGCAGCAGCACGCCGGCGGCCGTCCAGCGCCCACCGATCTGGCGCCGTTGGGTGGCCAGCGTCGCCACGCACGGCGTGTAGGCGAGCAGGAAGACCAGGAACGCCAGTGCGGCGGCCTGTGGGTGCCCTCCGGAGGCCACGGTGAAGTCACCGAACACCGAGGCCGACAGGTCCGCACCCGCCGGGTAGGTCTGCGCCCAGGAGGAGATCACCGCCTCCTTGGCCACGAACCCCACGATGAGCGCGCCGACCGCGTGCCAGTCGGCGAAGCCGGTGGGCGCGAACAGCACGGCCGCGGTCTGGGCGATCCACGCGTACAGGCTCTGGTCGACGGGGACCTCGCCGAGCCCGCCGGTTGCTCCGGGGCCGGGGATCACGCCGAGCGCCCAGACGATCGCGACGGTCACCACGATGATCCCCGACGCGGTCTGCAGGAACCCGCGCAGGCGCATCCAGGTGGCCGCCCCGAGCAGGCGGAGCGAGGGCCGCTGGTAGGGCGGCAGGTCGAGCACCAGCGGGTCCTCGCCCATCGAACGGATGAGCGTGGCCCGCAGCAGCAGCCCGCCGAGCACCACCAGCACGATGCTGGTGACGTACATCGCGAACACGACCGTGCCCGCCCGCTCGGGGAAGAACGTGGCCGCCACCATGACGTACACCGTCAGGCGTGCCGAGCAGGAGGTGAACGGCACGAGCAGCGCCGTGAGCAGCCGGTGCCGCGCGTCGGGCAGCACGCGCACCGCCGAGATCGCCGGCACGTTGCAGCCGAAGCCCACCACGAGCGGCAGGAACGCCCGGCCCGGCAGGCCCAACCGGCCCATGAGCCGGTCGGTGACCACCGCGGCGCGAGCCATGTAGCCGGAGTCCTCGAGCAGCGCCAGCAGCGCGAACATGATCGCCATGAGCGGCACGAACGTGAGCAGCATGCCCACCCCCGCGATGAGCCCGTCCACGACGAACCCCTCGACCAGCGAGCCACCCAGGCCGACCGCGCCGAGCACGGCCACGGCGGCCTCGGTGACGGGCCCGGCGAACACGGCGTCCAGGCCCTCCTGCAGGGGCGCGGCCACGCTGGTCGTCAGCGCGAACACCCCCCACATGACGGCCAGGAACAGCAGCGGGCCGAGCACCGGGGCGGTCACCCAGCGGTCGATCCGGTCGGTCCACGAGCGCCGCCCGCGGTCGTGCCGGGTGCTCGCGGCAGCGGCGGTGGCCGTCACCCACCCGAAGCGGGCCTCGGCGGCGGCGAGGTCGTCGTCACCGCCGTCGAGCTGCGCGGCCAGCGCGGCGGCGCTCGTCGGCGGGCAGGCCGTGCAGCCCGGTGGGCAGTCCGCGCAGCAGGCGCGTGGCCCTACGCCGACCGGATCCAGGCAGAGCGGGCGAGGCGCGGGCGCGGCCAGCACCTGCCCGACCGCGCCGGCCAGCGCGGCCACGTCGCGGCGCCGCGGGTCCAGGCGCACCACCGGCACGCCCAGCCGGCCCGCGAGCACGACCTCGTCGACGTGCACCCCACGGCGTGCTGCGACGTCGCCCATGGTCAGGGCGACCACCACGCGCAGGGGCAGCTGGCGGACATGACCGACCAGCACCAACGAGCGTGCCAGGTGCGCGGCGTCGCACACCACGACGACGGCGTCGACCGCGTCGTCGGCCAGCAGCTCGGCGGTCAGCGCCTCGTCCGGGGAGACCGGGTCCAGGGAGTACGCCCCCGGCAGGTCGGTCAGCGCCACCTCGCCGAGCGCCGGATCCCGCCAGCGTCCGGTCCCCACCTCCACGCTGGTCCCGGGATAGTTGCCGACGGCGCGGCCAGCCCCGGTCAGCGCGTTGAACAGGGTGGACTTGCCGGAGTTCGGGCTGCCCACGAGCGCGACCCGCGGCGACCCGGCGACCGCCGGTGTCGTGCCCTCGGTGTGGCAGCTCAGGGTGCGCTCAGCCATGGTGCGCCCGTTCCGCGGTCGGGCGCTGCTCCGCGGTCGGCGCACCTGCGCCGGGGGGCTCGGTCGCCAGCGCCACCTCGACCCCGGCCAGCACCGTGCGGGCCACCGCGAGCCGATCGTCGCCCAGGCCGAGCAGGCCGCCCCCGCCGCTGGTGCGGGCCAGCAGGAGCACGGACGCGCCCGGCCGCAGGCCGAGCTCGGCCAGCCTCCGGTGCAGCGCGGGGGAGGTGCAGCGGGTGGCCAGCACCTGGAGGGGACGGCCCACCGGGGCCCGGTCCAGCATCACCCTCGCAGGGTAGTGCCGGGTAAGGCCTGCCTAACCTGCCCCTCGGACCCCGGCAGCTGGGACCAAGGTCCCGCGTCGGGGCCCTCAGCCGGGTTGGCCGGCCCCGGCGTCCCGGTGCACCATCGCGCGTGCCTGCTGGGCCGGCACCCCCAGGGCCTGGACGAGGTCGGCGACCGAGAGCCGCACCTGCCCCAGCATCGGCGCCAGGTACAGCCCCTGCTCCGGGTCCAGCGGCGTGGCAGCCGCGGTCGCGGCGCGCTCCAGCAGCTCGAGCACGTCGTGCGGGTCGGTCGTGCCCGCGAGCACCGGCCCGAGGCCCGCCGCGGCCTGCGCCAGGGCCTCCACGGCGCTGACCAGCGGCTCTGGCACGGCCTCGCCGCGCCGCAGGGTCGCGGCGGCCTGGCGTGCCAGCACGCGCAGGTTCCGCAGCGCGTGGTCGAGGTGCACCCCGGCCAGGGCGTAGGAGGCCAGCACCGTGCGCTGGCCCCAGTACCAGGGCGCCAGGCGCACGGACTCGCGGGTCACGTCCAGGCCGGCCTGGAAGCCGGCGACGACCGGGTCGGTGTCGCGCAGCCCGGCCAGGGCGGTCTCGGCGCCCACCGCGTCGCCGCTGCGCAGCACCCGGGCGACCGCGGCGTAGCCCGTGGCCAGCGTGGCGACGAGTGGCTCCGTGGCGCGCTGCGCCTGCCTGGCCGGGTCCACCGGCAGCAGCAGCGCCGAGACGAGCAGGCCCATCCCGCCGCCGATCAGGGCGTCGACGAACCGGTCGATGTTCCACGGGACGGTGTCGGTCGGCGGGGCGATGGTGGCGATGAGGATCGCGGCCGAGGAGGCCTGCATGATGAGGATCGGGCCGCCGCCGAGCAGGATCGCGATGACGAGCGCCAGGGCCACGACGAGCCCGAGCTGCCACACGCCGGTGCCGATCCGGGCGATGAGCAGATCGGCCAGCAGGATGCCCGCGGCATTGCCCAGGACCAGCTCGCTGGCGCGGCGCAGGCGGTGGGCCAGCGAGATCGCGACCGTCGCGAGCGCCGCGATCGGCGCGAAGAACGGGGTCTGGTGGCCGATCGCCAGCGCGAGCGCGTACGCGGCGGTGGCCGCGACGGTGGCCTGCAGCAGCACCAGCCAGGAGCGCCGCAGGGCCACGACCCCCTCGCGGACGCTGCTGCGAGCGGAGCGCTGCGCCCGGCCGACGTGCGCGCGCACCGGGCGCAGCGCGGGTGCGGGTTGGCTGCCTGCCACGCCGGCACCCTAGTGCGCGCGGCGCGCCACGGGGCTCGGGCGGATCACGTCGGGGCGGTCCGGGGACCAGCCGCTCCCGGCGTCAGGTGGTCGGGCGTCAGCGGCAGGTGCACTGGCGCGACTCGGGCACGCCGGCCATCACCTGCGCGGCGTGCTGGCCACAGCCGGACCAGGTGACCTTGCCGCACGAGCGGCACATCGCGGGGCTGCACATCTGGGCTCCTCCAAAGGCTCGGATCGGTGCAGATCATATACCCCGGGGGGTACACGGCAAACCTCACCACGGGTGGGTGCTGCGGACGGGTTCCCATGGTGGACTCGGGGCGGGGATGCGGTCCAGGGGTGAGGGCACCTCGCCGAAGCGATCGCCGCGGTCGCGCCAGTCCGCGTAGAAGCCGGAGACCTCGTCCGCTGATCGCGCCACGAAGTTCCACCACATGAACACCGGCTCGGGGAACGGGACGCCGCCGAGCAGCATGAGGCGCACCGGCTCCCGCGCCTGCACCTCGAGCTCGGCGTGGCCGGTGCCCAGCGCCGCGATCTGGCCCGGTGCTGTCGGGGTGCGCGGCTCGGCGATCGCGCGATCGCGGCCCGGGGCCCCCACCAGCAGCGGGCCGTCGAGGGCGATCACCGCGTGCTCGAAGTCGGTGCGCAGCGGGAACCTGGTCACGCCGGGAGCCACCTGCACCTGCATGCCGAGCAGGTCGGTGGCGAAGCCCGCGGGGGAGCGTGCGCCGAGGTACTCCCCGGCGATGAGGGTGGCCTCGGCGCCGTCCCAGGCGACGGCCGGCAGGCCGGCGTGGTGGTCGAAGGCCGGGTCCCCGTGCCGGTGGGCCTCGGGCTGGGCGACCCACAGCTGCACCCCTTGCAGCGTGCCCCGATAGGTGCCCGTGTGCTCCTCGGAGTGGACCACGCCACGCCCCGCGGTCATGAGGTTCACCTGCCCGGGCCGGATGAGCTGCTCGGAGCCGAGGCTGTCGCGGTGCAGGACGGCGCCGTCCATCAGCCACGTCACGGTCTGCAGGCCCGTGTGCGGGTGCGGGCCGACGTCGAGGCCCGACTCCTCGGTCACCTCGGCTGGGCCCATGTGGTCGGCGAAGCACCACGCACCCACCGTCCGCAGCTTGCGCCGGGGGAGCACGCGGCGCACCCTGATGCGCCCGACCTCGGCCGCCACGCCGTCATGGACCTCGATCGCCATGGGCCAACGCTCGCCGCTGGAGCCGTCCCGCGCAACCGTCGGGACCGGTGCGGCATCTGCGACAATCGGCCCGGCGCGCCGCCACGGCGGCGCGGGCCCCCGTAGCTCAGGGGAGAGAGCGATGGTTTCCTAAACCACAGGCCGCAGGTTCGAATCCTGCCGGGGGCACCGATGTGCAGTCGTTGGGCGCGGGGAGGCTCCGCGGATCGCGATCGGTTGGCGAGCATCGGGGCCACCGAGATCGATCGGGATCCAGCGTCGCGCCCCTCGAACCGAACGCGATTCGCCGGGCGGGTGACGCGCACCGCCACGGGGCGCTGCCCGGCGGGTGACGCGCACCGCCACGGGGCGCTCGGGGACGGGACGTTCGGCCCGTTATCTGAACTGCGATTCCTGCTACGTTCTTCGTCAGAAGCCGACCCCGACGCCCGCCCTGCACGGTGCGGGTGACCCCGACCGGGTCGGCCACCGGCTGGCCCTCCACGGCCTGCCGGGCGCCGAGGGAGATGGACGATGCGGATCGAGACGGCCCCGACCACCACCACCGAGCATGACCTCGAGCGGATGCGCCGCGGCGAGGTCGACCTGCTCGGCAGCGTGCTGGCCCAGGTGCTGCGCGAGGCGGGCCTGCCGCACATCGCCGCGCGACTGGACGACCTGGCCGGTGGCGCCGGGATCGCGGACGCCGCCGGCGACGTGGCAGACCTGCGGGAGGCCGAGCAGCTGGCCCGGGCCCTGACTGTGCACCTGCACCTGATCAACCTCGCGGACGAGCGCCACCGGGCCCGCCTGCTGCAGCACGAGCGCCAGGTGGGCGACCCCGGTGATGCCGAGGTGAGCGACCCGCTCTGGCCGGCGGTCTCCGCAGCCGGCGACCAGGCCCTGGCCACCCTGGACCGGCTGCGGATCCACCCCGTGCTCACCGCGCACCCCACGGAGGCCCGCCGGCGCGCGGTCGCCACCGCCCTGCGCCGGATCGCCGAGCAGCTGGCCCGCGCGAGCAACCCGCGGGTCGGCGGCGACGAGCGGTTCGTGGCGCACCGCCGCCTGCTCGAGGAGGTCGACCTGCTGTACCGGACCTCCGCGCTGCGGGCGACCCGGCCCGGACCCCTGGACGAGGTCGAGACCATCATGACGGTCTTCGACCAGACCCTGTTCCGCGCGGTCCCGCGGCTCTACCGGGCAACCGAGGCAGCCCTCATCGGCGAGGACAGCGGCGCGGTGCCAACGCCGGTGCCGGCGTTCGTGCGGTTCGGCTCGTGGGTCGGCGGGGACCGGGACGGCAACCCCTACGTGACCGCCGAGGTCACCCGGCAGGCGGTCGCCCGGCACGCCGAGCACGCCCTGCGCTGGCTGCACGAGGCCCTGCTGCGGGTGGGACGCACCCTGACCCTGGACTCCGGCGACACGCCGGCGTCCCGCGAGCTCATGGAGTCCCTGGCCCGCGACGCGGTGGCCGGGCCGGTCCGCTTCGGCGAGGTCTCGATCAGCTCACCCCGCGAGCCGCACCGGCAGAAGGTGCTGCTCATGGCCGAGCGGGTCCGGGCCACCCGGGAGGGGCGCCTGGAGTCCTCCTACGCCAGCCCAGAGGAGCTGCTCGAGGACCTGCGGATGGTGCAGCGCTCCCTGCACGAGGCCGGCGCCCGGCGTGCGGCCCACGGCGAGCTGCAGCACCTCATCTGGTCGGTGCAGACGTTCGGGTTCCACCTGGTCGAGCTCGAGGTGCGCCAGCACTCCCGGGTCCACCGCGCCGCCCTGCTGGACCTCCTCGGGCAGCTGCCGGGGGTCACCGACGCCGCCGCCGTGGTCGACGACGCGGCGTTCCTCGACGCGCTGGCGCGGGATGGCTGGCCGGCCTACGTGCAGCCGCGCGAGGAGCCCACCCGCGAGGTGCTCGACACCTTCCGGGTGATGGCCTGGCTGCAGCAGCGCTGGGGCAGCCGGTGCTGCGGACGCTTCGTCGTGTCGTTCACGCAGGCGCCCGCGCACCTCGTCGCGGTGCGGGCGCTCGCGCGGCTCGCGGTCGGGGACACGCCGCTGCGCCTCGACGTCGTCCCGCTGCTGGAGACCGGCGCCGACCTCGAGGCCGCCGTGCCGACGCTGGACGCCTGGCTGGCGCTGCCGGGCACGCAGGCGTGGCTGGACTCCCGGGACCGGGCCGTCGAGGTGATGCTCGGCTACTCGGACTCGGCCAAGGACGTAGGCCCCGCCGCGGCCACCCTCAACCTGGCTCGCACGCAGGGCGACCTGGTGGCGTGGGCCGCGCGCCACGACGTCGCGCTGACCCTGTTCCACGGCCGGGGCGGGTCCCTGGGTCGGGGCGGTGGCCCGCTGCACCGGGCCATCGTGGCGCAGCCGCCGGGCTCGGTGGCCGGGCGCCTGAAGGTCACCGAGCAGGGTGAGGTCGTCTTCGCGCGCTACGCCGACACCACGCTGGCCCAACGGCACCTGGAGCGGCTCACCACCGCCGTGCTCATGGTCGACACGCCGGCCAACGCCCAGCGCAACACCACCGCGGCCGCCCGCTTCGCGGAGCTGGGCGGGGTCGTGGCCAGCACCTCCCAGCAGGCCTATCGCGCCCTCGTGGAGACCCCCGGCTTCGCCGACGTGCTCGCCGAGGCCAGCCCGCTCGAGGAGCTCGGCGACCTGCGCATGGGCTCGCGGCCGGTCCGGCGCAGCGGCGCCTCCAGCGGCCGGGACCTGGCTGACCTGCGGGCGATCCCGTGGGTGTTCGCCTGGGCCCAGGCGCGCGCGAACATCCCGGGCTGGTTCGGCCTGGGCTCGGGCCTGGCCGCCGTCGGCGACGACGCCCTGCTGCGGGCCGCCTACCGCGAATGGCCGCTGTTCGCCGCCCTCATCGACGTCGCCGAGATGAGCCTGGCCAAGACCAACCGCGACCTGGCCCGCCGCTTCCTGGACCTCGGCGGCCGTCCGGACATCACCGAGCGCATCCTCGCCGAGCTCGACCTCACCCAGCGGGCCGTCCTCACGGTGCTCGACCAGACCGCGCTGCTCGAGCGCAAGCCGGTGCTGCGCTCGGCCGTGGCCCTGCGCAGCCCGTACGTCGACGCGCTGTCGGGGCTGCAGCTGCGGGCCCTCACCGAGCTGCACGCCTCGCGCGACGACGATGGCCGGCCCGCTGGGGCGACCGAGGCGTGGCGGCGGCTGCTGCTGCTGGCCGTCAACGGGGCCGCGGCGGGCCTGCAGAACACCGGCTGACGCCGGGGCGCCGGCGGCGGGGCGCCGGCCGGATCGCGATCGATCCGCGAGCATCCAGGCGACCGAGATCGATCGCGATCCCGCGGAGCGCTGCTCGAACCGAACGCGATCCGGGCGGGGCTGGGCTCAAGTGGCACCGCGGCGGGGCCGATGCAGCCCGGGATGACCGCTGCATCGGTCGTCGGATTGGGGTGGCCCGTGGTGGCGGACCGAGGGCCGGCGGTGCGGCTGCGGGCACTGCTGCTCAACGCCCTCCTGGCCACCGGCGCCGCCGTGTGGGCGGTGCGGGTCATGGACCCGGCCCGGCCCAGTGCGCTCGAGGCCCCGAGCCTGGGCCTGGCCGTCGCCCTGCTGGCTGCCGCGTGGGCCATGGACGCCACCCGGGTGGACTGGGGCTCGGATCGGGCGGGCCGGGTGCAGGCCGCCACAGCCACGAACGCCGTGCTCCTGCCGGCCGCGATCCTGCTGCCGCCGGCGCTGTTCCTCCTCGTGGCCAGCAGCAGCGCGCTGGTGTTCCTCACCGGCCCGCGGGGCTGGACCGGCGTGCTCGGCAACGCCAGCATCCGGGTCGCGACGGTGAGCATCGCGGCGGGGCTCTACAGCCTGCTCGCCCCCGGCTGGCCGCCCACGCCCCAGGACGCGGCGAGCGTCAGTGCGCTGACCCTCGCCGGGCTGTCCATGGTGCTCACCGAGGCGCTGCTCGTGGTGAACCTGGTCCGGGCGTGGGGTGGCCTGGACGCCCGGGACCTGCCGCTGCTGGACCCGCGCGGCCTGGCGATCGAGGTCCCCGAGATCCTGCTGGGCGCCGTGCTCTGCCTGCTCTTCCCGACCCCCGCGACGCTGCTCGTGATCGGCCTGGTCGTCTGGATCCACCTCACGGTGCGCGCCTACGCCCGCCTGCGCTCGGCCTCGCGCGACCCCAAGACCGGGCTGCTGAGCTGGCCCGGGTTCGAGCAGCTGGCCGCCGCTGAGCTGCAGCGCGCCGAGCGCATGCACCACCCGGTCGCCCTGCTGCTCATGGACCTCGACGGGCTCAAGCGGGTGAACACGACCCACGGCCACCTCGCCGGCGACCAGTGGATCGCCGCGACGGCCGAGATCCTGTCCCGATCCGTCCGCGGCTACGACCTGTTGGCGCGGTTCGGTGGTGACGAGTTCGCCCTGCTGCTGCCCGAGACCGGGCTGCGCGCGGCTGCGACCACCGCCGAGCGCATCCGGCGCACCGTGGCGGCGACGCGGGTCCCGGGCGTCGAGGCCGCCGTGGGGATCTCGATCGGCGTCGCCGCCGCCGAGCCGGGCCAGGACGTCCGCGCCCTCGTGGCACAGGCCGACCAGGCGCTGCGCCGGGCCAAGGCCGAGCAGCGCAACCAGGTCGTCACCGCCGGGTAGCCGGTCCTCGCCCCGGTGATCCATTCGGGTTCTGGGCCCTCTTGGAGCCAGAACCCGAATGGATCACGCAGCGGGAGTGCCGCCGGGGCCCGCGCAGCCCGATCGGTTCAGCTGGAGGCCACCTCGGACCCCGCGGTCACGACCTCCTCCGCCGGCCGGGCGGGACCGCGCCGCCACGGCCCCGGCACCACCCGCCGCACGGCGCCGCCCGCCAGGCCCACCATGAGCGGCCCGCGCAGCAGCGATGTCGCGGTGAGCACGCCACCGAACATGGCCCCGGCCACCCCGCAGGTGACGATGTCCTGCCCGGTGAGGTAGAGCCCGGGGATCGGCGTGGTCGGCTTGAGGAACCCCTGCTGGAACCGCGCCGGGGTGTGGTCCAGGCCGTACAGCTCGCCGCGGGAGTACCCGGCGAAGTGCGCGGTGCTCAGCGGCGTGGAGATCTCCTGGATCGCCACCCGGCCGCGCAGCTGCGGCAGCTGGGCCTCGAGCCCCGCGAGCATCCGCGCGGCCAGCGCGGCCTTGAACGCGTCGTACTCGGCCTCGCGGTGCTTCCACCGGCTGCCCGCCCAGGGCTCGAACCACGCGTACGGCGCCGGGGCGATCACCTCCACCGTGGCATGCCCCGGGTGCCGTCGGGCGAAGTCGGGGTCCTTGGCCGAGGGGAACGACACGTAGAGCACGGGGAACGGCGCGCCCGGGTCGGCCACGCTGGCCCGGAAGGCGCCGCCGACGTCGTCGCCCGGGTAGATCCACAGGTTGTGCTTGGGCAGGCCGAGCTGCTCGGCGGTCTGCTCGAAGCCCAGGTAGAGGCACAGGTGCGCCATGGACGGCGCCACCCGGGCCAGGTCGGCGAGCAGGCCGGCCCGCTCGGCGGCCTCGCGCGGCACCAGCTGGCCGAACGTCGCCGACACCCCGGCGTCGCTGATCACCACCGGGGCGCGCAGCACCGCGCCGTCGGCGGCCATCCGCACGCCGACCGCGCGGCCGTCCTCGAGCACCACCTCCGCCACCTCGGCGCTGACCAGCACGGTGCCGCCGGCGCGCTCGATCACGGGGATGATCGACTCGGCGATCACCGCGGAGCCGCCCACCGGGTAGAAGCCGCCGCGGAAGTAGTGGCTGGCCACGAGCGCGTGCATGGCGAAGCTGGAGTCCGCCGGCGGCAGGCCGTAGTCGCCGAGCTGGGCGGTGAGGACCGCGATGAGCCGCGGGTCGTCGGTGAGCTCGCCGAGCACCTCGAGGGTCGTGCGGTCCGACCAGCGACGGAACCCGCGGCCCAGCACCGGACCGGCCACGGCGCCGATCGGTCCGGGCAGGGTCTTCGCGGCGTGGAACGGCATCGAGGCCGACACCGCCGCGCGGACCGCCGCGAAGTAGCCGTCGATCGCGGCCTCCTGGCCGGGGAACCGCTCGACGAGCATCGCCCGCAGCTGCCGGCGGCCCTTGGGCAGGTCGTAGGCGTCGCCGTCGATGATGACCCGGTCGACCACCGGGCCCATGTCGGCCCAGGCGATCCGCCCATCGGCGACGTCGTCGAACACCCGACGGATCGGCGACCCCGGCTCGACGCCGCCGACGTAGTGCAGGCCGACGTCCCAGTCGTAGCCCGGCCGGTGGAACACGTGGGTGTACCCGCCGGGCGTGTAGTGCCGCTCCAGGACGAGCACCCGCCGACCGCCGTGCTTGGCCAGCATCGCGGCCGCGGTGAGCCCACCGATCCCCGAGCCGATCACGATCACGTCGTAGGGCTCGTGCACCGGGTGGCGCCGGTAGGACTGGGCCATCCGCCTGCTCATGTGAGGCGCTCCCCTCCGCCAGCGGTGGCCGGCGTCACCGCCATCCTCCACCGCCCCGGCGCGCCATGCGCCTCGCCGGGGCCGTTCGGACACCTGCGTGTGTGATCCTGCGCCCTGACGAGGTCGGACCGGGCCCCAGCCGCGGGTGCCCCGCCGGCCCGGGAGCGGAGGCCCGATGTCCACCACCGAGACCGCTGAGCCCCGCCAGGGTGCCCTGGACCGCACCCTCGCCGTGATCGAGCGGGTGGGCAACAAGGTGCCCCATCCGGCGCTGCTGTTCCTCGCGCTGTGCATCGGCGTGATCCTGCTGTCCCAGGTCATGGCGTGGGTCGGGGTGAGCGCCACCTACGACGTGGTGAAGCCGCCCAGCCAGTCGGTGGACGTGCTCGACCTCGGCGGCTCGCTGCCCGGCGAGACCCTGCCCGCCGAGCCGCCCAAGGCCGGCGACTACGAAGTGGTCACCGAGACGGTGGCCATCGAGGGCCTGCTCACCGCCGAGGGCATCCGCTTCCTGTTCACCTCGTTCGTGCCCAACTTCATGGGCTTCACGGCGATGGGCATCATCCTCATCGTCATGATCGGCGTGGGGGTGGCCGAGCGCTCCGGGCTCATCGCCGCGCTCATCCGCAGGCTGGTGGCCAGTGCCCCCGCCAGCACGCTGACGTACATCATCGTGTTCCTCGGCATCCTGTCGAGCATCGCCTCGGACGCGGGCTACCTCGTGCTCATCCCCCTGGGGGCCGCCGCGTTCGCCAGCGTCGGGCGCCATCCCCTGGCCGGCATGGCCGCCGCGTTCGCCGGCGTCGCCGGCGGGTTCGGGGTCAACCTGCTGGTCACGCCGACCGACGCGGTGCTCACCGAGATCACGAACGAGTCGATCCAGCTCGTCGACCCCACCGGCTCCATCGACCTGACCGCGAACCTGTGGTTCGGCATCGCCTCGACCGTGCTGCTCACCGTGCTGCTGGGATGGGTGACCGGGCGCACCGTCGAGCGGCGCCTGGGCACCTACGACCCCTCGGTCGCACCGGACCCGAGCGGCCAGATCCAGGCCGCCGACGACGCGCCCGACGTCGACCCCGAGGCCGAGCGTCGCGGGCTGCGGGCGGCCGGTGTGTGGTTCCTCGGCGCCGTCCTGCTCGTCACCGCGCTCACCGCGCCGCCGGGGGCGCCGCTGCGCGACCCCGAGACCGGCGGCATCATCGGCACCTCGCCGTTCATGAACAGCCTCATCGTCATCATCGCCCTGCTGTTCCTGGCCGCGGGCGTGGGCTACGGCCGCGGGGCGGGCAGCCTGCACGGCTCCACCTCGATCATCGACGCCATCACGAAGTCGTGGGCCGGGCTGGCCGGGCTGCTGCTGCTGTTCCTGCTCATCGCGCAGTTCATCGCCTACTTCAACTACTCGAAGATGCCCCAGGTGGCGGCGGTGAAGCTCGGCGACCTCATCGAGCGGGTCGACCTGGCCACGGGATGGCTGCTGCTCATCGCGATCCTCATCACCCTGGTCGTCGGCATCATCCTGCCGCAGGCGATCGCGAAGTGGGCCCTGCTCGCGCCGATCTTCATCCCGGTGTTCCTGCGCCTGGGCGTGGAGCCCGAGGCGATCCTGGCCCTCTACCGGGTGGGGGACTCCCCGATGAACATCGTCACGCCGATCATGGCGTACTTCCCGCTCATCGTGGTGTTCGCGGCCCGCTACGACCGGCGGGCGGGCATCGGCACGGTGATCGCGCTCATGCTGCCCTACTTCGTGGCACTCACGGTGGTGTGGTCGGCGTTCTTCCTGCTCTGGTACGCGCTGGGCCTGCCCTGGGGGATCTAGGAGGGAGGCGCCGCTCGCCGGTCCCGGTCAGAAGTGCTTGACCAGGGCCGAGGTCGCGCCCTTGAGCGTGTCCTTCACGGTCTTCTTCTGCACGAACCCCGGCAGCGGCAGCGTCGTGTCGACCGTGAGCGACATGGTCGCCTCGCAGCGCCCGGCCCCGGTGTCGACCACCCGCCAGGAGCCCTCCTGCCGCTTCTGCACCATGGTCGGTGCCACCAGGCTCCAGGAGAACCCGTCCTCGGTGTGGGTGTAGTCGAGCTGGAACTCGTCCTTGGCGACCTTCACGTCGTTGACCAGCCGGGCCCGGCTGCACCGGCCCTCGGCGTCGCGGTCGAGCACCTCGGAGGCGGTGTTGCCGGGGAACCAGTCCTGCTGGTGGTCGATGTCGCGCAGGAACGCCAGCACGTCGGCGGCGCTGGCGGACACGGTGACGCTCATCGATTCCGAGACGGCCATGCGGGCACGCTAGACCGCCGCGACGCTGCCACGCGCGTCGGGCAGGATGGAACGCTGCGGGGTCGGTGGCGCGCGGCCGTTGGGCCGCCGGACGGAGGTCGGGAGCGATGACGACGGGTTGGAGCGGTGCGCCGGGCGGCGCGTTCGCGGTCGGCGGGAGCGGGTTCAGCACGGCCGGCCACGTGCCCACGGCGATCGGCTCGGTGGTCGACCCCAGCGCGCCCTGGTACCAGCAGGCCGTGGTGTACGAGGTGTTCCTGCGCGGGTTCCACGACGCCAACGGCGACGGGGTCGGCGACCTGCGCGGCCTGACCGAGCGGCTGGACTACCTGCACTGGTTGGGCATCGACTGCATCTGGCTGCTGCCCTTCTACCCCTCGCCGATGCGCGACGGCGGCTACGACGTGGCCGACCTCATCGGCGTGCACAGGGACTACGGCTCGCTCGACGACGCGGTCACGCTCGTGGAGGAGGCCCATCGCCGCGGCATCCGGGTGATCGCCGACCTGGTCGTGAACCACACGTCCGACCAGCACCCGTGGTTCCAGGAGTCCCGCTCGAGCAGGGACAACCCCAAGGCCGACTGGTACGTGTGGGGCGACGACCCCAACCGGTGGTCCGAGGCGCGGATCATCTTCGTCGACTACGAGGCCAGCAACTGGACCTGGGACCCGGTCCGCGAGCAGTTCTTCTGGCACCGGTTCTACAGCCACCAGCCCGACCTCAACTACGCCAACCCCGAGGTGCGCGCGGCGATGCTGGCCGTCGTCGACCACTGGTTGGGCCTGGGCCTGGACGGCCTGCGACTGGACGCGGTGCCCTACCTGTTCGAGGCTGACGGGACCAACGGCGAGAACCTGCCGGAGACCCACGACTTCCTCAAGACGCTGCGTGCCCACGTCGACGAGCGGCACCCCGGTCGGGTCCTGCTCGCCGAGGCCAACCAGTGGCCGCAGGACGTCGTGGCCTACTTCGGCGAGGGCGACGAGTGCCACATGGCGTTCCACTTCCCGTTGATGCCGCGCATGTTCATGGCCCTGCGCCGCGGCGACGCGACCCCGGTCCGCAGGATCCTGGCCGACATGCCGTCGATCCCCGAGGGCTGCCAGTGGGCGATCTTCCTGCGCAACCACGACGAGCTCACCCTCGAGATGGTCTCCGACGAGGAGCGCGACTACATGTACGCGCAGTACGTCACCGATCCGCGCATGCGCCGCAACATCGGGATCAGCCGACGCCTGTTCCCCCTCGTCGAGGGCGACCGGCGCCAGGCCGAGCTGCTGCACTCGCTGCTGTTCACCCTGCCGGGCACGCCGGTGCTGTACTACGGCGACGAGATCGGCATGGGCGACAACGTCCACCTCGGCGACCGCGACGCGGTGCGCACCCCGATGCAGTGGACCCCCGACCGCAACGGCGGCTTCTCGCGGGCCGACTTCGCCTCGCTCTACCTGCCCCCCTCGCTGGACCCCGTCTACGGCTTCGCGGTGCGCAACGTCGAGTCCTCGACCCGCAACTCGGCCTCCTTCCTCCAGTGGATCCGCCGCATGATCGCCGTGCGCCAGCGCAACCCCGTGCTGGGCCTGGGCGGCATGCTGCTCCTCGAGTCCTCGAACCCGGCGGTGCTGGCGTACCTGCGTCTGCCCACCAACGCCGGCCACAGGCCGATCCTGTGCGTGGCCAACTTCTCGGCAGCGGCGCAGCCCGCCGACGTGAAGGTGCCCGGCCACGTCGGCTGGATCCCCCTGGAGGTGCTCGGCGGGGTCGCCTTCCCGCCGATCGGCGAGGAGCCCTACCGCGTGGCGCTCGGGCCGTTCGGTTTCCTGAGCTTCGAGCTGGTGGTCCCCGAGACGACCGGCCAGCAGGCGATGGGTGCTGTCGAGTCGGCCGCCACCGCCGCGGCCACGCAGGACCCCACGACTGTCGAGGTGGCCACGGCGCCGCACGAGGTCACCGGCGCCGGCGACGAGCCGGACACGCCGGCGCCGTGATCGCGCTGGACCCAGCACACGCCCAGCGGCCGGGGCGCCGAAGCGCACCCGGCCGCTGGGCGTCCGATCAGCAGTCCCTTACAGCGCCGAGATCTCGTCCTGGATCGCCGCTGCCTGGTCGCTGCCGATGATGTTGCCGGCCATGCCCACGGCCTGGGCGGCGGGCATGCCCTTGGCCATGCCCAGCATGGGGTTGCTGGTGATGCCGGGCGCGTGCTTCTCCATGATCGCGACCACCTCGGGGTCCTCGAGCAGCGCGCCGAGGGTCGTCGTGCTCAGGTCGTACTTGGCCATGTGGGCTCCCATCGTCGTCGTGGCGTTCGGCGATTGTGGCACGGGGACGGCGATGCCACCGGGTCGGGGTCGGCCCTGGCCCACCCGCTCGGGCAGGGGCCGGCCCGGGGCCCTCGCCGGGGCGGATGGCGCGCCGGGTCAGCTCGCCGGTGGGGCCAGGGGGAGCAGCATGGCCAGCTCGGCGCCACCGTCGGGCCGGTTGCCGGCGACCACCCGCCCACCGTGCGCCTCGGCGACGTCGCGCACGATCGCCAGGCCCAGGCCGGAGCCGGGCAGGGCCCGGGCGGCCGGCGCGCGGTAGAACCGGTCGAAGACGTGTGGCAGGTCGGCCTGGTCGATGCCCGGGCCCCGGTCGCGCACCACGACTGCGCCCTGGTCCACCACCAGCTCGATCGCAGCGTCGGGGGCTGAGAACTTCGTCGCGTTCTCGACGAGGTTCCACATGGCGCGCTCGAGGGCAGCGGGGCGGCCCACGACGACGGAGGCGTCGGCCTGCACCGCGATGGCCCGACCGGTGCGCCGCTGCGCCCGCGCCGCGACCGCTGTGGCCAGGTCGGCCAGGCGCACCGGCTCGGCCGGCGCGTCGGCGGGGCCTGCGGCGGCCAGGTGCACGACCTCGTTCACCAGGTGGGTCAGCTCGCGGGTCTCGCCGTCGAGGTCGGCCACGACGCGGGCACGGGTCTGCGGTGGCATCGCGTCGAACTGGCGCAGCAGGTGCACGTTCGTGCGCAGGCTGGTCAGGGGGGTGCGCAGCTCGTGGCCGGCGTCCTGCACGAGCCGCTGCTGGTCCTGCTGCGCCTGGCCCAGGCGCAGCAGCATGGCGTCGAACGCGGTGCCGAGCCGGCCGATCTCGTCGCTGCCGCCGGCGGGCACCGGGACGTCGAGCCGGCCGGTGGCCGTGACGGTCTCGGCCGCGTCGGTGAGCGCGACCAGGCGGGCGGCGGCGCGCTGGGCGACCAGCCACCCGGCGAGGGCGGCGAGGGCGGCGACGGCCAGCCCGATCGCCACCAGCAGCCACGCCAGCGCACGCAGCACCGCCGTGCTCTCGGTGATGTCGCGGCCCACCTGCACCGCGCCGTTGGCCCCGCCCTGGGAGCTGGTGAGCATCCGGTACGGCGCCCCCTCGACGGTGACGTCGGCGAACCGCTGCGCTGGTTCGCCGCTGCGGGCGACGGCGACGTCGGCGGCGTCAACGGGCAGGATCACCGCGCTCGTGGCGGCGCGCACCACGCTGCCGTCGACGAGCAGCACCTGGGTGGGCAGCACCAGGGTGCGGTCCCGGCCGCGGTCGCGCGGGCCGTCGCCGTCGGTCCCGTCGCGCGGCCCGTCGTCGTCGGCCACGTCGCGGGGGAGCCGGCCGTCGGCGAGCTCGGCGGCCAGCGGCTGGGCCACCTCGACCAGGGACTGGTCCACCTGCGCGGTGAGGGCTGATCGTGGCGTACGCGAGCAGCCCCATGGCCACGCACGCCGCCGTGACGACGGCGCCGAACAGCAGGGCCAGCCGGGTCTGCAGGCGCACGACGTCAGTCCTCCCGCAGGGTGTAGCCGACCCCCCGGACGCTGCGGATCAGCGTGTCCCCGGGCACGTCGAGCTTGCGGCGCAGGTAGCCGATGAAGACGGCCAGGTTCTTGGAGTCGGGGCCGAAGTCGTAGCCCCAGATGCGGTCGTAGATCACGTGGTGCTCGAGCACGATGCCGGCGTTGCGCATGAGCAGCTCGAGCAGGTCGAACTCGGTGCGCGACAGGGCGACCTCGGTGCCGCGCGCCCACACCCGACGCGCCGCCGGGTCCAGCCGGACGGGACCGACGTCCAGCGGGGCGTCGGGGTCGGCCGGGCCCGGGTCGGGCGCCGGCAGGTTGGTGTCGGCGCGGCGCAGCAGCGCCCGGACCCGGGCCAGCACCTCGTCGATCTCGTACGGCTTGGGCACGTAGTCGTCGGCGCCGGCATCCAGGCCGGCCACGCGGTCGGCGGTCTCGGTGCGAGCGGTCACCATGAGGATCGGCACGCGGTTGCCCTCGGCGCGCAGCACCTGGCACACGCCCAGGCCGTCGACCCCGGGCATCATCACGTCGAGGACGACGGCGTCGAAGTGCGCCGACCGGGTGGCGGCCAGGGCCTGCACCCCGTCGGCGCACGTCGTCACGGCGTAGCCGGCGAGCTCCAGCGCGGTGGCCAACGACTCCCGGATCGCCCGGTCGTCGTCGGCCACCAGCAGCTGGGCAGTCACGGGGCCAGTCTGCCCGGCGCCCGTGGTCACGCCGATCAGGCCGTGCCGGACCCGGACGGCGTGGCGCTCGAGCCCGAGTCGGCGTCGTCGCTGGGGCCGTGGCCGTCACGGTCGCCGCGGCCGCCATGGCCCCGGCCGTCGCCGTCGCGGGCGCCGTCGCCCCGGTGCTGGCCGTCGGCGTCCTGGTCGCCGTCGCGGTCGCCGCGACCCTGGTGGGCGGCCTCGCCATCACGGTCGTGGCCGCCGCGGCCACCCCGGCCGGCGAACGCCTCGACGCTGGTGACCTTGAACTCGTTGTCCATGATCACGACGACCTCGGTGCCGTCGGCCTTGCGGACGTGGGCCTCGTAGGCGCCACCGCCGTCCGCGTCGGTCTCGACGCGGATGACGGTCCCACCCGGCACGGCCGCCAGGGCTGCCTCCGTCGCGTCCTCGGCGGCGGCGCCCGTCAGCGGCGTCTCCTGCGGACGATCGCCGCGCTGGTCGCTGCCCTGGGGCGCGCTGGTCGAGGTTGGGCTCGGGGTGCTGTCGTCGGTGTCGGCCTGGGGCGCGGCGACCGCGATCGCGGCGGCGGCGACCACGGCGCTCACGCCGGCGGCGATGCTCACGCCGATCTTCGTGGTGCGGTGCATGTCGTGCTCCTTCGCTGGGTTCGGCCCGCGTGGTCCGCGGCCGTGCACCCACTGTTGCCGGGGCGGGTAGGAGCCCGGGCGAAGGACGGTGAGGGTTCGGTGAGAGGTCCGGCAGGGTCGCGTCAGGGGCACGTGCGAGCCCGGTCACCGAGCGTGCGCGTGCCGGCCGTGGGCTACAGCAGGCCCTGGCTCGAGAGGAACTCGCGGGCGACCTCGTCGGGGTCGGCGCGGTCGATCTCGACCTGCTGGTTGAGCCCCTGGAGGACCTCGGTGGTCAGCACCGCGGAGACCTCATCGAGGGCGGCGGTGACGGTCTCGGTGACCGTCGGGGTGTGCAGGGCCGGCAGGATGTTCTCGGCGGTCTGCCACTCGCGGTCGTCCTCGAGCACGACCAGCTCGTTGGCCGTGACCGCGCCGGAGGAGGAGAACACCAGCGCCACGTCGATGCGGCCCTGGTTCACCGCCTGGATCGTGAGCGGGCCGCCGGCGTCCAGCGGCACGAACTCCCCGACCTGCACGTCGTAGACCTCCTCGAGGCCCACCTGGCAGAACGGCCGCTCCGGGCACTCCGGCGGGCCGCCCAGGGTGATGGGCTGGCGGGCGCTGAGCTCGGCGAGGTCGCTGAGCGTGGCCAGGTCGTTCGCCTCGGCGAACGCCGTGGTCACCGCGAAGGCGTTCTGGTCCTGGGCCGGCGACGGCTCGAGCAGCGTGATGTCGCGCTCGGCGGCGAGCTCCTTGGCCGCCTCGAAGCTGGCCTGCACGTCGCCGGAGGCCAGCTGCGGGGCGTCCGTGCCGTTCGCCGCCTTGTTCAGGTACTCGGTCAGGCTGCCCAGGTACTCGGGGGTCAGCTGCACCTCGCCCTGCTCGAGCGCGGGGATGATCACCTCGCGGGTGGTGAGCTCCTTGACCTCGGCCGGCTGGCCGTTCGCCTCGAGGACCTGCTCGTACATCGAGGCCAGGATCTTGGTCTCGGTGAAGTTCGTCGTCGCGATCACGATCGGGGCTGCGGTCCCCCCGCCGGGGGAGGCGCCCGGGGTGGCCTCGTCGTCGGATCCGCACGCGGTCAGGGTCAGGCCGAGGGCCGCCGTCAGGGCGAGGGTGGACAGCATCCGTCGCGTCGTCATGGCGCCGATCCAAGCACAGGGCCTGCACCTGCGCCCGTGGTCCGGGCGGTGGTCAGGTGAGCACGTCGGCGATCGGGGCCAGGTGCGCCTGGCGCGCGAGCAGCGCCCGCGGCGTGGCGACTCGCTCGAGCAGCGCGAACAGGCCCTCGGTCGTGATGGCCAGCAGCGCGGTCAGGATGGCCCCGGCCAGGATCAGGGTGCCGTCCTGCAGGGCGAACCCGTCCACCACGTAGCGGCCGAGCCCGCCCCCGCCGACCAGCGCGGCCAGCGAGGCGGTGGCGACCACCTGCACGGCCGCGGTGCGGATCCCGGCCAGGATCAGCGGGGCCGCCAGGGGCAGCTCCACGCGCAGCAGGCGCTGCCCCGCGGTCATCCCCATGGCGCGGCCGGCGTCGAGCACGTCGGGGTCCACCGAGGTCATCCCGGCGACCGTGTTCGTCATGAGCGGCGGGATCGCGAACAGCGCCAGGGCCAGCACCGCCGCGGTGTCGCCCACCCCGATGCTGGGCACCGAGGCCAGGATGATGAGCACGCCCAGGGTCGGCACCGCCCGGCCCACGTTGCTCAGGTTCGTCGCCAGGAGCACGCCACGGCGCAGGTGCCCCAGCAGGACGGCGACCGGCAGGGCCACGCCGAGCGCGATGCCCATCGCCAGTGTGCTCATGAGCACCTGCTCCCAGGTGCGCACCGGGATCCCGTTGGGCCCGGACCAGTGCGCCGGGTCGGTGAACCACGCCCACAGCTCCATCAGCGCGCCCGCTCCCGGCCCCACGGCTCGCTGCGCCGCTGCAGCCAGTGCAGCCCGACCTCGAACAGCACGGCGAGCAGCACGCAGGCCGCCGTCGCCGTGAAGATCTGGGCGTGCCAGAAGTTCTGCTGGAAGCCGGAGAGGATGAGGCTGCCGAAGCCGCCGTAGCCGACCAGCGCCCCGATGGTGACCAGCCCGACCGTCGACACGGTGGCGATCCGGATGCCGGCCAGGATCGCCGGCAGCGCCAGGGGCACCTCGACCCGCCAGAGGATGCCCCGGCGGTCCATGCCCATGCCACGCGCCGCGTCGACCACGGTCGGGTCCACCCCGTCGAGGCCCACGACGGTGTTGCGCAGCACCACGAGCAGGGCGTACACGGCCAGCGCCAGCACGACGGTGAGCGGGGACAGGCCGAACACCGGCCAGAGCAGCGAGATCAGCGCCAGGGAGGGGATCGTGTACATGACCCCCGCGATCCCGAGGGCAGGACCCATGAGCACCCGGTACCGTCGCACCAGCATCGCCAGGGGGAAGGCGACCAGCAGGGCCAGCAGCACGGCACTGACCGTGAGCAGCACGTGCTCACGACCCGCCGCCGCGAGATCGTCGAGATGGGACGTCACGTAGTCCCAGGAGATCCACGGGTTGGCGGCGTCGGCGGGCGCGCCGATCCCGGGACGGGGCACGAGCGTGGACGATAACGAAGCACCCGGCGCCAGCGCAGCGGCTGGCCCCGTGACGGCGCCTGACGCCCCCGCTCCCGACGACGTGGTCATCGCCCTGCACGGGGTCACCAAGCAGTACCCGGACGGCACCGTGGCGGTGCACAGCCTGGACCTGGTCGTGCGCCGCGGGGAGATCTGCGTGCTCGTCGGGCCGTCGGGCTGCGGCAAGACCACCACCCTGCGGATGATCAACCGGCTGGTGGAGCCCACCTCGGGGCGCCTGGAGGTGCAGGGCGAGGACGTGACCCGTGCCGACGTCACCGCGCTGCGGCGGCGGATCGGGTACGTCATCCAGGCCGCCGGGCTGTTCCCGCACTGGACGGTGCGCCGCAACGTGGCGACGACGTGCCGCCTGCTCGGCTGGGACCGGGCCCGCACCGAGGCCCGCATCGACGAGGTGCTCGGCCTGGTGGGCCTGGACCCCGAGCAGTACGGCGATCGCTACCCCCACCAGCTCTCCGGCGGGCAGCAGCAGCGCGTCGGGGTGGCGCGGGCGCTGGCCGCGGACCCGCCCGTGCTGCTCATGGACGAGCCGTTCGGTGCGGTGGACCCGATCGCCCGGGACCGGCTGCAGGCCGAGTTCCACGCGCTGCAGCGGCGCCTGGGCACCACCGTGGTCATGGTCACCCACGACCTCGACGAGGCCGTGCGCCTCGGCGACCGGATCGCCGTGCTGCGCCAGGGCGGCTTCCTCGAGCAGTACGACACCCCGGCCCGGGTCCTGGCGGCCCCGGCCACCCCGTTCGTGGCCGACTTCGTCGGCGCCGACCGGCTCATCACGCTCATGGCGGTGACCGGCATCGACGCCGGGGCGCTGCCGGCCGCGGGGCCCGATGACGCCGGGCTGCCCGAGGTCGGGTCCGGGGCGACGTTGCGCGAGGCCATGGTCGTGCTCCTGGGCTCGCCCGAGGGCCGGGTGCGGGTGGCCGGCCCGGCCGGGCCGGTCGTGCTGGGGCTGGCCGACGTGCACCGCCTGCTGGCGCAGCCGGGCTGACGCAGGGGCGGAGCATCACGACCATGGCCACCAGATGGCAGACCACGTTGCACGTGCCGGGCATGGACTGCTCCGCGGAGGAGTCGCTCGTGCGGGCCGCGCTGGCGCCCGTCCCCGGCATCAGCGAGGTCGCCGTCGACCTGCGCTCCCGCCGGGTCGCGGTGCGCCACCAGGGCGCGGTCGACCCCCTCGTGGCGGCCCTGGTGCCGCTCGGGCTGGGCGCCCGCCTGGAGTCCAGCGAACCGGCTCCGGTCCCCGCTCCGGGCGATGCGGCCGTGTCCGACGCGGGTGCCCGTCCCCCCGGCCCGGCGGCCGAGCGCCGCGTGC
>JALOLK010000106.1 GCA_025456015.1 Candidatus Nanopelagicales bacterium
TGCCCACCAACCCCGCCCTGCTGCCCCCCGGCCCCTACATGCTCACCGTCCTCACCGCCGACGGCACCCCCTCCACCGCCCGCTGGATCACCATCCGATAGGAGCACGACACGATGACGACGATGACGATGGCGGGCAGCACCCGCCGTGGCCGTGCCTGGCTGGTGGTGTCCGTGCTGGCCGGGCTCCTCGCGGTCCTGGTCGGCGCCGGGGTGCTGCTGCGCACGGCGATCGCCCCGCCGACGGCGACCCCGGTCGTGGCCGCCGCGCTGCCGGGCAGCGACGGCCAGGTCGCCGGGGTCAACCCCGAGGCCGTCGGGACGAACACCGGTGACGTCGAGCAGGCCACCGGCATCCGGATGCGGGTCGAGGACCCCGAGCGCAAGCCCGAGGAGCTGATCGGCTCGGGCCCGACCGGCGGCTGCGTCCTGGGCTACGGCGAGGGGGACGACTGCCTGCCGACGGTGCCGCCCGGCGAGCGGGCGCACGCCGGCCACGGCGGGCAGCCCGCCGACCTGGCGGGGCGCTGGAGCTGCTCGGCGGTCTGGCTGCTCTACCCCAAGGGCATCGCGGTCAACGACGCCGACGCAGGGGTCGGGCCCGAGGGGGTCGACCCCCTGGGCCTGGACAGCAACGGTGATGGGGTGGCCTGTGGGAAGGGTGACCGGGACTGAGCTGACGCGGCGACGCCTGCTCGGTGCGGCGCTCGGGGCCGCGGCCGTGCTCGCCCTGCCCGGCGGCTCCCCGGCCCGCAGCGCCACCGGGGCCTGCTGGTCGCCGCGTCAGGATCGGACCCGGCTGCCCCACGGCGTGGTGGGGGGCTACTGGACGTACTGGTCGGACCCGCCGTCGCTGCGCCGGGTCCACCCCGCCTACAACGTCCTGTACCTGTTCCACGCAGCCCCGCTGGCGCCCGGCCGCTCGGATGGGCGGCTGCGCTGGCCCGGGCCCACGTCCACGACGTTCCGCACCGGCCTGGCCCAGTGGCGCTCCGCGGGGGGTGTCGTCCTGCTGACCGTGGGCGGGGCCGACGCCCAGGTGCGCCTGCCGGACCGGCAGGCGACCCGGCGGGTGCTGGCCTCGATCGACGCCGTCCACACGGCGCTCGGCGGCTTCGACGGCGTGGACTGGAACACCTACGAGGCGGACCCGGCCCCCCCGGTGGGTGAGCTCACCTGGGCCTCGGCGCAGCTCAAGCGCGCCTACGGCCGGGGCTTCGCCATCACCACCCCGCCCGCCCCGCACCTGGCCACGGACCGGGTGCTCTGCCGCACCATGGTCCAGGCCGGCGTGCTGGACCTCGTCGCCCCGCAGTGCTACGACGCACCCGCCAGCTGGGACCCCCAACGGGCGGTCGACACCCTGCGGTGGTGGGCCGAGGGACTGGGCCAGCCGGATCGGCTGGCCATCGGGATGGGCCTGCCGGGCGCGTCGGCGGGGAGCCCCACCGGTGCCCTGCTGGCCACCTGGCGGCGCGTGCGGGCCGAGCTGCCGCAGACCCGTGGGGCCTACGCCTGGGACCTGGCCGCTGACGCCGCGGCAGGCTGGCCGTTCGCCGAGCAGGTGGGCCGGGCGATCCGCTCGGGCTGCCCGGCCTGAGCGCCGGATCGGGCTGCCTGACAGGAGTGCCCGCCACCACCCCGCCCGCCGCGCCTGCACCCGGGTGCGGGGGAGACGATGCCACGGTTCGCCCCGTGGGCAGGGAGGTGACTGGCGATGGTGGCGCCACGCAGCCACGACTGGGACACCGTGGTGGTCGGCTCGGGCTTCGGCGGCAGCGTCGCAGCGCTGCGCCTGGCCGAGTCCGGCCGGCGGGTCGTGGTGGCCGAGATGGGCCGCCACGTGGAGCCCGAGGACATGCGGCGCGCCGCCGCCCGCGCGCGCGACCTGCTGTGGATGCCGGAGGTGGGGCTGCGCCGCGGGTTCTTCCGCCAGGTGGTGCTCCGCCACATGATCGCCCTGGCCGGGGTGGGCGTCGGTGGGGGGAGCCTGGTGTACGCCGCGGTGCTGCTGCGACCGCGGGACACCTTCTGGGCGCACCCGGCCTGGCGCGCGGCCGGCTCCGACTGGGCGGGGGAGCTCGGCGAGCACTTCACCAGCGCCGAGGCCATGCTCGGCGTGGCCCGCAACCCGCTGCACGGCCGCCAGGACACCTGGCTGCGGGCGGCCGCCGAGAGCCTGGGCGTGGGCCGGACCTGGGGGTCGGTGCCGCAGGGGATCGACTTCGCCGCGTGCACGGCCTGCGGGCGGTGCCTGTCCGGCTGCGACATCGGGGCCAAGCGCAGCCTGGACCGGACCTACCTCGCCGCGGCCCAGCGTGCCGGCGCGGTGGTCCGCCCGCGCACGAAGGTGGAGCGCATCACCGCGATCCGTGGCCGGTCGGGCGGGATCGAGGGCTACGCGCTCGACGTGGTCGACCCCCTCGTGGGCCCTCGGCAGCGGGACGCCTCGCGAGCCCGGCTGACCGCCCGCGAGGTGGTCGTCGCCGCCGGCGTGCTCGGCACCGTCGAGCTCCTCGCCGCCCAGCGCGACCGCTTCGGGACCCTGCCGGACCTGCCCCGCGCGCTGGGGGAGGGCGTGCTCACGAACAGCGAGGCGTTCACCGGGGTCCTGCAGCCCCGCGCGGAGCTCGCCGCGGGCCTGGACGTGCGCAGCGACGGCACGGCGATCACGAGCGACTGCTGGCCGGATCCGCACACCCATGTCACCCAGAACCGGCTGCCGGACTCGTACCGGCTCAACCGCTTCCTCATGGCCCCGCTGGTGCCCGGCGACGACCCGCGCCGCGTCGCCCGCGACACGCTGGCCGCCATGGTGCGCCGCCCCGGCGCGGTCCGCGAGGGGATGCGTGGGCGGGGCTGGAGCGCGCGCACCACGATGCTCACCGTCATGCAGCACGACGACCCGACCAGTGGGGAGGACACCCCGACGCTGACGCTGCGCTACCGGCGCACGCCGCTTGGCTGGATGCTCGCCAGCAGCGTGCCCCCGGGGGGTCGCGCCCCGGACACGTTCCTGCCCCAGGCGAACGCGGCCGCCCGTGCGCTGGCCCGGGCCAGCGGGGGCCAGCCCTACGGCTCGATCGCCGCCCTGTTCGGCATGGGTGCCACCGCCCACATCCTCGGCGGGGCCCGGCTCGGTGCCGACCCCGCCACCTCGGTGTGCTCGCCGGACCACGAGGTCTGGGGGCACCCTGGGCTCTTCGTCGTCGACGGCTCGGTGCTGCCGGCCAACGTCGGCGTGAACCCCAGCCTGACCATCACCGCGCTGGCCGAGCGCGCCGCCGGGAGGATCGCCGCGCGATGAGCCCGGCGTGGTCGTGGTCGGTGCAGGACGGCCTGGCCGTCCTGCGCACGCCGCGCCTGCTCCTGCGCGCGTGGCGCGACGCGGACCGGGCGCCGTTCGCGGCCATGAACGCCGACCCCGTCGTCATGGCCCACCTGCCGGCCGCGCTGGACCGGACCGGCTCCGACGCCCTGCTCGACCGGTTCGCCGCCCAGCACGAGGAGCGCGGCTACACCTGCTGGGCCGTCGAGGTCACCGATCCCGCGCTGCTCGCGGCAGCGCCCACCGGCGCGTTCGCCGGGTTCACAGGGCTGTCCGTGCCCGGGTTCGTGCCGCCGTTCGCCCATCACGAGCCGTGCGTCGAGGTCGGCTGGCGGCTGGCCGCGCCCTGGTGGGGCCACGGCCTGGCCACCGAGGCGGCCGCGGCGTGCCTGGCCTACGCCGGCGTGGTGCTGCGCCTGCCGGAGGTGGTGTCGTTCACGACGCCGGGCAACACGCGCTCGATCGCCGTCATGCGGCGGCTCGGGATGCGCCCCGACGGTACGTTCGAGCATCCACGCGCGGCGCCGGGGGACTGGTGGCGCACCCACGTGCTGTACCGGATCACCCCGGATCGGGCAGCGCCAGCGCGATCGTGAGCTCGAGCACCGCACGGGGATCATCCAGCCGGTCGCCGAGCAGGGCGCGCACCTGGCCCATCCGGTAGCGCACCGTCTGCGGGTGGACGAACAGGGCCTCGGCGACCGCGTCGCGCCGGCCGCGGTGCAGCAGCCACGACCGCAGGGTCTCGGTGAGCCGGTCGGCCACCGTGGGCGGCAGGTCGGCGAAGGGCGCCAGGGCCCTGGTCCGCAGCTCGGCCAGGGCCACCGGGTCGGCCCCCACCACGAGCTCGGCGAGCACCGCGTCGGCGGCCACGACCGTGCCCGGCTCGGCCAGGCGCAGGGCGTGGGCGCGGATGGCGCGCTGGTAGGAGCCGACCACCTGCGTCCACGGCCGGGTGGGGCCGAGCACGGCGCTGCCGCGGCCAGGCACCAGCCGGCCCAGCGCCGCGACGAGCCGCGGCTCGGGGTCGGGCACCAGCAGCACGGCCAGGCCGGCCGGCAGGCCCGGCACCTCCTCGGCCGGCTGGAGCGTGCGCGGATCGATCCGGGCCAGGACCTGGTCGACGAGCGCCTCGGGCAGCAGCACCGCCCGCAGGTGCTCCGGCGGGGTCCAGTGCGCGCGCTCGGCGGCCAGGGCCAGGCTCACCGGGTCGGCCCCGCTGACCAGGCCGTGGCCCAGCCGCTCGAGGTGGCGGGCCCGTGCCCGGTCCTCGCTGGCCAGCTCGGCGGCGTGCCCGGCCACGCTGGCTGCCGAGAGCGCGTCGATGTAGGCGAACACCAGCTCGGCGAACGCCACGAGCTGGTTCGCGCGCAGGCCCGCGGTGGCGCCGGCATCGGCCAGGCCCCGCCAGGAGGCCCGGGCACCGACGCGGTAGGCGGCGAGCAGTGCATCCATCGGGCGTCCCGCGCGGGCCTCCCCGCGCCCCAGGGCGTAGGCCTCGGCCAGGGTCCGGTCCATCGGCGCGCTCGGGTCGCCGGCCTGGCCTGCCAGGGCCAGGAACCCGCGCAGGGCGGCCTCCACCGCCCGGGCCAGGGTCTCGCGGGCCCCCGCGTCGAGGGTCCCCGCGTACCCGGGGACCTCCGCGACGATCGCCTCGATCGCCTGCTCGGCCACCGAGGGCAGCGCGGCCTGCATGGCATCGGTCGCCCGCCGGGACAGGGGGGCGCCGGCCCGCGCCGGGGTCTGGGCGGCGGGGGGGCGAGCGGGCGTGCGGGGCATGGGCACCTCCAGGAGCAGGTCGGCCCACGCTAGAGCGGATTGTTCGCTGCGCACAAGAGCAGTCGGACGAATCACCCCGGGGGCGCGTGCGGCTGTGTCCCGAGGATGGGCAGACTCAGGAGGTGACGATCACCGAGCCACGTGTCACGGCGGACGCGCCGGTGGCCGCGCGTGCCTCCGGGCCCGGTGGCCGACGTGCGGTGGGCCCCGCCGCACGGCGCCTCCTGGCCGCAGTCACGACCCCGCTGCTGCCCCAGGACTACGTCGACCTCGTCGCCCCGCTGGCCAACCCCGCGACGCTGCGTGCGCGGGTCGAGGCGGTGCTCCCCGAGACGCCGGACGCCGCCACCCTGGTGCTGCGCACCGGCCGCGGCTGGCGCGGGCACGTGCCAGGCCAGTACGTGCGCATCGGGGTCGACATCGACGGCGTGCGGCGGTGGCGGGCCTACTCGATCACCTCCGGCCCCCGCGACGACGGTCGCATCACCATCACCGTCAAGGCGATCCCCGGCGGGCTGGTGAGCACCCACCTGGTCCGTCGGGCGGCGCCGGGGACCCTCGTGCACCTCGACCAGGCCACCGGCGACTTCCACCTGCCTGCCCCCGCGCCGCAGCGCGTGCTGTTCGTGACGGCCGGCTCGGGGATCACCCCGGTCATGGGGATGCTGCGCCACCACGGCCTCGAACTGGCCGACGTGGTGCTCGTGCACAGCGCCCCGACCGCGCAGGACGTGGTCTTCGGCGCCGAGCTCAGCGCCCGGGCCGCGGCCGGACAGCTGCGCCTCGTCGAGCGGCACACCGCACGTGAGGGCATCCTCGCCCCGGCCGACCTCACCCGGCTCGTGCCGGACTGGAGGCAGCGCGAGACGTGGGCGTGCGGCCCCATCGGGATGCTCGACGCGCTCGAGGGGCACTGGGCCGCGGCCGGCCTCGCCGAGCGCCTGCACACCGAGCGCTTCCGTTCCCAGGTGCTCGTCGCCGGAGCCGGGGGTGAGGTGACCTTCACCGGCGCCGGTCGCACGGTGATCGCCGACGGCGCCACCCCCCTGCTCGACGTCGGCGAGACCGCCGGCGTGCTGCTGCCCTCCGGCTGCCGGATGGGCATCTGCATGGGCTGCGTGCGGCCCCTGCGCTCCGGTGCCGTGCGCGACCTGCGCACCGGTGCCCTCACGACCGCCGAACCCGGCGACGGCGTGCAGGTGCAGACCTGCGTCACCGCCGCCGCGGGCGCCTGCGCCCTCGACGACTGACCCCAGGCCCGTTCATGTGGACGAAAGCGACCACCCAGTGGTCGGTTCGGTCCACATCAACCCGAGGAGTACCCCGATGACCGTCATCACCAAGCGCGCCGACAACCCCGTGGCGCACCTGACGCCCGAGCAGGTCGAGGCCCTCGGCGCCCGCCTGGACGCCCTGCGCGAGGAGGTCTTCGCCGGGCTCGGCGAGGCCGAGGCGCAGTACATCCGCCGCGTCATCACCATGCAGCGCTGGCTCGAGCTCGGCTCCCGGGGCGTGCTGCTCTTCGCCTGGTTCCCGCCGGCCTGGGTGGCCGGCACCGTGGGGCTGTCCATCGCCAAGATCATCGAGAACATGGAGATGGGCCACAACATCCTGCACGGGCAGTGGGACTGGATGCGCGACCCGAGGATCCACTCCACCACCTGGGAGTGGGACAACGTGGCCCCGGCCGAGATGTGGAAGCACTCGCACAACGAGATCCACCACCGCTACACCAACGTCGTCGGCCGGGACAACGACCTCGGCTACGGGATCATGCGCGTCGACGAGGACCAGCGCTGGAGCCCGTTCCACCTCGGCCAGCCGCTGTGGAACTTCGTGAACGCCTGCATCTTCGAGTACGGCATCGCCGCCTACGACCTCGAGCTCGGCAAGTACTACAAGGGCAAGAAGAAGGTCGACGCCGCGTTCAAGCGCAACGCCCGCAAGGTGCTGGGCAAGATCGGCCGGCAGGTCCGCAAGGACTACGTGGCCCATCCGCTGCTGGCCGCGCTGGTGAACCCGTTCAACGCCGTCCCCGCCCTGCTGGCCACGATGAGCGCCAACCTGGTGGCCAACCTCGTGCGCAACCTGTGGACGCACTCGGTCATCATGTGCGGGCACTTCCCCAGCGGGGTCGCCACCTTCTCGAAGACCTCCATCGAGGGCGAGACCCGTGGTGAGTGGTACCTGCGCCAGATGGTCGGCTCGGCGAACATCTCCGGCGGGCGGATCACCCATCTCATGACCGGCCACCTGTCGTTCCAGGTCGAGCACCACCTGTTCCCCGACATGCCCAGCATCCGCTACCAGCAGATCGCCCCGCAGATCCGCGCGTTGTTCGCCGAGCACGGCCTGACCTACGTCACGGGGCCGCTGCCCAAGCAGGTCGGCTCGGCCTGGTGGAAGGTCATCCGGCTCTCGCTGCCCAACGACCTGTTCGGCCGGGTGAACCGCACACCCGCTCCGCCTGTCGCGGTTGCGGTGGGCGCTGGCGAGACG
>JALOLK010000107.1 GCA_025456015.1 Candidatus Nanopelagicales bacterium
AGCACGCTGAGGAGCTGCGCGCCAGGGGGGCGGAGCAGGAGCTGGCCGCCAAGGAGCGCGAGGCGGCCGCAGCCGCCCGCGAGGCCGAGGCCCAGCGCGCCCGGATGGAGGCCGACCGGCTGGCGCGGGAGGCCGAGCAGCACGCGCACGAGGCGCAGACCGCCCGGGCGGCCGCCCAGTCGCACCTGCGCGACGCGTCGAAGCTGGACCCGGACGGGCGACGCGGCACCGACGCGACCCCGCGCCAGTCGTAGCCCTCGGTGCTCGCCGGGCCCGTGCGGCTGCCCTCCCCGGAGCGGCTGCGCGCGATCGACATGTTCCTCGACGAGGCCTGGGCGGACCGGGTGCGTCACGACGCGCAGCTGCGCGGCCTCGCCGTGCGTGCGCGGTTCGACCAGGGCGTGGCGCACCTGACCGGCGACGTGGAGCGGCTCGAGGAGCTGCACCTGGTGCGCCGACGCGTGGGCGAGCTCGCCGGCGTGCTCGGGGTCTGGTCCCGGGTGCGGGTGGCGGGGCGCCCGCCCGTCGTGGTGGACCTCGGATGCGGCCGGACCAAGCAGTACGCCGCCAGCCTCGGGCTGGACCTGCGCCCGGCACCGGGGGTGGACGCGATCGCCGACCTCTCCGCCTCGCTGCCGCTGGCCGACGACAGCGTGGACGTGCTCTTCGCCGTGCACATCCTCGAGCACCTGACGGACTTCCTGCCGCTGCTCGACGATGCGCACCGGGTGCTGCGACCGGCTGGGGTGCTGCACGTGATGAGCCCCTGGTGGGGGCACGTGAACGCGATCGCCGACCCGACCCACGTGCGGCTGCTCGACGTGCAGACGTTCAAGGGCATCTGCCGGCGCACGGACGGGGCGCCTCGGTGGTACCCGCTGCACGTCGGCTGCGACGGGGCCTCGGTGTTCGCCGACCTGATGCGGCTGGGTCCGGACGAGCCGGACCCGGACCCCCACCACCTCGCGCGGTTCTTCGACTGACGGCCGTCCCGACCGCGCGGATCAGCGCAGCTCGCCCACCCACGTCGCGGCCCGATGCCCCTCGCGGCGCAGCGCCTCGATGCGCGCACCGGCGACGATGAGCAGCGTGCCGGCCAGGGCCAGGCCCACCCAGCGGGGCAGGTTCGCCAGCCCGCTGAGGAGCTGGCCCAGCGCCGCGACGCCCAGCGCGGTCGCCGCCGGCAGGAGCAGCCCGCCGAGTCGCCAGCGGGCCCCCGCGACCGCGGCGATCACGCCGAGCAGCAGCACCCCGCCGAGCCGCACGGCCGGCCAGGTGAGGTCCGCGCTGGGGTCACCCCAGGCCCAGGGCGCGCCCCAGGTGGCGAACGCCGACGGCAGCAGCGCCACCGTCACGGCCGGGCCCAGCCAGAGCAGGGAGGGCCCGGGTCGCAGCCGGCGCCAGAGCAGGCCGGCGGCCAGCAGCAGCGCAGCGAACGGCAGGCTCACGGCCTCGACCACCTCGGGCAGGTCGGGGTCGGCCAGGCCCAGGGCGGCCATCCCGAGCAGGGCGCCCACCCATGCCGCCCATGGCAGCCACCATGCGCAGACCAGCGCGATCGCGGCGACCAGGGCGCACAGCAGGGCGAGCTGCGCCTCGGTGCCGGTGGCGTCGTCGAAGGGACCGAGGGTGACCTGCAGCCACGCCCAGCAGGCCCACGTGGCCCCAGCCGCCACGATCGCGGGGGCCTGCTCGTCGAGCCCGCCGAGGATGGCCAGGCCCAGGGCCAGCCCGGCCGCGGCGACGACGGCCGCGAGCCAGCGGGGCTGTGGCTCCGGGGGCAGGGCCAGCGCCATGCCGAGCGCGCCGCCGACGAGGGCTGCGGCGGCCAGGCCGAGCAGCGCGGTGGCGTCGAAGGGGCTGCTCGTGTGCTGGCCCGTCGCCCGCGACCGGGCGTGCAGCGCGAGGGCCACCACAGCCGCCGCGCTGAGCGCGGTGGTGGCCAGCGCGCCGGGCAGGGAGTCACGCGACGAGGCCGCCGCCGCGACACCCAGGCCGGCGACGAGCAGGCCGGCCCAGCCCGCCAGCTGCATCGCGGGGCGATCAGCCCGCAGCCCGGGTGCCAGGGCGGCCGCCGCCAGCAGGGCCAGGCTCACCAGCGCGAGCAGGCTGACGGCGGCAGCGGGCCACGCCGCCGAGGTCGTGAGGTGGTCGACCGCCGGGACCACGGCGCCGGCGGCCAGCGGCATCGCGGCCCAGCCCAGCCAGCGCCACGCCCGCAGGCCGAACCGTCGGTGCAGGGCGAGCAGGCCCAGGCCCAGCGCGGCCAGCACGACGGCCGGGTAGAGGGTGGGATCGGACAGCCAGCGCTCGGGGAGCAGGCCCAGCACGGGGGCGGCGAGCAGGTCGATCGCCGCCAGCCCCGCCGCCACGACGGCCAGCGCCTCGGCGGTGGCGGCCAGGCGTGTTCGCAGGGCGATCGCCAGGGCGCCGATCCCGAGGGTGGCGGCGAGCATGAGGGCCACCTGGCCCAGGGCTCCGAGCCGCTGCCACACCACCGCGGCGAACACGGCGCCGGCCACGACGAGCAGCAGCGCCCCGACCCCCAGCAGCAGCGTCTGGGCGCTCGGTGCCGGTCGAGCGGGCCGGGCGGCCGGGCCGGTGGCGGCCGCGCCGACCGCACCGGCGCCGACCTGGTCGACGGCCGTCGCGCTGGGGCCGGGGCCGGGGGCCGGCCAGACCCGGTACTGCGCGGCGAGGTGGGGCTCGGGTGGTGGGTCACCGGCGCCGATGCGCGCGGCGAGCCAGTGGAGGCGGTCGTCGAGCGCGTCGGCCTCGGCCACGAAGCCGGCATAGGCGCGGTGCCCGCAGGTGCAGGTGAGCATGCCGGTCGCGTCGTGGACGGTGGGGTCGAGCTCGGTGCTGCAGCGCGGGCATCGCATGGGCCACCTCGCTGGGGCGAGTCGCCGGGGCGGCGATACCTCGAACCTACTCCTGGCCCGCCCCGACGGAGGTCACGTCCGCGGTGGTTCGATGCGGGTATGGAGACCATCGCCGCGGCCCTTGGTGAGGCTGCCGAGCACCTGTCGGTCACGCTCGAGCACGGGGTGGCCACGATCGAGCTGCGCCGGCCCGACAAGCACAACGCCATCTCGTTCGCGATGTGGTCGGCGTTCGGCCGGCTCATGCCGGTGCTCGCCGACGATCCGGCCGTCGAGGTCGTCGTGCTGCGCGGCACGCCCGGTGGGCCGTTCAGCGCGGGTGCCGACATCGCCGAGTTCCGCACGCTGCGGGCGGACCCGCAGGGCGCGCGCCGGTACGGGGAGGCGGTGGAGGCCGGCGAGCAGGCGATCATCGCCTTCCCGAAGCCGACGGTCGCGCTCATCGAGGGCTTCGCGATCGGGGGTGGCACCCAGCTGGCGGTCGCCTGCGACCTGCGGGTCTGCGGCGAGGGCTCGCGGTTCGGCGTCACCCCGGCCCGGCTGGGCATCGTGTACGCGCTGCCCTCGACCGAGCGGCTGGTCGAGACGGTGGGGGCGGCCTGGGCGCGCTGGATCCTGCTGACCGGTGAGCTGCTCGACGCCCCGACCGCGCTGCGGATCGGCCTCGTGCACGAGGTGGTGCCCGACGACCAGGTGGTCGTGCGGGCCCTCGAGGTGGCGCGGATCGTGGCCTCGCGCGCGCAGGTCTCGCTGCGCGGTGGCAAGGCCATGGTGCAGCGCGTCGTCACCGGCCGGCTCGAGGAGGACGACGAGGTCCACGCGATCTACGAGGCGTCGTGGGCCAGCGCGGAGTACGCCGAGGGGGTCGCGGCGTTCCTGGGCAAGCGCGCGCCGGACTTCCCCGCCGCCCGGGCGCGGCAGCGCTGACGCCGGCGCCTCACCCGGCGTCCACGCGCAGGACGCCCGCTGGGTCGAGCCGCAGCACCGCGTCGAGCTGCAGCTGGCGCAGGAAGCCTCGGTCGTGGCTGACGACGAGCAGCGCCCCGCGGTAGGCCGCGAGCGCGGCGACGAGCTGCTCGACGCTGGCCAGGTCGAGGTCGTTGGTCGGCTCGTCGAGCACGATCAGCTCGGGCGGCGGATCCGCGAGCAGCAGCTGGGCCAGGGCGACCCGGAAGCGCTCGCCGCCGGAGAGCGCTCGGACCCGACGGGCGACCATGTCGCCGCGGACCAGCAGCCGCGCGAGGCGGTTGCGCAGCTCGGCCGGCGGGACGTGCGGGGCGGCGCCGCGCAGCAGGTCGAGGACGGTCGCCTCGTCGTCGAGCACGATGCGCTGCGGCAGGTAGCCGACGCGCACCCGCAGCGTGGGCAGCAGTGCCTCGAGGAGCGTGGTCTTGCCCACGCCGTTGGGCCCGACGAGGGCGACCCGCTCGGGACCCCGGATGACGTGGTCGCGCCCGTCGGTGCTCGGCAGCTGGGCCATGTGCCTGCCGCGGGGCACCTGCGGATCGGGCAGGTCGACGCGGATGCGATCGTCGTCGCGGACCACGAGCTCGGCGCTGGCCACGGCCTCCCGGGCCGCGGCGACCTTCGCATCGGCGGCGCTGCGCCGGGCACCCTGCGACCGCTCCGCGGCGTTGCGCCGGTCGTTGGCCGCCATCGCCACGAACTTGCGATTCACCCGGTCCTTGCGGCCCTGCCGCTCGCTGTGCGCGAACCGCTCCTCGGCCTTGATCCGCTCCTGCCGCTCGCGGGTGAGCACCTGCTCAGCCGTCCGCAGGGCCTGCCGTGCCGCCTGCTGCTGCGCCTCGACCCAGGCGCGGTACGCCGAGTACGGCCCGCCGAACGTCGTGAGCCCGCCGTCGCGCAGCTCCGCCGTGCTGTCGAGCAGGTCGAGCAGCGCGAGGTCGTGGCTGACGACGACGAGAGCGCCGCGCCAGCCGCGGACCACCTCGTACAGGCGCTCCCGGGAGGCGAGGTCGAGGTTGTTCGTCGGCTCGTCGAGCAGGGCGATGTCCGCGCCGCGCAGCCGGACGCCGGTGACGGCGGCCAGCATCGCCTCGCCGCCGGAGAGGGTGCTCACGGGCCGGTCGAGGTCGGTCGGCAGGCCGAGGCCATCCAGGGCGGCCTGCGAGCGCGCCTCGATGTCCCAGTCGGTACCGATCACCTCGAAGTGCCGCGCATCGGCGTCACCGTGCTCGAGGGCGCGCAGCGCCCTGCGGATGGGCTCGACGCCCAGCAGGTCGGCGAGGGTGCGGGCGGCCCGGGTGACGCCCTGCGGCAGGTGGTCGACCTCGCCGGAGGTGGTGATCGAGCCGCTCGTGGGCGCGAGCTGCCCGGCGATCAGGCGCAGCAGCGTGGACTTGCCGGAGCCGGTGGCCCCGACCAGGCCCGTGCTGCCGCGGCTGAAGGCGCCCGAGATGTGGCGCAGGGCGTGGGACCCATCGGGCCAGGTGAAGCAGAGGTCGTCGAGGACGACGGAGGTGGGTGACGGCACGAGGGACTCCCGGGATCGGCGGCTGGCGCCGACGCCGGGTGGGCGTCAGCGCGCAGGGGCTGGGTCAGCGCTCCGGCAGTCGGTCATCAGGAGGTCCTCGTGGTCGTTCCCTGACACGCGCGGGTCGTCCGCGGGGAACGGGTCAAGTGTGCCATGGGCTGGTGGTTCGGGGGGAGCACGGTGCTGCGTGCGGCGCGGGCTACGGCAGCAGCGTGATCCTGGTCTGCGGCCCCGGTGCCACCGGCGAGTTCGCTGCGAAGGACGCCTCGAAGGCGTCGGTGTCGACGGCACCGCCCAGGCGGTCGGTGCCCAGCTTCAGGACGGCGAAGTTGTCGCCACCGTCGGCGAGGAAGCTGTTGACCGTGACGCGGTAGCTGGCAGCCGCGTCGATGGCCTCGCCGTTGATCCGGATGCTCGCCAGGTCCACCTTGGTGCCCACCGGCGCCGAGGCGCTCCAGGCGTAGGTGAAGCCGTTGGACACCTGCAGGATCCGGTTCTGGCCCGCAGCAGGGTTGTCGAACTGCTGCTCGAGCAGCGTGTCGATCTGCGCGCCCGTGAGCGTCATCGTCACCAGGTTGTTGCCGAACGGCTGCACCGCGAACATCTCGCCGTAGGTCACGTTCCCGTCGCCCTCGCCGGCGGGACTGCTCGGGTAGGTCAGGTCGGTGCGGATGCCCCCGGGGTTCATGAAGGCGACCACGGCGCCGCCCAGGTCGGCCGGCGTCGTCGCGAGGAGCTGGCCGTCGGCGATGACGTCGCCGAGCGCCGACTCGCCGGCGGGATTGGTGGCCCGCGTGATGCCCGCCGTGATGGAACCGATCACCCGGTTGGCGATCGGTGCCGCGATCGCGTTGTAGCGCGCGATCAGGCTGGTGGTGTCCGCGTCCTTGGTCACGTCGCGGGTCACGATGACGTTGTTGGCCGACATGGACGTGATCTCGTCGGTCGCCCGATCGACCTGCAGGTCCACGTCGGTCACGATGCGCCCGAACGATGCCGCGCTCGTCACGAGCTTGTTGTCGATCACGCAGTTGTAGGCGTTGTGCGTGTGGCCGCTGATGACCGCGTCCACCTCGTCGTCCATCCGGTTCACGATGTCGACGATGGCGCCGGAGATGCCGACGCAGCCGTTGTAGGGCGCAGGCAGGGCCTGGGCGCCGCCCTCGTGGAGCAGCACCACGATCGCCTCGACGCCCTTCGCCCTGAGCTTCGGGACCAGGGCGTTGACCGTGTCGGCCTCGTCGAGGAACTCGAGGTTGGTGATCCCGGACGGCGTCACGATGCCCGGCGTCCCCTCCAGCGTCATGCCGACGAACGCCACGCGTGCCCCGGCGAACGACCGGATCCTGTACGGCGGGAACAGCGTCCTGCCGTTGTCCTTGCGCACGACGTTGGCGGCCAGGAAGCGGAAGTCGGCGCCCTCGAAGCCGTCGCCGTCCAGGCAGCCGTCCTCCGGGTGGCAGCCGCCCTCCTGCATCCGCAGCAGCTCCTGCTCACCCTCGTCGAACTCGTGGTTGCCCACGGCGTTGAAGTCCAGCCCGATGTCGTTGAACGCCTCGATGGTCGGCTCGTCGTGGAACAGCGCGGACAGCAGCGGGCTGGCCCCGATCAGGTCACCCGCCGAGACCACCACGGTCCGCGGATTCGTGGCCCGCAGGTTGGCGATGTGCGTGGCCAGGTACTCGGCGCCGCCAGCATCGACCGTGCCGATCCGACCGGATGAGCCGGCGGGCGGCTCCAGGTTGCCGTGGAAGTCGTTCACCGCGAGCAGCTGGACGTCGACGGTCCGCTGCTTGGTGTTCTGGCTCGGCACCGCAACCGATGCCTGCACGGACAGTGCCGCGCTGCCGGCCAGGACGGCGGCGGCGAGGCCGACGCCCAGTGTGCGCGATCGTGCCACGGTGGGCCTCCCTCGATCTGCAGTGGTGCCGACCTCCCGCCGGCGCTGGCGAAGGTAGGCGGGTCAGCGCGGCCCGGGAACCGGTGGCTTCGTGAGGGGGCGCCGCGCGTTTCGGGGTCTCCCGGTCCTCGATCGGGGGCGCAGCGCTCAGCAGCACGGCCCACCGCGATCCGGTCGCGCCGGCTACTCCCAGCGGAACAGGAACCAGGCGATGCCGGCGCTGACCGCCGTCATGGCGACGACGACCAGGCTCGGCGACCACGCCCAGCCGCCGGTGAGCCACGGCTCCTGCAGCATCTCGATGACGGGCGACAGGGGCAGCCACTGGCCGAGGGTCCGCAGCGCCTCGGGGAGCACCTCGGGCGGCGGGCCGCCGCCGCAGATGAGCAGCAGCATGAACCACAGCACCAGCCCGGCCGACTGGGCGGCGCGCGCCGTCGGCATGAGCGTGCCCAGGGCCAGGCCGAGGCACACGAGCGCGACCGCGCCGAGGGCGTAGGCCAGGGCGAACCGCCACCAGTCGACAGCCGGTTCCACGTCAGTCGTCAGCATCGCCACGACCAGCAGGATCGCGGCCCCGACCGAGGCGATCACCAGCGAGTTGAGGAACTGGCTGGCCAGCACCATCCAGCGCGGCACCGCCGATGCGCGGAAGCGGCGCAGCACGCCGGTCTCCCGGTACTCGACCAGGTGGGTCGGCACGCTGATCAGGGTGAAGCCGGCCACCGCCACCGCGACGTACGCCGACGTGTACCAGTTGGTCGCGCCGAACCCGCGGTAGACCACCATCGCATCCGGGCCGCCACCTGCGTCGGCCTCGTTGCCGAAGACGCCGCCGAGGATGTACAGGATCATCAGGGGCAGCGCCAGGGTGAAGACGACCGTGATCGGCTCGCGCAGGAACAGCCGCAGCTCGGTGGCGGTGAGCTTGCCCAGCGCTCCCATCACCCCTCCTCGCCGACCAGTCGCAGGTACACGTCCTCGAGGGTCGGGCGCACGACGTCCATGTCGTCGGGCTCGATGCCGGCCTCGGACAGCGCCCGGCCCACGCGCGCGACGATGGCGGGCTCGCCACGGACGGTCACGGTGTCGCCCCGGCGCTGCACCGAGCCGACGCCCGGGACCCGATCGAGGAAACCGACCGGCTCCGAGGTGCTGAACCGGACGGTCACGCCGTCGCTGTGCGCGGCGACCAGCTGGCTGGGCGTGCCGGAGGCGACCACGCGCCCGCCCTGGACCACGGCGAGCCGGTCGCACAGCCGCTCGGCCTCGTCCATGAAGTGGGTGACCAGGACCACGGTCGTGCCGTTGTCGCGGAGCCGCTCGATCAGCTCCCACGTGGCACGCCGGGCCGCCGGGTCCAGCCCGGTCGTCATCTCGTCGAGGAACACCAGCTGGGGCGCGTTCACGACGGCCAGGGCGACGAGCAGCCGCTGGCGCTGCCCGCCGGACAGCGAGCCGAAGGCTGCGCGGGCCTTGGGCGTCAAGCCCCACTCCTGCATCACCTGCCGCCACGGTGGGCCGCCGGGCTGCAGGGAGGCGAACAGGTCCAGGGCCTCGGCCACCCGCAGGCGATGGGGCAGGGCCGACTCCTGCAGCTGCGAGCCGATCAGCGGCCGCAGCTGTTCGACCTGGGTCCGGGGGTCCAGGCCGAGGACCCGGATGCGCCCGGCGTCCGCATGGCGCAACCCCTGCACGCACTCGACGCTGGTGGTCTTGCCCGCACCGTTGGGGCCCAGGACCCCGAAGATCTCGCCCTGGCCGACCTCGAAGGAGACCTCGGCGACGGCGGTGAGCTCGCCGTAGCGCTTCGACAGGCCCTCGACGGACACGACGGCGTCCACCCCGCTGACGGTACGCCGCGCCGCGATGGGTGGCCCGGTCGGCAGCACGCCGTCCTCGGCTGGTCTCGGCGAGGGGACGATCGCCTCGCACGGACGCGGACCTCCGGCCGTTGACCGGGGCGGGGCCCGGGCGTAGGCATACAGGTGCCGGATGGACCGATCGGAGGATGTGAGGCACGTGAGCACCGAGCAGTTCGAGAAGATGCGCAGCGCACAGGGTTTCGTCGCCGCGCTGGACCAGAGCGGCGGCAGCACGCCCAAGGCGCTGCGGCTGTACGGCCTGGACGAGTCGGCCTACGGCTCCGAGGCGCAGATGTACGACCTGATCCACGAGATGCGCTCGCGGATCATCACCAGTCCGGTGTTCACCGGCGAGCGGATCCTGGGCGCGATCCTGTTCGAGATGACCATGGACCGCCAGATCGAGGGGAAGGGCTCGGCCGAGTACCTCTGGGCGGACAAGCGGGTCGTGCCGTTCCTCAAGGTGGACAAGGGCCTGGAGGCCGAGGCCGACGGGGTGCAGCTCATGAAGCCCATGCCCGGGCTGGACGCGCTGCTCGAGCGGGCCGTCGGCCATGGCGTCTTCGGCACCAAGATGCGCTCGGTGGTCAAGCTCGCCGACGCCGGGGGCGTGAACGCCGTCGTGGCCCAGCAGTTCGCGATCGGCCGCCAGATCCTCGCCGCGGGGCTGGTGCCGATCATCGAGCCGGAGGTCGACATCCACAGCCCGGAGAAGGGCCAGGCCGAGGTCCTGCTCAAGGAGGCGATGCGTGCCGAGCTCGACGCGCTCGGTGCCGACCAGCACGTGATGCTCAAGCTCACGCTGCCCGACGAGGACGACTTCTACGCCGACCTCGTGGCGCACCCGAACGTCCTGCGGGTGGTGGCCCTGTCCGGGGGCTACACCCGGGTCGAGGCCAACGCGCTGCTGGCGCGCAACCACGGGGTGGTCGCGAGCTTCTCCCGCGCGCTGACCGAGGGGCTGACCGCCCAGCAGAGCGAGGCGGAGTTCGACGCCATGCTCGATGCGTCGATCCAGAGCATCTACGAGGCCTCGATCACCTGAGCGCCGGCCAGCGGGCGAGGATCAGGGCGAGGGTCAGGGCGAGGGCGCGGGCAGCGGCGCCTCGGTGTCGACCACGACGGGCATGCGCCCGCGCCAGCGCTGCCAGGTGGCGTCGTCGGTGGCCAGTTCGCCCATGAGGTGCGCCACGTTCGCCATCCGCGTGTGGTCGGGCCGGAAGATGCTCGCGACGAGCGTCTCGTGCACGTCGTAGGCGCTGACGTCGCCCTCGACGAGGGTGTCGGGGCGCACGGCCACCCACTGCAGGTGCGGGTCGGCCGTGCCCACCTCGCGGGCGAGGAGGTCCGCCGCGCGCTGGTTGTCCCGGGCCGGGGGCAGCACCGCGCGCAGCGCCCCGAGGTAGGCGCGCTCGCCGCGGCCGCGCCGGGTGTCGGCGCGATCGGGCAGGTGCACCGAGACGCTGCTCATGAGGATCAGGCGCACGGGCGCGGCGGGTGGACGGACCTCGATCGCCTCGTGCACCCGTCGGATCGAGCGCTCGACGAGCAGGTGCGGGGCCCCGAACAGGCCACGCGCGCTGATCGTGTGGCCCAGGCACGAGATGACGGTGTCGCAGCCGTCGAGGTGGGCCACCAGCGCAGCGGTCGGCATGGTGAGCAGGTCGGCCTCGACGACCTCGAGGAGCGGGTGGCCGGCGGCGGTGGCCGGCAGGCGCTGCGCCGAGCGGACGATGGCGCGGACCGGGACTCCCCGGTCGAGCAGCTGGGTCAGGACCCGGCTGCCCGTGCGGCCGGTGCCGCCCAGCAGCAGGACGCGGTGGTCGGTGGACATGTCGGTGCTCCGTTCGATTGGGTGGGCGCGGTTCAGGGCTCGGGGTAGGAGAAGACCTCGTCGAGGGAGGCCCCCAGGGCGTGGGCGATCCGGAACGCCACCTCGAGTGAGGGCGAGTACTTGCCCTGCTCGATGGCGATGATCGTCTGGCGCGTCGTGCCCACGCGGTCGGCGAGCTCGGCCTGGGTCATCTCCCCGGCGGCGAAGCGCAGGGCGCGGATGCGGTTCGTGACGCGCGTGGGCCGGACCATCAGAAGCCCCGGCGGTAGGCGCGCAGCTTCACGACGCCGGAGACCAGGCCGGCGACCGCCAACGACAGGTAGAGGGTGTTGGCGATCCAGAAGTAGTCGAGCTCGAGCATCGTGATGACCAGCGCGGCGACGGCGCCAGTGGCGGCCACGTAGTAGCCGGCCACGTCACCGCGGCGGCTGATGAGGACGTCGCGCTCGTCCTTGCGGTCGATGTCGTCGGCTGAGCCGCGGCCCGTGATCTCGGCCCCGATGGCGCTTGCGATCGCGATCGCGATGGCGCCCGCGATGGTCAGGACGATCGAGGCGATCACTGCGGCGACCAGGGCGCCCTGGTAGTCGACGTCCGCCGCCGGGGTGTCGGCCAGTTGCGGCACGACCGCGGCCAGGTAGGCGATCGGGACCAGGGTGCCGATCACGACCGTGACCCACGTCATCTTCTCCTCGAACGGCATGTCGACCTCCTGCGGTGGTACGGATGTCAAAAGTTCTTGACATCTCGAAGGTAAAGCACCAGCGACACGATGTCAAGGGTGTTTTACATGGCGGCGCACGACCCGGCTGTCCCGCACGGGACCCTGTCGCCGCGGCCCCCGGCCACGTACCCTCAGGCGCCATGAGCACAGGCACCACCCGGACCGACCGCGACCTCGGGATGCTCACCGAGGAGCAGGTCGCGCAGTTCGACCGCGACGGCTACCTCGTCCTCGAGCAGCGGATCGACCCCGAGCTGCTCGACCGGCTGCGGACAGCCTCCGAGCGCTGGATGGCCGACGGCCGCGCCCGCGGGCCGGTCGAGGGGGGCGACTGGC
Source organism: Candidatus Nanopelagicales bacterium (assembly GCA_025456015.1). Taxonomy (GTDB): domain Bacteria; phylum Actinomycetota; class Actinomycetes; order S36-B12; family CAIYMF01; genus Prado023. The sequence goes on from JALOLK010000107.1 coordinate 12,036, forward strand.
TGTTCGCCCAGCGACCCTCGGGCCAGGTGATGTGGCGCGTGGACTACCTGCACGACAAGGGCGAGCCCGCATCGCTGGAGCTGCTCGGCTCACGGGCGGTCCTGGGCATCGCCGCGAGCCTGGCCGGCCCGGACTTCGTGCCCACCTACGAGTCGATGGTCCTCAAGGCGCCCGGCGACGGCGCTGCCGTCCCGTGGCACCAGGACGCGGTGCATGCCCGGCGCCACCGGCTGTTCAACGTCGACGTGTACCTCGACGACTCACGGTCCGGCGCCGGCGCGCTGCACGTGGTGCCCGGCTCGCAGCTGCGGCGCACGGATGCCTGCGCGCTGGCCGAGGAGCACGGCTGGGCGCTGCCCGGGGCGATCGAGGTGCCCATGCGGGCCGGCGACGTGCTCGTGCACGACGACATGATCGTGCACGGCTCGCCGCCGACCACCGGCTCGGCGGCCCTGCGGCGCACCATCTACCTGGAGTTCCGGCCCGCGGCCTCGATCCTCGAGGACGGCCCCTGGCCCCGCGAGTGGATGGCCGACCGCCTGGCGCTGCTGCCGCACGCCCTGCGCGAGCGGGCGCGGTGGGTCGGGCCCGACGAGCAGTTCCGGTGGCGGATCTCCGAGGAGCTGCGCCCGGCCGGCAGCGACGACCTCGAGGTGCAGCTGCGCGTGGTGCACGGCGTGCACACGCCAGGGGAGTGGTGCAGCGCGGGCTGAGCGCCCTACCCGAGCCCCGCAGGCTGCTGCGTCGGCGCCGCCGCGATGGCGTCGAGCGTGGCCGCGACCGCCTCTGTCGTGGCCAGCGGCAGCACCCACGCGTCCTCGCCGCGGATGCGCGCGGACACCGCCTCGATCATGAGCTGGTAGGGGTCGCACGCCGCGAAGTGCTCCTCGGCGGGTGAGCCGTCGCGCTCCAC
>JALOLK010000035.1 GCA_025456015.1 Candidatus Nanopelagicales bacterium
GTCATGACCGTGCTGCTCGCGGTCTACCTGGCGTTCACGGCCGCGCGCGCGGTCGACTTCATCCGCGCCGGCGGGGTGGTCCCTGTCCTGCTCGGGCTGGCCCTGCTCGTGCTGCCCTTCCTGGGCGCGTGGGTGATCTGGCGTGAGTGGCGGTTCGGCCGCTCGATCCAGGCGCTGGGCGCCGAGCTGGCCAGCCGCGGCGTGCTGCCGGTCGACGACCTGCCGCGACGTGCGTCAGGCCGGCCAGATCGGGAGGCTGCCGACGCCCGCTTCGCCGAGGTGCGCAGCCGGGTCGAGGCCGAGCCGGGGTCCTGGGAGCGGTGGTTCGAGCTGGCGGTCGCCTACGACCAGGCGGGGGACCGCAAGCGGGCCAGGACCACGATGAAGCGGGCGATCGCCCTGCACGACGGGGGCACGCCCAGCAGCTGAATCCAGCGACGCGGCCCGTGGCCGTGGCGCGGCCCGAGGCTGCACCGCGCCACTGGCCCGCCCTCGGCGACCAGCCCGGCGGGCCACTGGTCATCCCCGCGCTGCGCGCAGGGCCCGGGCCGCGCTGGCCCCGTACCCGCCCCCGAACAGCGCGGCATGGACCAGCAGCGGCCACGCCTGGTGCAGGGGCACGCGCGCACGCCACCCCTCGGCCAGCGGCGCGGCCTCGTCGTAGGCGCCGAGGATCACCTCGAGCAGCGGCGCGCCGAACAACGCGAGCATCGCGAGGTCGGACTCCCGGTGCCCGCCGTGCGCGGCGGGGTCGATGAGCCACACCTGGCCGTCGGCGCCCCACAGCACGTTGCCGCTCCACAGGTCGCCGTGCAGTCGCGCCGGCGGCTCCGGCGGGCCGAGGTCCACGCTGCCGTCGAGGATGGCGGCCACGGTGGCGTCGGCCTCGGCCGATTCCGCCGCGCTGAGCCCACCGCGGTCACGGGCCAGGCGCGCGGTCGCGGCGATCCGGTCCAGCGCCCAGAACTCGGCGAAGGCGTCCCGTGTGGCGTACGGCATCGGCAGGTCGCCGATCCAGCCGTGCGGCCCCGGCGCCCCGTCCGGGGCCACCCCGAAGGCCTCCGCGCCGGCTGCGTGCAGGCGGGCCAGGCGGCGACCGAAGGCCGCGGCGGCTGTCCGGGTGGGCGGCGCCGAGCCCACGCGCTCCAGCGTGATGCTCCCCGTGCCCAGGGCCAGCACCTGGGGGACCGCCGGCCCACCGGGCACCCGGATCCAGTCCAGCCCCGCGGCCTCGGTGGCGAAGAACCGGGCGGCGTCCGGGCCGGAGCGCTGCTTGCTGAACCCCTCGGTCACGGCGGTCATCGTGCCGGATGGGCAGCAGGGCGTGACGTGTGCCGGACGCAGCGGCCCGCCGATGGGACGATGCGCGGTGTGACCGACGTCCAGCCGGCCCCCGAGCCCGCCTCCCACGCTGCCCCCGACCAGCCCGCCGACCCCGAGGTCGTCCCCGCGACCCCGCAGGCGGCGGCAGCCGTCGCCGACGACCTGCCACGCCTGGAGCACGTCCCGGACATCCGGCTCATCGCCTGCGACATGGACGGCACCCTGCTCGACGACGAGGACGCGGTGCACGACGACTTCTGGCCGCTCATCGACGTGCTGCACGAGCGCGGCATCACGTTCTGCCCGGCCTCGGGCCGCCAGTACTACAACCTGCTCGAGCGCTTCGAGCCGATCGCGGACGAGGTCATCTTCATCGCCGAGAACGGCACGTACGTGGTCCGCGGCGGGCAGGAGCTCAGCTCGGACTGCCTCGACCGCGATGTGGCCCGCGCGCTCATCGACGTCACCCGCAACCTGGCCCGCGGGGGCGCCGACGTGGGCGCGGTGCTCTGCGGCAAGTCCAGCGCCTGGATCGAGCGCACCGACCCGCCGTTCCGCGACGAGGTCGACAAGTACTACCACCGCCTGCAGGTGGTCGAGGATCTCAACGCGGTCGACGACGAGGTGCTGAAGGTCGCGATCTACGACTTCGTCTCCTCCGAGCGCATCTCCGCGCCCGCGTTCGCCCACTTCCGCGACACCCACCAGGTGGTCGTCTCCGGCGAGCACTGGCTCGACGTCATGGTCGCGGGGGCCAACAAGGGCACCGGGTTGCGCCACATCCAGGAGGCGCTGGGCGTCACCCGCGACCAGACCATGGTCTTCGGCGACTTCCTCAACGACCTCGAGATGATGGATGAGGCCACCTACTCGTTCGCGATGGCCAACGCCCACCCGGAGCTGGCAGCGCGCGCCCGCTACCGCGCGCCGGGCAACACCGACAACGGTGTCGTGCGCACGATCGCGCACGTGCTCGGCCTGTCATGAGGGCACTGGCCAACGAGACGTTCACGCCAGCGCGCCCCTGGGTGACCGGCAACCTGCAGACCGTCGCCGACCGGATCCGCCCGGCCAGCCACGACCTCGCGGCCGTGGCCACCGAGCAGCGCCACCTGATCCCCCTCGACGACGGCACCGGGGATGCCCTCGCGGTGCGCCTGCACCGCCCGCGGCTCGCCCCGCGCGCGGATCGCCCGATCGTGCTGGTGGTGCACGGGATGGGCGGCACGATCGACTCCACCTACGTGCGCGCGACGGCGCTGGGGCTGCTGCGCGCGGGCTACGCCGTGGCCCGCGTCGACCTGCGCGGCGCGGGGGAGTCCATCGAGCACACGACCACGCTGTACCACGGTGGCCGCACCGCTGACCTTCGCGCCGTCGTGCGCGGCCTGGCCGACGAGCCGGGCAGCGAGGGCGTGGCGGTCGTCGGGTTCTCGCTCGGGGGCAACGTGACGCTGAAGCTGCTGGGCGAGCCGCACGAGGGCCTGCCCATCGTGGCCGGCGCCTCGGTGTGCGCCCCGCTGGACCTCGCCGCGGGGGTCGACCAGATCCGGCGGCGCGTCTTCGGCCTGTACGAGCGCTTCTTCGTCCATCGCCTGCGCCAGGACACGCTGGCCTCGGGGCTGGTGCTGACGGCGGCCGAGCAGGCGACCCTGGCCCAGGTGGCCTCGATCGTCGCCTTCGACGACCTCATCACCGCGAAGCACAACGGCTGGCGGGACGCCGCGGAGTACTACGCGGTGAACTCCAGCGCGCAGTTCCTGCCGCGGATCGCCGTCCCGACGCTCGTGGTGCACGCGCTCGACGACCCGATGATCCCCGCCTCGAGCTACGCCGCCGTCGACTGGGCCGCGCTCGAGCGCGACACCCCGGTGCGCCGCGCGATCACCCCGCACGGCGGCCACGTCGGGTTCCACGAGGCCGGGGCGGAGCTGCCGTGGTACGTGGGGCGGATCCGGCGGTTCCTCGACGGGGTCGGGCCACATCGCCGGTGAGCGTCCGCGCGGGCCGCACGCCGGGGTGACGACGGGGCCGCACCTCACCCGAGCCGACACGTCTGCGCCCCGTAGGATCGCGCCGTTGCTGGGCGGGCCGCGCGGGGGCCCGCGGTCGGAGGAGGGACGTGTGATGTCGGCTGAGACGAACCAGGCGCTCGAGGACGTGGCCGCGGCGCTGCGCGCCGACGGGTTCCTGGCCGAGGTGGTGGGCGAGCCCCAGGCCGAGGTCGTGGTGTCGCTGCCCGACCCGCGGCTGGACCCCTGGGAGGACCCGAACGAGGAGCGCATCATCGAGCTGGTCCGCGTCCAGTACCGCGACGGCCTGCTGCACTGCCCGTGGCTGCCCGGCCCGATCCCGCTGGCCGAGGCCCACGGCCTCGGCGACATCCTCAAGACCCTGATGGCGTCCCGGGGCTACTGACCGCCCGTCACGTCGCCGGTGCGTTGAGCCGCCGGAACAGCCCCTTCGTGGCCGGGTGCAGGTCGGCGAAGACCGCGAAGTTGCGGTCGTGCACCGCGCGGGTGCTGGGGTCGGGCTCGAAGCGGGCGCGCACCGGCACCGTGGCGGCCGCCGCGTCCAGCGAGGGGTACCGGCCCTCACCCCAGGCGGCGACGAGAGCCGCGCCAGCCGCCCCCGCGTACTGCGGCTGCTCCACCGCCTCGATCACGTGCCCGGTCACGTCGGCGAGCACCTGGCTGGTGGCGTCCGACACCGCCCCACCGCCGGCGAACCGCAGCACGTGCGACGGCGCGACCCGCCGGGCCTGCGCCTCGAGCAGCAGCCGCTTGTTGTAGGCGATCCCCTCGACCACCGCGCGGATGAGCTGGCGCTTGCCGGTGTCCAGGCCGATGTTGAGGAACAACCCGCGCACGTACGGGTCCTCGAACGGGGAGCGGCTGCCGTGCAGCCACGGGGCGAACAGCACCCCGCCGGCACCCGCCGGCACGTCGGCGATCGTGCGGGTCAGGTAGTCGATGAGGGTGGCCGACTCGGCGTCGGGGCCGGTGGTCCGCTCGGTGGTCGCCAGGTACACGCCGACCTCGTCGAGGGCGAGGTGGTCGCGCACCCACTCCAGGCACTTGCCCGAGGTCTCCTGCTCGCCGAAGTAGTGGCCCCGGCCGGGTTGCGCGCCGGGCACCGTGGCCATCATCGACCGGGTGTCGACGATGCGCCGGTCGGTGACCGTCGACACCCATCCGCTGGTGCCGACGTAGACGTGGGTGCTGCCCAGTGTCGTCGCCCCGGCCCCGACCCCGATGAGCGAGGCGTCGCCGCCCCCGGCGTGCACCGGGGTCCCGGCGACCAGGCCCAGCTCGGCCGCGGCTGTCGCCGTGAGGGGCCCCACGACGTCGGCCATGCCCACGATCCTGGGCAGGTGCGCCGGCTCCACGCCGAACCGGCGCACCAGCCACGGGCTCCAGGCGCAGCGCCCGTTGCGCGTGTCGGCCAGGAACGTCGCGAAGGCCGAGTCCGTGCTCATCACGAACGCGCCGGTCGCCCGCGCGATCAGGGCGTCCTTCGCGTCGAGCCAGCGGTGCACCCGGGCGAACGCGGCCGGCTCCTCGTCGGCCACCCGCAGGTACTTCCACAGCGGGTCCTTCGCACTGGCCGCGATCCCACCGGCGACGTGCAGCCACGGCCCGGCCAGCGCCGCCCCGACGCCGGCCACCCGGGGCCCGCCACGGGTGAGCGCCCGCATGCGGGCCGTGGGCCGCTGGTCCAGGTAGCTCAGGGCCGGCCGGACCGGCCGGGCGTCGCGGTCGACGAGCACGGTGCACTGCATCTGCGCGCACCAGGTGATGCCGGCCACCGCCGGGGCCCCGACACCGGCCTGGCCCAGCAGGTCGGGCACGGCGTCGGCCAGTGCCGCCCACCACTGGTCCGGGTCCTGCTCGGCGGTGCCGTCCGCGGCGGTCACCAGGGTGAGCGGCCTCGCGGCGGCCGCCCGTAAGCGCAATCGATCGCCGCCCACCTCGTACAGGCAGGCCTTGAGGCTGGTCGTGCCGAGGTCCACGGCCAGCAGCAGCCCGGGTGCACCCACGGGTCGCAGTATCCGGCCCGCGCGGTGGGAGGATGGCGACGGCACGCGCACCAGGAGGCTCCGATGGCCGACAGTCCCGCGACCGCCGAGCGGGCAGTCACCGCCGCCCCGGCGTCCGCGATCTCCCAGTACCCCGACGTCCCGGCGGTCCTCGCCGACCTCGACGCCCTCATCAGCCAGCCGATCCGGCGGCTGCGGCCCGACGCGCTGGCGCGCTACCTCGACGAGCACTTCGAGCAGCGCTGCCAGGCCTCCAAGGCGATGACCGCCGAGGCCGCCGAGTACATCCCCGGCGGCGTGCAGCACAACCTCGCGTTCAACCTGCCGTTCCCGCTGGTGATCACCCGGGCGCAGGGCGCGCACCTGGTCGACCTCGACGGCAACGAGTACCTCGACTTCCTGCAGGCCGGCGGCCCGACGGTGCTGGGCTCGAACCCGACCGAGGTGCTCGAGCAGGTGATCGCCCTGCTGCGCGACTGCGGCCCGTCGACCGGGCTGTTCCATGAGTACGAGCTGAAGCTGGCGCGCTTCATCGCCGGGCACATGCCGGCCGTGCCGATGTTCCGGATGCTCGGCTCGGGCACCGAGGGCTGCATGGCGGCCATCCGGGTGGCGCGGCTGGCGACCGGGCACAGCAACGTGGTGAAGATGGGCGGGGCCTACCACGGCTGGTCCGACCAGCTGGCCTACGGCCTGCGGATCCCGGGGACGCGCCACCACGAGGCGCACGGCGTGCCCAAGCACGTCTTCCGCCACACGCAGGAGAGCTTCCCGGGCGACCTCGCCGCGCTGGAGCGCACGTTGCGCCGCAACCGGGCTCGGGGTGGCACGGCCGCCGTGATGATCGAGCCGGTCGGCCCGGAGAGCGGCACGCGACCGGTGCCCTTCGACTTCAACGCCGGGGTCCGCGAGCTGTGCGACCGCTACGGCGCGCTGCTGGTGTTCGACGAGGTCGTGACCGGGTTCCGGCTGGGCATGGGCGGGGCGCAGGGGTACTTCGGGGTGGAGCCGGACCTCACGGTGTTCGGCAAGGTCGTGGCCGGCGGGTACCCCAGCGCCGGCGGCCTCGGCGGCAAGCGCGAGTTCATGAAGTTCCTGTCCGCGGGCATCGAGGCGGGCTCGAAGAAGGCGCTGGTCGGCGGCACCATGGCGGCCAACCCCCTGTCGAGCGCGGCCGGCTACTTCACCCTGGTGGAGATGGAGCGGACTGCCGCCCCACAGCGCGCCGGCGCGATGGGCGACCGGCTCACCGCCGGGCTGCGCGAGTCCATCGCGCGCCGGGGCCTGCCGTTCGTGGCCTACAACCAGGGCTCGATCGTGCACCTGCAGACCGTGGGCACCATGCACTTCACGGTGGACTTCAACCGCCCCTGGGAGATCCCGGGCAGGCTCAAGGAGATCAAGGCCCGCAAGACGGTGATGGAGCAGATGGGCGCGGCATACATGGCCGAGGGCGTCGTGACGCTGGCGGGCTCGCGGCTGTACACGTCGGCCGCGCACACCGAGGCGACCATCGACCAGGCGATCGCCGCGTTCGACCGGGTCTTCGCCAACATCGAGGGGGCGCTGCCGTGAGCGAGCCAGGCGTCGGCTCGGAAGCCTCGGCCCGCCGCTCGCTGGTCGAGCACGGTCGTCGACTGCTCGACGAGGGCCTGGTCGCCCGGACCTGGGGCAACCTGAGCGTGCGCCTGGACGAGCGGACCATGCTCGTCACGCCCAGCGGGATCGAGTACCCCGACCTCACTGAGGCCATGATCGTCCCGGTCGACCTCGAGACCGGCACCTGGACCGGCGACTTCGCGCCGACCAGCGAGCGCAAGGTGCACCGTGAGGCCTACCGGCGGCGGCCCGACGTGCAGGCGGTCGTGCACACCCACCAGATGGCCGCGTCGATCTGCGCCGCGGCGCGGGTGCCGGTGACAGCAACCTGGGGCGAGGTCCCCTGCGCGCCCTACGCCCTGCCAGGCACCAAGCGGGTCATGCAGGTCACGATCGATGCGCTCGGCGAGCACCCGGCCGCGCTCATGGCCAACCACGGCGTGCTCACCGTCGGGCCCTCGCTGGACGAGGCGTTCGACCTCGCCGAGCAGCTCGAGCGCACCTGCGCGCGCTTCGTGGTGGAGCACCGGCCGCGGGAGGGGTCGCACCCGCCGGCCGCCCCGGACGCGCCGTGGGACCCCGCGTGCCTCGAGCCCGTCGGGCTGGAGGACGGGACCACCGCATGGCTGTCGACCGCGCCGTGGACGGTCCGGTTCGCGACGCTGCGCCGACCGCTGCCCGCCGTGATCGAGGACCTCGCGATGCTCGCCGGGCGCCGGGTGGACGTCGCCCGGCGGACCCCGAAGCGGCGGCCGCGCGCGGACGCCGTGCTCATCCCCGGGCGAGGGGCGCTGGTCTGCGGCGAGGACCACGAGGCCGTGGCGATGGTGGTGGAGAAAGCCGCCCGCGCGTGGATCGGGGGCCAGGGCCTCGGCGGGGCCAAGCCGCTGCCGGGATGGCAGGCCGTGCTCATGCGCGCGGTCTACGTGCGCTCGTACGCCAAGCGGGCCGCCCTGGGCCACACCCCCGCCTGATCCGCGCGCCCGCCCCGCCCCCGCCCCACGCCCCACTCCCGGTGATCGATTCAGGTTGTCGCGCCTCTTTGCGACCAGAACCCGAATGGATCACGCGAGGGGAGCGGGGGGCGTGCGGGCCGGGAGCGGGGCGCCGCGCACGCGCGGGGGTGGGGGTGCGGGGCGGGAGCGGGGGCGCCGCGCCGCAGGTATCGTCGTGACATGGACCTGCTCCTGATCGCCCTGCTCATCGGCGCTGTCGTGATGCTCATGCGCTCGATGCGGCCCCATCAGGCCGTCGGTGGACGGCCCGCGAAGCGCCAGCTGCCCGGCGCCGAGCACAACAAGGAGCTCGCCGAACGGCGCTGGGCCGCGGTCCGGCGCATCGCCGAGGAGGACGTCACCCAGCTCGGCCAGCAGATCGCCGCGACCCCGGTCACCGACTCGCTCGAGCCCGAGGCGGCGCAGGACTTCGACGACGCGCTGAACGCCTACGAGCGGGCGAAGGAGGCCCTCGAGGTCTCCACGCACCCCGACGACCTCCAGTGGGTCACCCGCTCGATCGACGACGGCCGCTTCGCGCTGGCCAAGCTCGAGGCGCGCCGCACCGGCAGGGAGCTGCCGAACCGGCGGCCGCCGTGCTTCTTCGACCAGCGCCACGGCCTGTCGGTCGCCGACGCCCAGTGGGCCCCGCCGGAGGGCGCCCTGCGTGACGTGCCCGTCTGTGCGGCCTGCGACGCCCGGATCAAGGATGGCCTGGACCCGCAGGCCCGCATGGTCGAGACCGCCCAGGGCCAGCGGCCGTACTACGACGCAGGCCCGGAGTACGCGCCCTACATGCGCGGCTGGTACGCCGCCTCGGGCCTGTACATGATGAACAACATCCTGCTCGGCACGATGCTGCTCAACGCCATGTACTTCCCGCCCGGGTACGACTACTTCGGCGGTGAGGGCGGCGAGGGCGCGGACGGCGGCGACGCCGGCGATGCCGGTGACGCGGGCGGGGACGCCGGCGGCGACATGGGTGGGGACATGGGCGGCGGCGACTTCGGCGGCGGGGACTTCGGCGGGTTCGGCGACTTCGGGTTCTGACCCTGGCGGCGCCTGTGCGGGGGACGCCGCTACCGGGGGACCGGCGCCGGCTCATCCGGCGTGACCCCGGTGGCCACCTCCGGCTCCGGCAGCCGCGCGGCCACCACCGCCGCGACGAGCAGCAGCCCCAGCGCGAGCAGCAGTGAGCGCGTGAACGACCCGTCGGCGGTTCGCAGCGCCGACATCACGGAGACGAACACCACCGCGCCCTGGCCGAACAGCTGCATCAGGCCGTTCGAGGTGCCCTCCGGTGTCGGCCGGGTCACCTCGGCGGCGTACTGGAACCCGATCGGCAGCGCCGACACGAGGAAGAACCCGAGCACCGCGGCGCTGAGCAGCAGCACGGGCAGCGAGCGGGCGAACGTCAGCCCGACCAGGCCCGGCATGGCGCCGGCGAAGGCGAGCACGAGGAACGGCCGGCGCCGGCGGCGCCGGTCCGACAGGGCCGGGAGCACGACCGCCCCGACCAGCCCGCCGAGCAGCAGCACCGCCCCGAGCGTGCCGGCGTCGGACGGGGTGAACCCGCGCGGGCGGATCATCGGCTCCACCCAGGTGGTCAGGCCGTTGAAGACCCCGAGGCCGACGAACGCCACGGCCAGCACGGCCCAGAACGCCGGCACCCGCAGGGCGTGGCGCAGCCCGTCGAGCACCAGCGCCCGCTCCTGCTCGGCGTCCGCTGACGGCGGCACCGCCGGCCGCTCACGGGCCAGCAGGACGAACAGCACCGCCGAGGCGGCGGCTGCGATCCCGTAGACCAGCTGCACCCGGTCGATCGGCATCGACGCGATGAGGATCGGGCTGGCGACCATCCCCACGGCCGTGCCGACGAGGTTGCCCAACGTGATGACGCCCACTGCGGTGGCCCGCTGCTCGCGCGGGAACCACTTGGCCGGCATGGTGGTCCAGGCGTTGAGCAGCAGCGGCTGGGCGGCGGCGATGCCGACCGTGGCCGCCATCGCCAGCGCGTAGGAGTCCCCGGCGAGGCCGCGCAGCACGCCGCAGGTGCCCATCACGATCGACCCGAGGCCGACGGCGAACCGGAACCCACGGGTGTCGATCAGCCACGACGCCGGCAGGGACAGCGGGATGAACGCGAGCATGAACGACATCGCGAACAGCCCGACGGCCACGTCCCCGACGCCATAGAACGAGGCCGCAGGGCCCGTGATCGGGGCGTACCCGATCCACAGCACCTGGATCGTGAGGTTGACCAGCGTGGTGACGGCCAGCACGACCCAGCGGTAGGGGGTCGGGCCGGGGGCGGTCACGCGCGCAGTGTGCCAGCGCCGCCGGAGCCGACGCGCCCCAGTACCGCAGGGACGACGCGACGTTCCCCGCGGGTGGCGGTCGGGCGTCGGCCGCCCCCGAACGCGCGGAGGGCCGGCCCCGCAGGACCGGCCCTCCGTGGATCGTGCGAGGTCAGTCGGCGAGGTCCGCCCCGACCACCTTGATCATGTCGACGACCTTGTTGCTGTAGCCCCACTCGTTGTCGTACCAGGCCACGAGCTTGACGAACGTCGGGTCCAGCGCGATGCCGGCCTCGGCGTCGAAGACCGAGGTCAGCGACTCGCCGACGAAGTCGGTGGAGACGACCTTGTCCTCGGTGTAGCCCAGGACGCCCTTGAGGGGGCCCTCGGACGCGGCCTTCACCGCGGCCTTGATCTCGTCGTACGACGCCGGGCGCTCCAGCTCGACGGTCAGGTCGACCACCGACACGTCGGAGGTCGGCACGCGGAAGGCCATGCCGGTGAGCTTGCCGTTCAGCTCGGGCAGCACCTTGCCGACGGCCTTGGCGGCACCGGTCGAGGACGGGATGATGTTCTCGAGGATCCCGCGGCCGCCGCGCCAGTCCTTCATCGACGGGCCGTCGACGGTCTTCTGGGTCGCGGTGGCGGCGTGCACGGTCGTCATGAGGCCGCGCTTGATGCCGAACGAGTCGTTGATGACCTTCGCGATCGGCGCCAGGCAGTTGGTGGTGCAGGACGCGTTGGAGATGATCGCCTCGCCCGCGTACTTGTCGGAGTTCACGCCGAAGACGAACATCGGGGTGTCGTCCTTGGAGGGCGCGGACAGGATGACCTTCGTGGCGCCCGCGTCGATGTGCTTCTGGGCGGTCTCCTTGGTCAGGAACAGGCCGGTCGACTCGACGACGACCTCGGCGCCGACCTCGTCCCACTTCAGGGCCGCGGGGTCGCGCTCGGCGGTCAGGCGGATCGTGTTGCCGTTGACGATGAGGTTGCTGCCGTCCACGGAGACGTCGCCCTTGAAGCGGCCGTGCACCGAGTCGTACTTGAGCATGTAGGCCAGGTACGGCGGGTCGAGCAGGTCGTTGATGCCCACGACCTGGATCTCATCGGGGTAGTTCTGGACCGCGGCGCGGAACACCATCCGGCCGATGCGGCCGAAGCCGTTGATTCCCACCTTGATCGGCATGTGCATGCATCCCTTCCATTGGATACGGGGGGCCTGTGCGAGCACCGCCACCCTACTCAAGGCCCTCCGGGCACGCCTGCTGGTGGGGTGACGTGAGCGTGGCCGCCGGATGGCTGCTGGGTGCTGCGACGGCCGGGCCCCGCCGACGGCCGATCAGGTGCGGTTCGGCACGTACTGGGCGTAGTCCGACCGGCGCTGGTAGCCCCCGCCGTACGAGGCCAGGTCGGCCAGGAAGGCCAGCACGACGAAGAACCACAGGAAGCCCGTGACGCCCCCCTGCCACCACGACAGCAGCACGTAGGTCAGGGTCGTGTAGGGCAGCAGGAACCACCCGATGAGGGGGATCACCCACGACCCGTCGAAGGCCTTGGTGATCTCGTCGTTGAAGATCGCCATGAGGAACAGCGCGAGGCGTGGCGCGAACGCGCCCAGCATCAGGACGAAGCATCCGCACATGGGGGCTCACCTCGGTGGTGGTGGCCGGCGGGGGGCCGGCACGTCGGCGGCTACCGTAGCGCGCCGGCCGCGGCGCACGGGTGCTGGCGCGGTACCGTGCCCGTCGCGCGCCGCACCTCCAGCGCGCGACCCAGGGGAGAGGATGCAGATGACCGACCTGACGTTCCGCAGCGACATCACCGTCGAGCTGGTGAAGCACGCCGCCAGCGACGCGGACGTCATCTGGGCGGCGCGGGTCTCGACGAAGGGCGAGCAGTCGCTGGCCGAGCTCGACGCCGACCCGAGCAAGTCCGCGGGCCTGATCAACTACCTCATGCGCGACCGGCACGGCTCGCCGTTCGAGCACTCGTCGATGACGTTCTTCGTCCAGGCGCCGATCTTCATGTGGCGCGAGCACTTCCGGCACCGGATCAGTCGGGCCGCTACAAGGTGCTCGAGCCCGTGTTCTACGTGCCGGGCCGCGAGCGCAAGCTCGTGCAGGTCGGCAAGCCCGGGGCCTACGACTTCGTGGACGGCACGCCCCAGCAGCACGACGTGGTGCGCGGCGAGACCGAGACCGCCTGTCGCGCGGCCTATGCGGCCTACCGCGCCATGCTCGATGCGGGGGTGGCCCGCGAGGTGGCACGCATCGTGCTGCCCCTGACGATCTACTCCTCGGCCTACGTCACCATGAACGCACGCGCGCTGATGAACTTCCTGTCCCTGCGCAAGCACGACGACGACGCGCGGTTCCCGAGCTTCCCGCAGCGCGAGATCGAGATGGTCGCCGAGCGCTACGAGGAGGAGTGGGCGCGGCTGATGCCGCTGACCCACGCGGCGTTCATCGCGAACGGTCGCGTCGCGCCCTAGGCGCAGCGCAGTTGGTGTGGATGGAATCGACCACCCCGCTGTCGGTCCCATCCACACCAACACCCCGGAACCGCTGGTGGACTAGCGTGCACTTCCGTGACGGCGACCTCCACGCGCGATGTTGGCGGGCGAACGTACCGGCGCGTCCCGGTCCGTACCCACAAGGTCGGGATCGGCGAGGACCTCGGCGGGGTGATCGCCACCTACGCCGCCGAGCGGATCACCCCGGACACGACGCTGTGCCTGTCCCAGAAGTTTGTCTCGATCTGCACCGGCCAGGTGCGCCACATCAGCACGGTGCAGGACTCCGGGCTGGCCCGGCTGATCGTCAAGTACGTCACCAAGAACGACAACGGCGACATCGGCTACAGCCACCCCAAGAAGATGCAGGTGGCGATCGAGCAGGCGGGATACGCCCGGATGGTGGCCGCGGTGGTGGGCGGGGGGCTGAGCAAGTTCGTGCTGCGCCGCCGCGGCGACTTCTACCGGATCGCCGGGCACCACATCGCCGAGATCGACGGGTTCAACCCCGACGCGATGCCGCCCTTCGACCAGTACGCGATGCTGCCGCACCCGCAGCCCGACGCGGTCTGCGACGAGCTGGCGCGCCGCTTCGGCTGCGCGGCGTACATGATCGACGGCAACAACATCAACGTCGAGGTGGTTGGGCGCAGCGCGAACATGCCCTTCGGCGACGACGTCGCCCGCGAGGTGATGCTCGACAACCCGATGGGCCAGGGCGACGAGCTCACGCCGGTGTTCCTCATCGAGGCGCCGGCCCCGTCGAACACGCCCTGACACCGTAACGCGGCGCTCGGCGCGGTCGCCGCCGGGCGGGGGACCGCTACCGTGTCCGCCATGGCATACGACCCCTCCAGCGCCGCGCCGTTCGGCCACATGCTCACGGCCATGGTCACGCCGTTCACCGCCGACGGCGCGGTCGACGAGGCGGGCCTGGCGACCCTGGCCGAGCACCTCGTCGACGAGCGCGGCAACGAGGGCCTGATCGTGAACGGGACCACGGGGGAGGCCCCGACGCTGCGCGACGACGAGAAGCTGCGGTGCCTGCGGATCGTGCTCGAGGCGGTCGGTGACCGCGCCACGATCGTCGCCGGCGCGGGCAACAACGACACCCGTCACACGATCGAGCTGGCCCGGGCCGCCGAGGCGTCCGGGGCGCACGGGCTGCTCATCGTCAGCCCGTACTACAACAAGCCCCCGCAGGCGGGCCTCGCGGCGCACTTCGTCGCCGTGGCCGATGCGGTCGGCCTGCCGATCATGACCTACGACATCCCCGGGCGCACCGGCGTGCCGATCGAGCCGGACACCTTCGCGCGGATCGCCGAGCACCCGCGCATCGTGGCGAACAAGGACGCGAAGGCCGACGTGGCCGCCGCCGCCGGCGTCATCGCCCGCACCGACCTGGCCTGGTACTCCGGCGACGACGCGCTCACCCTGCCGCTGCTGTCCGTCGGCGGGGTCGGCGTGGTCTCCGTGGTCGGCCACGTGCTGGGCGAGCGGATCGCCGCCATGATCGCCGCCCACCGCGGCGGCGACGTGGCCCGGGCCGCCGAGCTCAACGCCTCGATGATTCCCGCGTACGTCGGCATCTTCCGCACGCAGGGGGTGATCCTGGCCAAGGCGGCGCTGCGCGAGCTGGGGCTGCCCTCCGGACCGGTGCGGCTGCCCCTGGTCGACGCCACCGCCGAGCAGGTGTCCACCCTGCGCGCCGACCTCGCCGCTGCCGGCGTGGCAGGGTTCGCCGCATGAGGCCCGGGCACCACGAGCTGCCGTCGCCGCCGCCGCTCGAGCAGGGCGTGCTGCGCATCGTCGCGCTCGGCGGCATCGGCGAGATCGGGCGCAACATGGCCGTCCTCGAGCTCGGGGGCCGGCTGCTGGTCGTCGACTGCGGCGTGCTCTTCCCGGAGGAGTCCCAGCCCGGGGTCGACCTGATCCTGCCGGACTTCGGCTACATCCGTGACCGCCTCGGCGACATCGACGCGGTGATCCTGACGCACGGCCACGAGGACCACATCGGCGCGGTGCCGTTCCTGCTGCGCATGCGCAGCGACATCCCGCTGCTGGGCTCGCGGTTGACCCTGGCGATGGTTGAGGCGAAGCTGCGCGAGCACCGGATCAACGCCTACTCGATGGAGGTCAAGGAGGGCCAGCGCGAGCAGGTCGGCCCGTTCGACTGCGAGTTCTTCGCCGTGAACCACTCGATCCCCGACGCGCTCGCCGTGGCGATCCGCACGACGGCGGGCACGGTGGTGCACACCGGCGACTTCAAGATGGACCAGCTGCCGCTGGACGGCCGGATCACCGACCTGCGCGGCCTGGCCAGGCTGGCCGACGAGGGCATCGACCTGGCGATGGTCGACTCCACGAACGCCGAGGTGCCCGGCTTCGTGCCGGCGGAGGCCGACATCGCCCCGGTGCTCGACCGGGTGTTCCACCGGGCGCAGGGCCGGATCATCGTGGCCAGCTTCGCCTCGCACGTGCACCGGATCCAGCAGGTCCTCGACGCGGCGGCCACGCACGGCCGCCGGTGCGCCTTCGTGGGCCGCTCGATGGTGCGCAACATGGGCGTGGCCCGCGACCTGGGCTACCTCGACATCAAGCCCGGGCTCGTGGTCAAGGCCGACGACCTGACCGGCCTGCCCGACGACGAGGTGGTGCTCATCTGCACGGGCTCGCAGGGCGAGCCGATGGCCGCGCTGTCGCGGATCGCCAACGGCGACCACCCGATCACGGTCGGGCAGGGCGACACCGTGATCCTCGCCTCGTCGCTGATCCCGGGCAACGAGAACGCCGTGAACCGTGTCATCAACGGCCTCACCCGGTGGGGCGCGGACGTGGTGCACAAGGGCAACGCCCTGGTCCACGTCTCCGGCCATGCCTCCGCCGGCGAGCTGCTCTACTTCTACAACCTGCTGACCCCGCGCAACGTGATGCCCGTGCACGGCGAGTGGCGCCACCTGCGCGCCAACGGCGCGCTGGCGGTGCGCACCGGCGTCCCCGCGGACCGCGTCGTGCTGGCCGAGGACGGGGTCGTCGTGGACCTCGTCGACGGGCGGGCCACGATCGTCGGCGCCGTGGAGTGCGGGTACGTCTACGTCGACGGCTCATCGGTCGGCGACATCACCGAGGCCTCGCTCAAGGACCGGCGCATCCTGGGTGAGGAGGGCTTCATCTCGGTCTTCGTCGCCGTGGACCTCACCGACGAGCAGGTGGTGGCCGGGCCCGAGATCCATGCCCGGGGGTTCGCCGAGGACGCCGAGATCTTCGACGACGTCCTGCCGAAGGTGACCAAGGCGGTCGAGGACGCGCTCGCGCACGGGGGCACCGACGCCTACGCCCTCGAGCAGGTGGTGCGTCGCACGGTCGGCCGCTGGGTCAGCGCCAAGCACCGGCGCCGGCCGATGATCGTGCCGGTGGTCGTCGAGGCCTGAGCGGCACGGCGACACGCCCGCGCCGGGCCGTCGCAGCGGCCCGGCCGCGTCGGCCCCCGCCGGTACCCTCGCGGGCATGGCAACGAAGTCACCGGCGCGCGCCCGGACGAGCCGCGGCACGGCCAGCTCCGGGTCGCGATCCAGCGCAGGACGCAGCGCGACGCGCGGTGGGAGCTCGGCGAGCCGAGGCGGTGCTGCCAGCCGGAGTGGGGGCACCCGGTCGGTCCCGCGCACCGCGCCCAAGCCGGTCAAGCGCCAGCAGCCCGGCCCGCTGGCGCGCGGCATCCGCGCGATCGGCCGCCTGCTGGCCCGCATGTGGATGCTGCTCGCCGCGGCCCTGGGGGGCCTGGTCCGCGCGGTCGGCCGCAGCGCCCGGGAGCTCGACGGCACGCACCGCCGCGACGGCATCGGCCTGCTGCTGTTCACCGCGACGATCGTGGTGGCCGCCGTCACCTGGTTCTCGGTGCAGGGCTGGCTCACCGGCGCGGTCACCGCGGTGGTGACCGGCCTGGTCGGCGCCCTCGACGTCGTCGTCCCGGTGTTCCTGCTCTGGGCCACGCTGCGCGTGCTGCGCCATCCCGACCAGAGCGCGGTGACCGGTCGCCTGGCGATCGGCTGGGGCGTGGTCCTCAGCGCCACCTGCGGCATCTGGGCGCTGGCGCAGGGGGCGCCGACGCCGGCTGACGGTGCTGAGGCGATGCGCGCCGCCGGTGGGTGGCTGGGCTGGCTGGTGACGGCGCCCGTCGTGGCCGCCGTGGGCACCTGGCTGGCCGCCCTGTGGCTCGTCGCCCTGCTGCTGTTCGGCACGCTGGTGATCACTGCGACGCCCATCGCCGCGATCCCGGAGCGCCTCGGTGCCCTGCGCGATGCCGCCCTGCTGCGTCGCGCGCCGGCGCCCGTTGAGCCGGCCCCGGCCGACGGTGGCATGGCGGTGGATGGTGCCGCCAAGCACGCGGCCCTGGCCGAGATCGACCTGCGCGAGGCCGAGGGGGCCGACGCCGGCTCGCCGCCCGACGTCGATGGCGCCGGTGCCGTCGGCGCCGATGCCGCGGCGGACGGCACGCCCGCCCCGGACGCACCGGCGCCCGGCCGTGCTGCGCGCCTGCGGGCCCGGGCCTCGGGCCTGGTCCGCGGCCTGCGCCGCCCGGCCACGCCCACCCCGGCGCCGTACGACGGCCCCCTGGCCGGCGACGAGGCCTTCGTGTCGGCGGTCGCCGGCGCCACTCCCGGCCCGGCGGCGTCGACGGCGGGCCCGGCCGACGACACGACCCTCTTCGACGCCCTGGCCGGACTGGACCCGGCCACCGCGGCTGCGCTCACCGGCGGCCCCCCGCCGGGCACGGACCCCGACGCCACGGTCAGCATCGCGCCGCCGGGCTCCGCCCGGGAGGGCAGCGTGCCCGGCGACCCGGCGCTCGCCTCGCTCGTGGCCGCCGTGCCTGCGGGCACCCCGCGCGGCAAGGGCGGCCACACGACCCAGGCGCTGGTCAAGCCCGAGCAGCTGCCGCTGCCCGGTGCCCCCGACTACCGCCTGCCCACCCCGGGGATACTCAAGGCCGGCTCGGCGCCGAAGGCCCGCAGCGCGGCCAGCGACCGGGTCGTGGCCTCGCTGACCGACGTGCTCACCCAGTTCGAGATCGACGCCCGCGTCACCGGCTACACCCGGGGCCCGACGGTCACCCGCTACGAGGTCGAGCTGGGCCAGAGCGTCAAGGTCGAGCGGGTCACCGCACTGGCCCGCAACATCGCCTACGCGGTCGCCACCTCCGACGTGCGGATCCTCTCGCCGATCCCGGGCAAGAGCGCCATCGGCATCGAGATCCCGAACACCGACCGCGAGATGGTCTCCCTCGGCGACACCCTGCGCGCCCCGAACGCCCAGGCCGACCACCACCCGCTGCTCGTCGGCCTGGGCAAGGACGTCGAGGGCGGCTACATCCTGGCCAACCTCGCGAAGATGCCGCACCTGCTCGTGGCCGGCGCGACCGGGGCCGGCAAGTCCAGCTGCATCAACGCCCTGGTCACCAGCATCATGATGCGCGCGACGCCGGCCGAGGTGCGCATGGTCCTCGTGGACCCCAAGCGCGTCGAGCTCACCGCCTACGAGGGCATCCCGCACCTCATCACCCCCATCATCACGAACCCGAAGAAGGCCGCCGAGGCGCTGCAGTGGGTGGTCCGCGAGATGGACGCCCGCCGTGCGCTCCGGCGCGCTGTCGGTGCCTGCCGGGTCCGAGCGTGTCCTGGCGCCCTACCCGTACCTGCTCGTCATCGTCGACGAGCTCGCCGACCTCATGATGGTCGCCCCGCGCGACGTCGAGGAGGCGATCGTGCGGATCACCCAGCTGGCCCGTGCCGCGGGCATCCACCTCGTGCTGGCCACCCAGCGGCCCAGCGTCGACGTGGTCACGGGCCTGATCAAGGCCAACGTGCCCTCGCGGCTGGCGTTCGCCACCTCGAGCCTGACCGACAGTCGGGTGATCCTGGACCAGGCCGGGGCGGAGTCCCTCGTGGGCCAGGGCGACGGGCTGTTCCTGCCGATGGGTGCCTCCAAGCCCATGCGCCTGCAGGGTGCGTTCGTGCCGGAGTCCGAGATCCGCGCGGTCGTGGCGCACGTCAAGAAGCAGATGAGCACGCAGTACCGCGACGACGTGCTGACGGAGGCGAAGGCCACCCGCGAGGTCGACGACGAGGTGGGCGACGACCTCGACCTGCTCCTGGCGGCGATCGAGCTGGTCGTCACCACCCAGTTCGGCTCCACCTCGATGCTGCAGCGCAAGCTGCGGGTCGGCTTCGCCAAGGCCGGCCGGCTCATGGACCTCATGGAGACCCGCGGCGTGGTGGGGCCCTCGGAGGGCTCCAAGGCCCGCGACGTGCTCGTGAAGCCCGACGACCTCGACGCGGTGCTCGCCGATCTGCGGCCGGTGGACTGAGCAGTCCGGTGCCCTACGCTGCACCGGTGGGCACGCCTCGGGTGGCACTGGTCACGCTGGGCTGCGCGCGCAACGAGGTGGACTCCGAGGAGCTCGCCGGGCGGCTGGTCGCCGGCGGCTTCACCCTGGTGGAGGACCCTGACGACGCGGACGCCGTGCTGGTGAACACCTGCGGCTTCATCGACGCCGCCAAGCGGGACTCGATCGACGTGCTCATGGCCGCCGGGGACGGCGGGAGCGGCCGGCCGGTGGTCGCCGTGGGCTGCCTGGCCGAGCGCTACGGCGAGCAGCTGGCCGGGGAGCTGCCGGAGGCCGCGGCGGTGCTCGGGTTCGACGCCTACCCGCAGATCGCCGACCACCTGCGCCGGGTGCTGGCCGGGGAGCGCCTGCCCAGCCACACGCCCCGGGACCGGCGGGCGCTGCTGCCGCTGACCCCCGTGGCGCGACCCGGGGTGCACGCCGGCCACGTGCCGGGGCACGGCGACATGGTCGGCATCAGGGGATCGGCGGACGCGCATCCGGTCCCCGACGGCGCGACGGTGGGGCCGGCCTGGATCCGCCGGCGGATCGGCAGCGGCCCGGTCGCCTCGCTGAAGATCGCCAGCGGCTGCGACCGGCGGTGCGCCTTCTGCGCCATCCCGTCGTTCCGCGGCGCGTTCGTCTCGCGGCCGCCGGACGAGGTCGTCGCCGAGGCAGCCTGGCTCGTCGAGCAGGGGGCGCGCGAGCTCGTGCTCGTCAGCGAGAACTCGACGTCGTACGGCAAGGACCTGGCAGACCCCCGAGCCCTCGAGCGGCTCCTCACGCGGCTTGCCGAGGTGCCCGGCGTGGCTCGACTGCGGGTCTGCTACCTGCAACCGGCGGAGGTGCGCCCCGACCTGGTCGCCGCGATGGTGGACCTGGAGGTGGTGGCCGACCAGTTCGACCTGAGCTTCCAGCACGCCAGCGCCCCGCTGCTGCGCCGTATGCGGCGGTTCGGCGGCTCCGACGCGTTCCTGGACCTCGTCGGGGCCATCCGCGCCCGCGCCCCGCTGGCAGGCATCCGCAGCAACGTCATCGTCGGGTTCCCGGGGGAGACCGAGGCCGACGTGGCCGAGCTGTGCGCCTTCCTCGAGGCCGCCGAGCTCGACGCAGTCGGGGTCTTCGGGTACTCCGACGAGGACGGCACGGAGGCGGCCGGCCTGGACGGCCACCTCGACGAGACCGAGATCCGGGCGCGCGTCGACGAGGTGAGCGGCATCGTCGAGGCGGTCATGGCCCAGCGCGCCGAGCAGCGGATCGGCGATCGCGTGGAGGTGCTCGTCGAGGGGCTCGACGGCCTGCGCGCCGAGGGTCGGGCCGCACACCAGGGCCCCGAGGACGGCACGACCACCGTGCACCTGCCACCTGAGCTGCACGACAGCCTCGCCCCCGGGGCCGTGCTGGCTGCCCGGGTCGTCTCCAGTGAGGGTGTGGACCTGCACGCCGTGGAGGTCTGCGTTGTCCGCCGCTGACCCGGGACCCGTCCCGGGATCGGCGCCCGACCCCTCGTCGGGCGCGGACCCGGCGCAGCCCGAGATGTGGAGCCGCCAGCGGGTCGTGACCGGGTGGGCGCAGTTGTGGAACGTGCCCAACGGCCTGACGGTGCTGCGCATCCTGCTCATCCCCGTGTTCTGGTGGCTGCTCATGTACCAGGACGGCCAGAACGCCGGCACCCGGCTGGCGGCCACGGCGCTGTTCATGTTCGCCTCGTACACCGACTGGCTCGACGGGCACCTGGCGCGCAAGCAGGGCCTGGTCACCACGTTCGGCAAGATCGCCGACCCGCTGGCCGACAAGGCCCTGACGGGTGTGGCGCTCATCGGCCTGGTGGTGCTCGACGAGCTGCCGTGGTGGGTGGCCGCGGTCATCATCGCGCGCGAGGTCGGGGTGACGGTCGTGCGCTTCGTCGTGCTCAAGCACGGCGTGATCCCGGCCAGCCGGGGGGGCAAGGCCAAGACACTGTTCCAGATGCTCGCGATCGTGCTGTTCCTGCTGCCCATCACCGAGGACACGCCGATCCTGTGGTGGCTGCGCGTGGTGGTCATGGTGGTCGCCGTGGTGCTGACCCTGGTGACCGGCCTGGACTACATGGGCCGGGCCTACCGGACGCGCCGGGACTCCAAGGCCCGCCGGAGCGAGGCGGCCGCAGGGCAGGGACCGGGCGCCGGGCTCGCGCAGGGCCCCCCGACCTCGGCACCCCAGGCCCCGCTCGGCGGTCGCCCGCCGGCCGATGGCCCGGCGCCCGGGCCAGCCGGGCCTCCGGGCGCAGGATGACCCAGCCGTCCGGGCCGGACGCCCTGGCCACCACGGTGCTGCGCAGGCTCGAGGCCGCCGGGGGAACGGTGGCGGTGGCCGAGTCGCTCACCGGCGGCCTGGTGCTCGCCGCGCTCACCTCGGTGGCCGGGGCTTCGCGCGTCGTGCGCGGGGGGATCGTCGCGTACGCGACCGACCTCAAGGCCCAGCTGCTGGGCGTCGACGGCGCCCTGGTGGCGCGCACCGGCGCGGTCGACCCGGAGGTGGCCCGCGCGATGGCAGTCGGGGCGCGTGCGCGCTTCGGTGCCACCTGGGCCGTGGCGACCACCGGGGAGGCCGGGCCCGAGTCGGCCAGCGGCCAGCCGGTCGGGACCGTGCACGTCGCGGTCGTGGGGCCGGGCGTCGATCGCGTGCGGGCGCTGCGGCTGGCGGGGGACCGGGCCGCCGTGCGCGCGGCGAGCGTCACCGCCGCGCTCGAGCTCCTGGCCGACGCCCTGCCGGGAGGTCCGAACGGGTGATGCTGCTGGGCACGGAACACACCGGGCACCCGCGTGGTTGTCGTCGAGCAGCGGCACGGCCCCGGGACGGGTTGTACGCTGAGGACCGGAGGAAGGGGACGGCCATGGTGATCCTGCGTCGCGTGATCGGCGAGGAGCTGCGGCGTCGTCGTCAGGACCAGGGTCGGACCCTGCGTGACGTCAGCGCTGCGGCGCGCGTCTCCCTGGGCTACCTCTCCGAGATCGAGCGTGGCCAGAAGGAGGCCTCCAGCGAGCTGCTGGCCGCCATCTGCACCGCGCTGGACGTGCCCCTGTCGCAGCTGCTCGGCGCCGTGAGCGACGAGGTCGCCGCGCAGGAGGCCGCGCAGCTGCGGGCCGCCGCCAGCCGCGCCGCCTGACCCCTCCACGCCTCCCGCGAACCGCCCGCTCTCCCCTCACGCCCGAGCGCGGAACCCCCGCGGCGTCGGAGTGAAGCCGGCGGCCACCAGGGCACGGGCGACCGCCGCGACGCCCGGGTGCAGGTCCAGGGCCGGGACGCCGTTGATCCGCGTGACCACCAGGGCCCCCGTGCGACCCCGCTGGACCGACGCCTCCAGCGCTGCAGCCGCCTCGACCAGCCGGGTCTGCGGGTCCTCCTCCTCCCGGCCCGGGCCGGCAGGGAACGTGAGCAGGGTGCGCCCGCCGCGCTCGACGTAGAGCACGGGTTCGCCGCCGCGCAGGACCACCGTGCTCCCCGCGGACCGCCCGGGTCGGTGCGGTGCGTCGCCGTCGCCGGCCCAGTCGCTGGCCGGCCACTCCAGGGCCACTCCGAAGGCGTTCGCGGGGTCGCTGGCGGCCAGGACCACGATCTCGCGCTCGCCGTCGGCGAGCGCCCGCTCGACGTCGCGCAGCAGGTCCACGACGCCCGGCAGGGCGAACTGGGCCGCCCCGAGCCCGTCCACGGCGTAGACCCGCTGCACCCGGCCCCGTTCCTCCATCGCGCGCAGCGTCCGGTAGGTCGCGGCGAAGCCGCCCGGGTCGCCGGCGGCCGTGACCGCGCCCCGCGTCACGAGCCCCAAGCGGTCCAGGTGTGACTCCGCCAGGGCGAGGGCGCGGGCCTCCGGCGCGACCTGGCCCGGATCGGGCAGGGCGAACCAGCGGCCCGGCAGGGTGCTGCTCGCCGCCGCGCCGGCCGGTGTGTGAACCGCCCGGGTGGGGTCCCACGCGATCGTGCCGTCGCCACTGCTGGCCCGGCGCAGGTCGGCGTAGCGTCCCCGGGGCGCCCGGGCGAGCCGAGGTGGCCGACCCGCCCGTCGGGGCCCGCCGCGGGGGCGCGCCCGGTCGCGTGCCGCCCGCACGGGCTCCAGCGTGTCGTTGCCGATGCGCCCGGCCCACAGCAGCGCACGGATCGCCTCCGCCACCGCCGTCGGTGCCGCTGCGTCCCCTGCGTCAGCCCCAGGGGCGGCGAGCTGGCGCACGACGTCGGCGAGGAACCACCCGCCGCCGCGCTCGAGCAGGGCGAGCACCTCAGCCGTCCAGGGGGTGTCCGGCAGCTCCGTGGCCCGGGGCAGCAGCACCGCGAGCTCGGCGGGGGCCAGGGCGATCCAGGCGTCCCCGCCGGGCAGGGCCGCCGTGCCCGTCCAGAGCACCTCGCCGCTGGTGGTGAGCTCGTCGAGCATCTCGGGACGGTAGCCGGGGATCCTGGCCGGCAGGATCGCGGTCTCCAGCCCGGACGCCGGCAAGGGGACCCCGGCCAGCTCCCGGACCACCTCGAGCAGCCCCTCGACCCCGCGCAATGTGCTCACCGCATGGCCGCCGACGTGCTGCCACCGGGGCAGGAACGTGGCCAGGGCAGCGGGCGGGACGGGTTCGATCTGCTGGCGCAGCATCGCCACGGACGTCCGCTTGATGGCGCGCAGGACCTCCGGGTGGCACCACTGGGTGCCGAGCACCCCAGCCAGGAATCGGCCCTCGAGCAGCCGGCCGGCGGCGTGAGCCGCGGTCAGACGGTCCGCCGCGACAGCGGGGGGCAGGTCCAGGGCGGCGGTCAGCTCGGCGGTCGTGAACGGGCCGTGCGTGCGGGCGTAGCGGGCCACGAGGTCACCGATCGGATCGGCCACGGCCTCGAGGTGGGCCGCAGGCAGCCCGGGCGGCAGGGGGGCTCCCACGCCGTCGCGCAGCCGCGGGGCGTCCTCGGCGCCCGCCCAGACCTCCACGCCGGCCAGCCGCGTGCGGAACGCCCGGCGCTCGGACTCGAGGTGCTCGAGCCAACCCATCGCGATCCCGCGCTCGGCCGCGGCCTGCGCCGACAGCGGGCCGAGCACCCGCAGCAGGTCGGCGGCGTCCTCGGCGTCGCGGGCGTGCCGCTCCGGGACGAGGTGCTGCAGGCGCGCGACCACCTGGGTGATGGCCTCTGGCTCCAGCAGCTCGCGCAGGTCCGTGCCGCCGAGCAACTCGCCGAGCAGGGTGGGATCCAGCGTCAGCGCCGCGGCGCGGCGCTCGGCCAGCGGCGAGTCGCCCTCGTAGAGGAACTCCGCCACGTAGCCGAAGAGCAGGGACTGCGCGAACGGTGACGCGTGGTGCGGCGCGGCCTCGACCACCCGGACCCGCCGGTGCTCGACCTGTTCGAGCAGGCTCACCAGCGCGGGCAGGTCGAAGACGTCCTGGAGGCACTCCCGCACGGTCTCCAGCACGATGGGGAAGGTCGGGTGCTCGGCGGCGACCTGCAGCAGCTGCGCGGCCCGTTGGCGCTGCTGCCACAAGGGGGTGCGACGCCCCGGCGAGGGCCGGGGGAGCAGCAGCGCCCGGGAGGCGCACTCCCGGAACCGGGCGGCGAAGAGCGCGGAGGAGCCGACCAGCCGGGTGACCGCGGCCTCGACCTCGTCGGAGGGAGGGAACAGGCAGGCCACCGCGTCGGCGGCCCAGTCGTCCTCCCCGGCAACGTCGGGCAGCCGGGCCACGATGCCGTCGTCGCCGTGCAGGACGGCGGCGTCGATGCCGAAGCGGGCCGTGAGCCGCTCCCGCGCCACGAGCGCCCACGGCGCGTGCACCCGCGCGCCGTAGGGCGACAGGACGGTGAGCCGCCAGTCGCCGAGCTCGTCGCGGGTGCGCTCGACGACGATCGTGCGGTCGGTGGGCACCTGGCTGCCGCTGGTGGCCTGCTCCGCGACGTAGCCCACGAGGTTGCGCGCCGCGAACGGGTCCAGCCCCTGGTCGCCCAGCCACGCCAGCGCCTCAGGCTCGGCGCGGCTGGCCAGGTCCCGGGTGAAGGCGCCGATGGCGCGGCCGAGCTCGGCGGGCCGGCCCAGGGCGTCCCCGCGCCAGAACGGCAGCCGGCCGGGTGAGCCCGGGGCCGGCACGACGTGCACCCGGTCGTGGGTGATCGTCGTGATCGTCCAGGAGCTGGCACCCAGGGCGATCGTGTCGCCCACGCGGGACTCGTGGACCATCTCCTCGTCGAGCTCGCCGACCCGTCCACCGCCCTCGAGGTGGACCGGGAACAGGCCGCGGTCGGGGATCGTGCCGCCGGAGGTCACGGCCAGCCGCTGCGCGCCGGGTCGCGCCCGCAGGACGTCGTCGCGCCGGTCCCACACCAGGCGCGGGCGCAGCTCGGCGAAGGCATCCGAGGGGTAGCGCCCGGCGAGCATGTCGAGCACCGAGGCGAAGACCGCCGGGGTGAGGTCACGGAACGGTGCGGTGCGCTGCAGCAGGGCCAGCAGCTCGGCGACCGGCCAGTCCTCCATGGCCACGGCGGCGACCACCTGCTGCGCGGCCACGTCGAGGGGGTTGGCCGGCACCCGCAGCGACTCGAGCTCGCCGGCGCGCATCCGCCCCACCACCACCGCGCTGGCCAGCAGGTCGCCCCGGTACTTCGGCAGCACGACCCCCTCGGAGACCGCGCCCACCTGGTGGCCCGCGCGACCGACGCGCTGCAGCCCCGAGGCGACCGAGGGCGGCGCCTCGACCTGGATCACCAGGTCGACCGCGCCCATGTCGATGCCGAGCTCGAGGCTGGAGGTGGCCACCACCGCCCGCAGGCGGCCGGTCTTGAGGTCGTCCTCGATCTGGGCCCGTTGCTCCTTGCTCACCGAGCCGTGGTGGGCGCGGGCCAGCAGGGCCGGCGCGCCGGTGCTCGACCCGGCCTGCGCCATGACCTCGGCGGGGGGCCCCGCGCCCGGCGGCCCGTCCTGGCCCAGGCCGAGCCGCTCGGCGTGCACCTCGTTGAGCCGGGCCGTCAGGCGCTCGGCCAGGCGTCGCGAGTTCGCGAACACGATGGTGGACCGGTGGCCCTCGACGAGGTCGACGATCCGGGCCTCCACGTGCGGCCAGATCGAGGCGGAGGGTGCGGCGTCGGGGCTGGCATCGGTGCTGAGATCGGCCATGTCCTCGACCGGGACCTCGATCCGCAGCTCCCATGCCTTGGGCGTGCCCGCGTCCACGATCTCGACCGGCTCGCCACCGCCGAGGAACCGGGCGGCCTCGGCCATCGGGCGCACCGTGGCGGACAGCCCGATGCGGGGCACCGGCCGGCCGACGAGGTGGTCCAGCCGCGCCAGGGTCACCGCGAGGTGGGCACCCCGCTTCGAGCCGGCGATCGCGTGGACCTCGTCGAGGATGACGGTGTCGACCTCGGCGAGGATCTCCCGGCCCCGCGAGGTCATGAGCAGGAACAGCGACTCGGGGGTGGTGATGAGCACGTCCGGCGGCCGGCGCAGCATGGCCTGCCGCTCGGCGGCCGGCGTGTCCCCGGTGCGCAGCCCCACCCGCACCGTCGGCTCGGGCAGGCCCATGCGAGCCGACTGGGCGGCGATGCCTGCCAGGGGCGCGCGCAGGTTGCGCTCGACGTCCACCGCGAGCGCCTTGAGCGGGCTGACGTAGAGCACGCGCACGCCGCGCTCCGGCCGCGGCGCCAGGCAGCGGTCGATGGCCCACAGGAAGGCCGCCAGCGTCTTGCCCGACCCGGTCGGCGCGACGGCCAGCACGCTGCGACCGGCCTGGATGCGCGGCCAGGCCTGCGCCTGCACCGCGGTGGGTTCCGGGAAGGCCGCGGCGAACCACGCCCGCGTGGGCGGGGAGAACGCGGCCAGGGGATCCATGGCGGCATTCTGGTCGCGCGCCCTGACATCCGCTGTGGTGAGCGCCGCGCCCCGCTCGTCCCCAGCTGCGGACTGGCGCCGGCCTGCGGCGCTGGCACGATGGGGGCATGCGGCTCACCGACTTCTGGGAGCGGATGGAGGAGGTGTTCGGCCGCGCCTACGCACGCTCGTGGGCCGACGACCAGCACCTCGCCGCGCTGGAGGGGCTCACGGTGAGCCAGGCCCTGGCGGCGGGGGTGGACACCCGGGAGGTCTGGCGCGCCGTCTGCGCGCACGCACCGGTGCCGGGGCACCTGCGCTGAGCCGCGGCGTGTCGGCACCACGTCGAACACCTGTTCGCCTAGCATGGTGCGAGCACCCGGGGGCGCGAGCCCACGGTTGTCCACAGATCCACGGCGGAGCGGGTCCCGATGTCGGGGGCCCGGTCTAGCGTCTGCGGCGACGAACCGAGGCGTCCTGGACGCCACAGACCCAAGGAGAACCCGATGGCCGCACAGGACCGCGAGAAGGCGCTCGAGTCGGCGCTGCTGCACCTCGAGAAGCAGTTCGGCAAGGGCACCGTGATGCGTCTGGGGGACCAGCCGGTCGTGCCCATCGACGTCATCCCGACCGGATCGATCGCCCTCGACGTGGCGCTCGGCATCGGCGGCCTGCCCCGGGGCAGGGTCGTGGAGATCTACGGCCCGGAGTCCAGCGGCAAGACCACCGTGGCCCTGCATGCCGTGGCCAGCGTCCAGCGTGGCGGTGGGATCGCGGCCTTCATCGATGCCGAGCACGCGCTGGATCCGGTCTACGCGCAGAAGCTCGGGGTCAACCTCGACGACCTCTACGTCTCGCAGCCGGACACCGGCGAGCAGGCGCTGGAGATCGCTGACACGCTCATCCGGTCCGGTGCCATCGACCTCGTGGTCATCGACTCGGTGGCGGCGCTGACCCCGAAGGCCGAGATCGAGGGCGAGATGGGCGACAGCCACGTCGGCCTGCAGGCCCGCCTCATGAGCCAGGCGCTGCGCAAGATGACCGGCGCCATCAGCAACACGGGCACCACCGCGATCTTCATCAACCAGCTGCGCGAGAAGATCGGCGTGATGTTCGGCAGCCCGGAGACCACCACGGGTGGCAAGGCGCTGAAGTTCTACGCCTCCGTGCGCCTCGACGTGCGGCGGATCGAGACCCTCAAGGACGGCACCGAGCCGGTGGGCTCGCGCACGCGTGTGAAGGTCGTGAAGAACAAGGTGGCCCCGCCCTTCAAGCAGGCGGAGTTCGACATCCTGTACGGCATCGGGATCTCCCGTGAGGGCGGCCTGATCGACATGGGGGTCGAGCAGGGGTTCGTGCGCAAGTCCGGTGCCTGGTACACCTACGACGGCGATCAGCTGGGCCAGGGCAAGGAGAACGCCCGCGCGTTCCTGCGGGACAACCCCGACCTCGCCGACGAGATCGAGAAGCGCATCAAGGAGAAGCTCGGGATCGGCCCGCAGGTCGACGCCCCGATCGACCTGACGGTGCCCACCCCGAGCGCACCGAGCCCAGCCGCCCCGCGCCCGATCGACTGAGGCCGGGGATGGCCCGGCGCGCCCCCGAGCCCCCCGCGGACTTCGAGGGGCCCCAGGCCGACCCGGAGCAGGTGGCCCGGACCATCCTGCTGCGCCGCCTCGAGGTGGCACCGCGGACCCGGTCCCAACTCGCGGCGACCCTCGCCCAGCGGGGGGTGCCCGAGGACGTCGCCACCCGGGTCCTCGACCGCTTCGAGGAGGTCGGCCTCGTCGACGACGCCACCTTCGCCCGGCTCTGGGTGCAGTCCCGCCAGGCGGGCCGAGGCCTGTCGAGCGCGGCGCTGCGCCAGGAGCTGCGTCGCCGGGGCGTAGTCGACGCGCTCATCGACGAGGCCCTCGCGCAGGTCGACCCCGAGGACGAGCTCGCCGCCGCGCGCGCCCTGGTGGCGCGCCGGCTGCCCTCGGTGGCAGGCCTGCCCCGGGCCACCCAGGTGCGTCGGCTCACCGGCGCGCTGGCCCGCAAGGGCTACGGCGCGGGCCTGGCCTTCGGCGTCGTGCGGGAGATGCTGGACGACGCCGACCAGGAGCAGGACGGCCTGGGGGAGCTCGACGGCGATGGCGCGCCGCACCGATGGGGCACCTGAGGCCCCGATCGGCGGCCAGGGCCCGCCGGCGGACGGTGGCCAGCCGCGGGATTGTGCTGTGGTCGGCCGGCACGCCTACCCTTGCCTGACCATGAGCCAGCCAGCCGCCGCCGAGCCGCGCACCTACCAGGTGCGCACGTACGGCTGCCAGATGAACGTGCACGACTCCGAGCGACTCGCAGGGCTGCTGGAGGCCCACGGGTACGCCCGGGCCGCCGACGGCGACGGTGCCGACGTCGTGGTGCTCAACACCTGCGCGGTGCGGGAGAACGCCGACAACAAGCTCTACGGCAACCTCGGCCACCTGGCGTCGGTGAAGCGCGGCCGGCCCGGCATGCAGATCGCGGTCGGCGGGTGCCTGGCGCAGAAGGACCGGGACGGCATCGTGGCCCGCGCCCCGTGGGTCGACGTCGTCTTCGGCACCCACAACCTCGATGCCCTGCCCACCCTGCTGCGCCGCGCCGCGCTGGCGCGCGAGGCGCAGGTGGAGATCGAGGAGTCACTGCAGACGTTCCCCTCCACCCTGCCCAGCCGGCGCGAGTCCGCCTACGCGGCCTGGGTGGCGATCAGCGTCGGGTGCAACAACACCTGCACGTTCTGCATCGTGCCGAGCCTGCGGGGGCGGGAGCGCGACCGCCGGCCCGGCGAGATCCTCGCCGAGGTCGAGGCCCTGGTCGCCGAAGGCGTCATCGAGGTCACGCTGCTGGGCCAGAACGTCAACGCCTACGGGTCCGAGTTCGGCGAGCGGGAGGCCTTCGCCGACCTGCTGCGGGCCTGCGGGCAGGTGCCCGGCCTCGAGCGGGTGCGCTTCACCTCCCCGCACCCGCGCGACTTCACCGACGCGGTCATCACGGCGATGGCCCAGACCCCCAACGTCATGCCGCAGCTGCACATGCCGCTGCAGTCCGGCAGCGACCGGGTCCTGCGCTCCATGCGCCGCTCCTACCGCCGCGATCGCTACCTCGGCATCCTCGACGCCGTGCGCGCCCAGATCCCCGATGCCGCCATCACGACCGACATCATCGTGGGCTTCCCGGGCGAGACCGAGGAGGACTTCGAGGCCACCTTGGACGTCGTGCGGCGGGCCAGGTTCGCCTCGGCGTTCACGTTCCAGTACTCGCCCCGGCCGGGGACCCCAGCAGCCGAGATGCCCGACCAGGTGCCCAAGGAGGTCGTCCAGGCGCGCTACGAGCGGCTGGTCGCGGTGCAGGAGCAGATCAGCTGGGCGGAGAACCGCGCCCAGGTCGGCACGCAGGCCGAGGTCCTGGTCGCCGAGGGCGAGGGCCGCAAGGACGATCGCACCCACCGGCGGTCCGGCCGGGCCCGGGACAACCGGCTGGTCCACTTCCATGGCGCCGAGCAGGCCCGCCCGGGCGACTGCGTGACGGTGCGCATCGAGGCCGCAGCCCCGCACCACCTGACCGGGACCGCCCTGTCCGTACGCCCCACCCGAGCCGGGGATGCCTGGGCCACCGGACAGGTCGGGTGCGGCACGGGCGCAGCGGTCGGCGCACCCGCCGGTGCGGTCGCGCTGGGGATGCCGACGCTGCCCGTCCGTGCCTGAGCCGACCGACGGCGTCCTCGCCACCTGGGCCCGGGAGGCGACGCCCGCGGCGCGGCCCGCGGGGGAGCGGCCGACCAGCGACGCCGGGCCCTGGCCCCGGGTCGTCGCGATCGTCGGGCCCACGGCGGCGGGCAAGTCCGCCCTCGCCCTGGCCGTCGCGCGGCTGGCGGGCGCCGAGGTCGTGAACGCGGACGCCTTCCAGGTCTACCGGGGCATGGACATCGGCACGGCCAAGCCGACGCGCGAGCAGCGGGCGGCGGTGCCCCACCACCTGCTCGACCTGCTCGACGTGACCGAGGAGCTCACCGTCGCTGAGTACCAGCGGCGCGGCCGGGCCGTGCTGCACGACCTGGCCGACCGAGGGGTGCCGGCCGTGGTCGTGGGCGGCTCGGGGCTGTACCTCCGGGGCCTCCTCGACGACCTGCGCTTCCCCGGCAGCGACCCGGCCGTGCGGGCCCGCTGGCAGCAGCGCCTCGACGAGGTCGGCCCCGCCGCCCTGCACGCCGAGCTCGCCCGTCGCGACCCGCAGGCTGCTGAGCACATCCTCGCCAGCAACGGCCGGCGGATCGTGCGGGCCCTGGAGGTCATCGAGCTGACCGGCGGGCCGTTCGTCGCCCGGCTGCCGGTCGACGGCCCCCCGCTGGTGCCGCACCTGTCGGTCGGGTGCGCCGTCGACCGTACGACCCTCGACGAGCGGATCACGGCCCGGGTGGACGCCATGTTCGCCGCCGGCCTGGTGGCCGAGGTCCGCCACCTGCTGACCCTCGGCCTGCGCGAGGGGCGCACGGCCAGTCGGGCGCTGGGCTACCCGCAGGTGATCGCCCTGCTCGACGGCACGCTCGAGGAGCCGGCAGCCCGGCAGGCGGTCATCGATGCCACCCGCGCCTACGCCCGCCGCCAGCAGCGCTGGTTCCGCCGCGATCCCCGGACGGCCTGGGTGCCGATGCCGAGCGCCGGGTCATCCACAGCCGAGACGATCGCGGCTGCCCTGTCGGCCGGCGCCACTACCCTTGGCGCATGACCCGGTCCGCCATCCCGTTCCGCAAGGGGCATGGCACGGGCAACGACTTCGTGCTCCTGCCCGACCCGGACGGCCGGCTGTCCGTGACGCCCGCAGCGGTCGCAGCCCTGTGCGACAGGCGCCGCGGCCTGGGCGCTGACGGGGTGCTCGTGGTCACGCCCACGGCAGCCCATCCCGAGGTCGCCGAGCAGGCCCAGCGGGCCGCCTGGTTCATGGACTACCGGAATGCGGACGGCTCGGTCGCCGAGATGTGCGGCAACGGGGCGCGGGTGTTCGTCGCCCACCTGCTCGATGAGGGCCTGGTCGAGCCGGGCTCGTTCCACATCGGCACGCGGGGCGGGGCCCGGGCGGTGCACGTCGAGCGGCGCGGGGGCAGCGTGCAGGTCGACATGGGCCCGGCGGCCCTGCTCGCCGATCCGGTCACGGTGCACCCCGCTGACGGTCCCGCTGCCGGCGTCGCCCGCGATGCCCTCGGCGTGCTCATGCCCAACCCGCATGCCGTCACCTGGGTCGCCGACCTGACCGAGGCCGGCCACCTGCTCGAGTCCCCGGCGGTCGCCCCGGCCCACGCCTACCCGAACGGCGCGAACGTGGAGTTCGTCGAGGTCCTCGGCCCGGACCACCTGCGCATGCGCGTGTTCGAGCGGGGCGTCGGGGAGACGCTCAGCTGCGGCACGGGCGCCTGCGCGGCCGCCGTGGCCACGATCCGGCGCTCCGGGGGCGGTCCGGACGGCCAGCGGATGCGCGTGGACGTGCCGGGGGGCACCGTGGAGGTCACCTGGCGAGCCGACGGCCACGTCGAGCTGTCCGGCCCCGCGGTGCTCGTCGCCCGCGGCACGATCGATCCTGACTGGTGGGAGCTGCATGCCTGAGCCGTCCGACATCCTCGAGCACGAGGCCGCCGACCTGCTGGACCGCCAGGCCCTGCGCCGGGTCCCCGGGCTGGGCACCGAGCTCGAGGACATCACCGAGGTCGAGTACCGCCAGGTGCGCCTCGAGCGCGTCGTCCTCGTCGGCGTGTGGACCTCCGGCACCCTGCAGGACGCGGAGCGCTCGCTGGCCGAGCTCGCACGGCTGGCCGAGACCGCGGGCTCGGTGATCTGCGACGGGCTGGTCCAGCGCCGCGACAAGCCCGATCCCGCGACCTACATCGGTGCCGGCAAGGTGCGTGAGCTGCGCGAGGTCGTCGTGGCGGTCGGGGCCGACACCGTCATCTGCGACGGCGAGCTCGCCCCGGGGCAGCTGCGCCGCCTCGAGGAGCTCGTGAAGGTCAAGGTCGTGGATCGCACCTGGCTGATCCTCGACATCTTCGCCCAGCACGCCCGCAGCCGGGAGGGCAAGGCCCAGGTGAGCCTGGCGCAGATGCAGTACCTGCTGCCGAGGCTGCGCGGCTGGGGCGAGTCGCTGTCCCGGCAGGCCGGTGGCCGGGTCGCCGGCGGCCAGGGCATCGGCTCGCGCGGGCCGGGCGAGACGAAGATCGAGACCGACCGCCGGCGGGTGCGCGAGTCCATCAGCCGGCTGCGCCGCGAGATCGCGCACATGGCCACCGCCCGCCGCACCATGCGCAGCGCGCGCCGTGGCAGCAGCACCCCCAGCGTCGTGCTGGCCGGCTACACGAACTCCGGCAAGTCCAGCCTGCTGAACCGGCTCACGGGTGCCGGCGTGCTCGTGGAGGACGCCCTGTTCGCGACGCTGGACCCCACCGTCCGCCGGGCGCACAGCCCCTCGGGTCGGGCGTTCACGCTGGCCGACACCGTCGGGTTCGTCCGCCACCTGCCGCACCAGCTCGTCGAGGCCTTCCGGTCCACGTTGGAGGAGGTGTCCGACGCCGACCTCATCCTGCACGTGGTCGACGGCGCGGACGCCGACCCGGAGGGCCAGATCGGCGCCGTCCGCGAGGTCCTCGCCGACATCGGTGCCGGCCAGGTCCCCGAGCTGCTCGTCATCAACAAGGCGGATGTGGCCGACCCGCTCGCCGTCGCCCGGCTGCAGGCCCGTGAGCCCCACTCCGTGGTCGTCTCGGCGGCCACCGGCCAGGGGATCGACGGGCTGCTCGAGGCGATCGAGCGGGACCTGCCCGACCCACCCGAGCCCGTCGACGTGCTGCTGGCCTTCGACCGGGGGGATCTCGTGGCCCGCGTCCACGAGGAGGGCCGCGACGTCGCGGTCGCCTACACCGAGCACGGGGCGCAGGTCTCCGCGGTCGTGGGGGCCCAGCTGGCGGCGGAGCTGTCGGCGGCCAGCCTCGACCCCGACGGGCTCGTTGCCGCAGCACCGCCGGAGGGCGCGGCTGCGGCCCCGCCGGTCCTGGACGGCGCCCGGCCCGGTCCGCCGTGAGCCGCGTGGTGCCCCCCGCGCCCGTCGTGGCGCCGGCGCCGCAGGCCCGCCCAGGTGCCGAGCCCGGCGGCGCCGACCCGGGCACCGGTGCTGCCCAGGACCCCGAGCCGAAGGGTGCGCCGCAGGCCGACCTGCCGCCGGTCGCGGTCCTGCTCGAGCACGCGGTCGCGGCGATCGGTGGGCAGTCCCGCGAGGGCCAGCTGCGGATGGCCGAGGCGGTGGCCGGCTGCCTGGACGCGCCGGGCGACACCCTGCTCGTGCAGGCTGGCACGGGCACGGGCAAGTCCCTGGCCTACCTGGTCCCGGCCGCCCGGCGGGCGGTCGTCGACGACGAGCCCGTCGTCATCGCCACCGCCACCCTGGCCCTGCAGCGCCAGCTGGTCGAGAAGGACCTCCCCGTGGTGGCCGAGGCACTCGCCGAGGACCTCGGGCGTCAGCTGCGCTTCGCGGTGCTCAAGGGCCGCAGCAACTACATCTGCATGGATCGGCTGCTGCGGGGATCGCCGGATCCCGAGGAGGAGGCGCTGTTCCAGGCCCCGACGACGCGCCTGGGTCGGCAGGCCAAGCGGCTGCGCGCGTGGGCCCAGACGACGTCGACGGGCGACCGGGACGACCTCGACGAGGCGGTGGACGGGCGGGTGTGGGCGGGGCTGTCGGTCTCCTCGCGGGAGTGCCCGGGGGCGACCAACTGCCAGTTCGGCGACGAGTGCTTCGCGGAGGCGGCCCGGGCCCGCGCCCGGGATGCCGACCTGGTGGTGACCAACCACGCGCTCCTGGCGATCCACGTCGTCGGGGAGGTGCCCGTCCTGCCCGACCACGGTGCCGTGGTGGTGGACGAGGCGCACGAGCTCGTCGATCGGATGACCAACGCGCTGACGGTGGAGCTCTCCGGGTCCATCGTCGATCGGGCGATCGGCCGGGCGCGCCGGTTCCTGACCCCAGAGGTGCTCGACCCCCTGCGCGACGCGAGCGGCTACCTCGACGAGGTGCTCGCCGAGCTGGCGGACGGCCGCCTGCGGACGCTGCCCGACGAGCTCGTCGTCGTGCTCACCGCCCTGCGGGACGCCGGCCACGCCGCCCTGGGCTCGCTGCGGGGCACGAGCGGCGACGCCGCCGAGGCCTCGGCCGACCGGACCACGGCCCGCGCGGCCGTCACCGGGGTGCACGAGGTGGCCGCCGCCCTGCTGCAGCTGGGCGACGGGTCGGTGGCGTGGGTCTCGCGCCGGCCGGGCGGACCTGGTGTGCTGCACCTGGCGCCGATCAGCGTGCACGGCCTGCTCGAGGAGCGCCTGTTCGGTGCCCGCCCGGTGGCGCTGACCAGCGCGACGCTGCAGATCGGTGGCTCCTTCGACGGCCTGGCGGCCAGCCTCGGATGCCCGCCCGGGTGGGTGGGGCTGGATGTCGGCTCGCCCTTCGACCACGGCCGGCAGGGCGTGCTCTACTGCGCCGCGACGCTGCCCCGCCCCGGTCGCGACGGGGTCAGCGAGGAGGCCCTCGAGCAGCTCGCGGACCTCATCGACGCGGCCGGGGGTCGCACGCTCGCGCTGTTCTCCTCGTGGCGCTCGGTGGAACGCGCCGAGGAGGTGCTCGGTCGGCGGTTCGCGGACCGCGCGGATCGGCCGATCATCGTCGCCCGGCGGGGCGACGCGGTCGCCGGCCTGGTGCGCCAGTTCGCCGACGAGCCGCGCGCCTCGCTGCTGGGCACCCTCTCGTTGTGGCAGGGCGTGGACGTCCCGGGCCCGTCCTGCACCTGCGTGGTCATCGACCGCATCCCGTTCCCGCGGCCCGACGACCCCGTGGTCTCGGCCCGCTCCGAGCGCATCGACGCGGCCGGCGGCAGCGGCTTCGCCTCGGTCTCGGTACCCCGCGCCGCGCTCATGCTGGCCCAGGGCGCGGGCCGGCTCATCCGCTCGCCCGAGGACCGCGGCGTCGTCGCCGTCCTCGACGCGCGGCTGGCGACCACCGGCTACGGCGCCCAGCTGCGGCGGACGCTGCCGCCGCTGTGGTGGACCACGGACCTCGACACGGTCACCAGCGCCCTGCGCCGGCTGGACGCCACACTGTCCGACTGAGCGTGGCCCAGGCCGCCCGCCCCGAGCAGGGGGCCCGGTGGCAGGTCCGCCTCAGACGCCCGTGATCGCGGGCACCCGAGCCATCCGGATCGCGTGCACCAAGCCGGCGTGATCGTCCTCGGACTGGTCGGCGTAGCCCATGGCCCAGGGGGTCACCGCATCCTCGAAGCGCCCGCTGCGGCCCAGGTACGCGGCGATCGCGATGCGATCCCCCGAGCGGGCGTGCGCCCGCGCCAGCGTCCAGCCCGCGGCCCGCAGCAGCAGGTCGACGCCGTTGAGGCCCAGCGCCGACAGGTCGGGGGAGAACTTCATGTCGCGCAGCTGGCGCACGTAGGAGTCGTGGACGACGCCGTGGGCGTCGGTTGCCGAGGTCCAGCCGATGAAGATGTCGGTGGCCGCCTGCAGCAGCCGCTGGCCGGCGACGACCCGTGCGCCGCAGTGGTCCAGCTCGCTGGGCGCGGTGTGCGGCTCGAGGACCGACGCCGTCGCCTCCTTGAACTGCAGCATGAGCGGGTCGCTGCCGTCGATGCCCTGCAGGAGCAGCACGTAGCAGCGCGTGCCCACGCTGCCGACGCCCACCACCTTCCGCGCGACGTCGACGACGTGGAAGCGGTCGAGCAGCGCCGCGCGATCCGACACGAGCGTGCTGCGGTACAGGGCCAGGGCCTCCCCGCCCAGCAGCTCGGCGTGCTCGGGGCCGGACCGCTCCAGCAGCGGTGGGTCCTCGACGAACCGACGCTCCCCGTCCACGACCTCGGTGAGCTTCTCCATCGCCTGCAGGTTGGTGCGCCGCCGTGCGCCCGCGATCGACCGCTCGACGCGGGCGAGGACTGCCTCGGGCGGCAGCGTCTGCGCGAAGGTCGCCAGCTCGCTGACGTCGAGGCGGGAGTACCAGACCTCCAGGGTGGACATGGAGGCGAACGCGCGCATCGCCTCGCGGTAGGCCCGGACGCTGGCACGGGCCATCGCGCGCTGCACCGAGGAGTTCCAGCCGTTCGACCGCGCGGTCAGCACCGCTGAGGCGGCCAGGCGCTTGACGTCCCACTCGAAGGGCCCCGGATGGGTCTCGTCGAAGTCGTTGAGGTCGAACAGCAGGGTGCGCTCCGGGGAGGCGAACAGGCCGAAGTTGGCGATGTGCGCATCCCCGCAGAGCTGGACCGTGAGGCCCGTGCTGGGCTGGGAGGCGAGGTCGGCGGCCATGACGATCGCGGCGCCGCGGTAGAAGGAGAAGGGCGAGACGCTCATCCGGCCGTGCCGGATGGGCACCAGCGTGGGGATGCGGTGCTCGGCCTGCTCGAGCAGCAGCGTGACCGGGTCGGCGCGGTCGGCCGGGGGATCCCACTGCGCCAGCGACTGACGGGGGACCTGCTTGCGCGCGGCCATCCCCTGGGCGACCCGGTCGTCGGGCTCCAGCTTCGGCGGGACGGGCACGGGCCCAGCCTAGGGCGCGCGGTGAGCAGGTGGTGGTCCGACCGATCGGCTCAGACGCGGCGCAGCACCGCCACGACGACGCCCATGATGACGGCGCGGTCGCCGTCGATCGGCTCATAAGCGGGGTTGTGGGGCATGAGCCAGGTGTGCCCGTCCTTGCGGCGCAGCGTCTTCACCGTGGCCTCGTCCTCGAGCAGCGCCGCGACGATCGCCCCGTTGTCGGCGCTGCGCCCGGCGCGCACGACGACGTAGTCGCCGTCGCAGATCGCCGCGTCGACCATCGAGTCCCCGCTCACGCGCAGCAGGAACAGGTCGCCGTCGCCGACCAGTTCGCGGGGCAGCGGGAAGACCGCCTCCACCGCCTGCTCGGCGAGGATGGGGCCACCAGCGGCGATCCGGCCCACCAGGGGGACGTGCACCGCGGCGGGCAGGTGCTCGCCGATGTCGGTCGGGTCCACGTGCGCGCCGTCCGGGTCGAGGACCTCCATGGCGCGCGGGCGGTTGGGATCACGGCGCAGGTGGCCCTTGGCCTCGAGGACCTTGAGCTGGTGGGCGACGCTGGACGGCGAGTTCAGCCCGACCGCCTCGCCGATCTCGCGCACGCTCGGCGGGTAGCCACGGCTCTCCACCGAGGCGCGGATGACCTCGAGCACGCGCCGCTGCCGTGGGGTCAGGCCGTCGGTGTCCTCAGCGCCGTCGGGCAGCTCGTGGATCGTGGCCATGGCGTCCTCCGTCCGCGCGGGCCGTGGCCCGCTGTCGTTGTCAGACCCCCGGGGGAGTCTGGTCCTGCCGGTGACGGGGTCTGGGATCCCGTCACCAGCACGGTAGCCCACCAGGGGTCCCGATTCAAACATCTGTTCGATTCGGGTCTTGCCCGTGTCGGGTGGACGTGGTACCAATAGCACAGACGTTCGAACGAACACCAGTACGAAACGAGGAGGTCCCCATGGCAAGTTCAGCGGTGGTGGCGCTGTGGCGCCCGGTCGTGCAGGTCCCCACGGTCAGCCCGGTGCCCGCAGCAGGCGCCGTGCGGCTCACCCCGCGCGGACGCGCCCTGCTCGCCGCGCTCGTGGTGGTGCTGCTGCTCGGCCTGGCGGTGCTGGGCCTCGAGCGGTTGACTGCCAGGCCCGCGCTCGCGGGCACCGAGGTCGTCGTCCCTGCCGCGACCACGTTGACCGTCGTCGTCGAGGAGGGCGACTCGCTGTGGGCGATCGCCGAGCGGGTCATGCCGGCGACCGACCCGCGCGAGGTCGTCGAGGAGATGCGCTCCCTGAACGGCATGCGCAGCAACCTGATCCAGCCCGGGCAGGCCCTGCTGGTCCCGGTCCCTGCAGGGGCCTGACGCACGACGTCGGATCATGTCGCGTCACATGCTTGCGTCCAGGTCGCTCACGCGCTACGGTCCCCACATCTAGTAGTTACACCCGTGTAAGTCATCCACAGATTGTGGTTGATGATCCACAGGTTCTGGACAGGCGATCCACAGGGTGATCCCCAGGGGAGCCGTCCGGACCGGGCCCAGGCACAGCGCGAGCGAAGGAGGAGCGGGGATGTACTGCCCGTTCTGCCGGTCCGCGGAGACCCGCGTGGTCGACTCCCGCTCGACCGAGGACGGCACCGCCATCCGGCGGCGTCGTCTCTGCCCGTCCTGCAGCCAGCGGTTCACCACCGTGGAGACCATGAGCATGCTCGTGGTGAAGCGTTCCGGGGTGGTGGAGCCGTTCAGCCGCGAGAAGGTCGTGGCGGGGGTCCGCAAGGCCTGCCAGGGCCGTCCGGTGAGCGAGGACGACCTGGCCCTGCTCGCCCAGCAGGTCGAGGACCAGCTGCGCGCCAGCGGCCAGGCGGCCATCGCCTCGCATGACGTGGGCCTGGCCATCCTGGGGCCGCTGCGCGTCCTCGACGAGGTCGCGTACCTGCGGTTCGCCTCGGTGTACCGGTCCTTCGAGTCGCTGGCGGACTTCGAGGCCGAGATTGCCCTGCTGCGGGCGACGGGCGACGAGGTCCCGGTCGACCTGCGCGCCCGGCCCAGCAGCACCCGCACCACCTGACCCACACGC
This sequence comes from Candidatus Nanopelagicales bacterium, assembly GCA_025456015.1. Classification (GTDB taxonomy): domain Bacteria; phylum Actinomycetota; class Actinomycetes; order S36-B12; family CAIYMF01; genus Prado023. The sequence goes on from JALOLK010000035.1 coordinate 39,595, forward strand.
AGCACCCGCGTAGGAGCCCCCCAGCAGCACCCCCGGAGCCCCGGGACCGACCCCGCGCGCAGCGTCGCGCACGAACCGACAGGAGCTGGCATGACCCGAGCTGACTCGGACACCCCCCGGACCGGCACCGCGAAGGCACGCGCCGAGCGTCCCCGGGTGGTGCCCTCCGTGTCCTTCGAGCGCGTCTACACCACGGCGGGGGTGCATCCCTACGACGACGTCACGTGGGAGTCCCGCGACGTGGTGCAGACCAACTGGAAGACCGGCGAGACCGTGTTCGAGCAGCGCGGGGTGGAGTTCCCCGACTTCTGGTCG
>JALOLK010000108.1 GCA_025456015.1 Candidatus Nanopelagicales bacterium
CGGTCACCCGGCCGTCGACCACCGTCGCCTCGACGCCCCACTGGTTGGCCGGCGACGTCGTCTGGCTGCCCGTGCGCGTGTACCGGACCAGGGTGCCCGCGGCGCGGTAGGTGTTCGTCCCGGCGATCGGGTGCGTGGACGAGCCGATGCTGACCGAGCGCGGATCCGTCGGCGTCGGGCTGGGGCTCGGCGACGGGCTCGGGCTCGGCGACGGGTTCGGGCTCGGCGACGGGCTCGCGGTGGGCGAGGGGCTGGGACCGGTCTCGCCCTCGAGGCGCACCGTGGCCCCGACCTTGGCGTTGGCGTACAGCCAGTCCCCGGCGCCGTCGTGGCCACTGAGCACGTAGCCGCCCGCCGGGATCGGCGAGGCCGGCGAGCCGCGGTGCATCTCGGTCACCCGGCCGTCGACCACCGTCGCCTCGACGCCCCACTGGTTGGCCGGCACCAGGGTGCCCGTGGAACGGAAGATGTTCGTCCCGGCGATCGGGTGCGTCGACGAGCCGATGCTGACCGAGCGCGGGTCGGATGGCGCCGTCGGCGACGGGCTGGCGGTCGGCGAGGGGGACGTGCTGGCCACGGGCGAGGTCGTCGGCGTGGGCGTCGGGCTGGCCGACGGTGTCGGCGAGGGCGTGGGCGTCGGGCTCGGGCTCGGGCTCGGGCTCGGGCTCGGGCTACTGGACGGTGACGGGCTCGGCGACGGGCTCGGCCCTGCCCCGCCGGGCAGCACCACCCGGGCGCCCTGCACCGCGTGGGTGTTGAGGAACGTCGCCGCGGTGCCGTGCCCGGAGAGCACGAAGCCGCCCGCGGGGATGGGCATGGCCGCGCCGCCGCTGACCCGGTTGCGCACCTCGGTGACCACGCCGTCGACGACGGCGGCCTCGGTGCCCCACTGGTTGGCCGGCGACACGGTCTGGGTGGCGGTCCGGGTGTACCGCACGAGCGTGTCGGCGGCGCGGTAGATGTTCGTCCCTGCCAGGCGGAAGGAGCCCGATCCGACGCTGACGTCCCCGCTCGACGGTGGCGGGGGCGTGGTCCCGGTGCCGAAGTCGATGGTCACCGGCGTGGGCGCCGTGCGCCCCGACGGGCCGCCCCAGGTCCGCGTCCACTCCTCGTCGAGGACGTGGGCCTCGAGGGTGTAGGGCCGGCCGTCGTTCGGCAGCGTGTACGTGCGGGTACCGCCCAGCGTGTAGGCGCCGTCCCGGGTGGTCATGCGGGAGGTCACCGTCCAGGTCCCGGTCCAGGTCCCGTCCAGCCGGGTCCCACTGGTCGGGGCCGTGGCCTCGAACAGCAGGATCTTGCCCTCCTCGTTCTCCGGGGTCTGCTCGGCGAACGAGGCGTGGTAGAGCCACCACTCGACCTTCACGATGGTGCCGCGCTCCGGCGTCGTCTGCCGCGCGGTCGCCTCCAGCGCCACCGTCCCGGCCAGCACCGCCCCCGACGTGGGCTTCACCAGCGTGACCGCGTTGCACTGCGTCCCCCACGGACAGGGCGCCGCCTCGGCACTGGCCAGCGGCACCAGGGCGAGGCCGGCCAGGAGGGCCAGCGCGGCCAGCAGGACCGACGGACGACGCGAGCGCAGGGTCACCCTCACTCCTTGGTGTAGACCAGCCAGCGGTCCGAGGAGCCCTCGGCCACGGCGAACGGCGCGACGGCCAGGTCATAGGCCCCGCTGTCGTCGAGTGCGGCCACCAGCACGTCCTGGCCGCGGTCCTGCTCCGGATTCCCGGTGGATGCCGTGCGCAGCACGACGGTCTGGTAGCGGCCCTCCTGCACGGCCGTGCGGATCTCGCGCTCGCCCTCCGCGTAGAGGGCGAAGGTGGTGGCCCAGGCGATCTGCGGCAGGTCGGCGGTGGCGTAGGCCAGCACGTCGGCCGAGCTCGACAGGTAGGTGCCCGGCTGCGGGTCCGCCGTGATGCGCTCGACGACCGGGGAGACGTCCACCCATTCGTGGTAGAGGGCGTCGGAGCGCACGCCGGCGACCAGCAGCGCCACACCGGCCACGAGCGCGACGGGCAGCAGCCGCAGCCGGCCCCGCGACATCGCTGCCAGCTCCCGGCCGGCCAGGGGGGCGAGGAACAGCGCCGAGTACGCCAGGTGCTTGCCGAACGAGACACCCTCGCCGAGCCGGACCTGGGCCAGCGGCAGGGCCAGGCCACCACCGAGCAGGGCCAGCGCCAGCACCGCACCGCGCGCACCCGCCAGCTCGGCTCGGGGCCGGCGCAGGGCGCCCGCCACCGCCAGTGCGAGCAGCAGCCCAGCGGTCACCAGCAGGGTGCCGACCAGCACCGGACGGGCGGTCGGGCCGAGCGCCGAGCGCCCGGTGGTCGTGAACTGCAGGCCCGGGGTGAGCACGTCACCCCAGAGCAGCCAGGCCCCGGCCAGCAGCGCCGCACCGGTGCCTGCGGCGGCGGCGGCCCGCCGGGCCCCGGCAGGGCCGGCCACGAGGAGCACGACGAGCACCACGAGGGCCAAGGGGGCGGCCGCGTACTTGGTCAGGGCCGCAAGTGCCAGCAGGGCGCCGACCGCCGCCCCGCTGCCCAGGCCTGCGCGGGTGAGCCCCAGCATGAGTGCCAGCGCGAGCAGCATCACGACGACGCCATCGAACGTGGCCAGCATCGCCACCATGACGACCGGGCCGACCAGGGCGAAGGCCAGGGCGGCCATGATGCCGGCTCGCCGGGAGGCCTCCAGCGCGGTGGTCGCGCGCTGCACCGCGATCACCGCCACGACGATGCTGGCCAGGCTGGCCAGGCGCACCAGCCACAGCCCGCCGAGGCCGTCGAGCCCCGCGGCCAGCACGGGGTAGAGGAACGGCGCGCCTGAGATGAAGTCGGTGTCCGACCGCGTCGGCGGGGGGCCGTCGAGGTACTGCGTGCCGAGGTTGATGTAGAGCGCCTCGTCGATCATCGCCCCGTTGCGCAGGCGCAGGGCCAGCACCACCAGGAAGGCCAGGACCGCCAGGAGCGGCAGCCGCTCGATCCACGTGAAGGCCCGGGGCGTGCGCCGGCGCTCGGGAAGGTACTCCGCGATGGCCTCCTGCCAGGTGTTGCGCCGGTAGGGCGGGCTGGCGGGCGCGTCGACCCCGGGGGCACCGGGCGGACGAGTGGGGTTGGTGGTGCTCATCGCGCGCACAGTCCCTTCGCGTGCAGGCCCTCGAGCACGAGCGGGAGGGCGTCGAGGGTGGTCTGGTGGATGTCGTGGAGCAGCACGACCGAGCCGTCCTCGGCGTTGCCGACCACGCGCTCGGCGATCGCCCGCGCGGTGGCGCCCTGCCAGTCGCGGCCGTCCGTGCCGTCGCTCCACAGCTGCATGCGCAGCCCCAGCGCGTCGGCCTCGGCCTCGACCGCGGCGTCGTGGCTGCCGAAGGGGGGTCGCCACACCTGTGGTGGGCGCCCGGTGGCCGCGGTGATCACGTCGCTGGTCCGCACCAGCTCATCGCGCACGGCCTCACCGGCCAGCCCGGTGAGATCGGGGTGGCTCCACGTGTGGTTGCCCACGGTGTGCCCCTCGCTGGTCGCCCGTCGCAGCAGGTCGGGCCGTGCGGCGGCCTGCTCCCCGATGACGTAGAACGTGGCAGTGGCCTGCCAGGCGCGCAGGACGTCGAGCACCGCCGGGGTGATCTGCGGGTCCGGGCCGTCATCGAACGTGAGCGCCACGGAGCCGGCCGAGCAGTCCGGCACCCGCGGCGGGATCGACGCGAAGGCCGAGACCGCGCCGGGGACGGGCGCGTCCGCTGCCGCTGCACCATCCCCGGTCGGCGCAGGCCCACCGCCCGGGCTGGGCAGCGCCGCCAGGACGAACCACCCCACGAGCAGGGCCCCGACGAGGCCGGGGAACACCAGGGACTGCCAGCGCCTGACGCCTCGCTGCTCCCCCAGCGTCTGGAGCTGGACATCCGCCATGGCTCAGTACTCCGCCTTCGGACGCAGGCGCATGAGCACCACGCCGACGAGGAACACCGCGATCGCGGTGATGACCAGCCAGAACAGCTCGACGCCGGTGGCGGCCAGGGCGCCGGCGCCGGCGGAACCGGCGAGGCTGGCGCTGGACGGGGTGATGGACGTTCCATACATGGAAGTGCTCCTGTCGTGATGGATGGCAGATGCGGCGTGGTCGGGGCCGGCCCGCGCGGGCAAGCCCGCCGCGGGGGCCAGGTCAGGTGACCCAGGCCTGGGCGTCGCCGCGCGTGGCACGCAGCAGCGAACGCCAGTAGTAGACGAACAGCAGGTTGTCGTAGGCCCACAGCGGCAGGAAGGTCCAGGCGAGCAGATGGGCGCGCCTCCCCCCGACCCTGCGGGCGACCACCACGCCCTCGGCGATGAAGATCGGGAACAGCAGGGCGTACTCCCAGGCCGGCTGCGCCCCCCACGCCAGGTAGGAGACCGACAGGATGACCAGCGCCATCGGGAACAGGACCGAGGCGAAGAAGGTGAACCCCACCTGCAGCCAGATCCGGTCGGTGAGCCGTGACCAGCCGTAGAGCCACAGCGACTCCATGGCCCCGCGGTACCACCGCAACCGCTGCGTGGCCAGCATCTCGAACGTGGGCATGACGTCGGTGACCACCCGGCAGCGCCGGGTGGAGGTGCAGGCGTACCCCAGCTGCTTGATGGCCAGCGTGAGCTCGTAGTCCTCCGTGAGCGAGTGCTCCATGAACCACGTGCCCGGCTCGCCGGGGATCTGGGTCCCGCGCGCCCGTGCCACGTGGCGCAGCACCCGGACGGGGAACACTGCGCAGGCGCCGGAGAGCACGTGCACCGCCCCGCCGGCCCGGGCCATGAGCCGGGTGCCCCGGGCGTACTCGATGGCCTGGAACGCCTCGACGGTGTTCTGCGGCTGGCGGGCCACGACCGCCCCGGACAGCCCACCGACGTTCGGCCGCTCGGCCAGCACCTGCAGTGCCTGCTCGAGGAAGTCCGGCTCCAGTGCGCCGTCGGCATCCATGCAGACCACGACGTCCCCGTCGTCGAGGTCGGTCATGTGGGCGCGCAGGCCCTGGTTGAGCGCCCCCGCCTTCTTCGCGGTGTTGCCGACCGTCTCGTGCACCTCGGCACCTTCGGCGCGGGCCACCTCCACGGTGCGATCCGTGCAGTTGTCCGCCATGACGATGACCCGCTCCGGCGGCCGGGTCTGGGCCAGCAGGCTGCGCACCGTGGCCGCGATGCCGGCCTCCTCGTTGTGCGCGGGGATCAGCGCGACGATGCGCGCGGCCGGGAGTGCGGGGCCCACGGGCTGCCCGCCGGCCACACCCTCCGGCGCCGGGGCGCACTGCACTGCGGTCACGATTCCTCCTGCGATCGGGCACCAACGTCCCCATGCCCGCTCTCGGACGCCCGGGGTGTACGGGGGTACCTCTGCCCGCCCGCCCAGCGTGCATACCGAGACCTCGCACCCGTCGGCGTTCGCCCACCGCGAAGCCGCGCGGGGTATGGATCGCGGTCGGCGTGCGCGGCCGGTCGTGCGGCGCGGCCCGGGGTGACACGCAGCCGTGGCGGGCGAGCGCCGGGACGCGCCCGTGCCGCACACTGCGGGGTGACATGATCGTCACCGACGGCCCCGACCCCGACGCCTGGGGTGACACGTCGGCCGACCTCGCCGCCTTCGCTGCAGTCCTGGGCGAGGGACCCGCGCCCCCAGCCACACAGGACGCGCCACTGGCCGGTGCGGTGCTCCCGCGCCGCGGGCTGGTGGACCGGCTCCTGCGCGTGCCGCCGCGCGGCCTGGGCCTCATCGTCGCGCCGGTCGGCCACGGCGGCAGCACGCTGCTGGACCTCCTCGCCGAGTCGGCCCCCGAGATCGTGGTGCGCGTCGGGCTGGGCCACCCCGGCGCCGAGCTCGTCGGCGGCCTGGCCGCCCGGCTGTCCAGCGTCGGGATCCCGGTCGACGACGACCCGGGCGCGGACCGCGCCGCCCGCCTGGCCGCGGTGGTGGCCGCCCTGCGGACCGCGCCCGAGGTGCTGGTCCTCATCGACGACCTGGCCACGGGGCCCGACGACCCCAACGAGCGCGCGCTCGGCGAGCTGCTGGCCGTCCTGCCGGACACGACGCGCGTCGTCGCGCGGGCGCGTCGCGCCCCCTCGATCGACGTCTCGCGACTGCTGACCGGCGGCCGGCTGGTGCTGCTCGACCGCGGCGACCTGCTGCTCAGCGCCGACGAGGCCGATGCCCTGCTGGCCACGACCGTCCCCTGGCTGGCACCCGAGCGCCGCGCGGTGCTCCGCGGGCTGGCCGAGGGCTGGGTGGGGGCGATCAGCGCGGGCACCCTCGGACCGGGCGGCAGCGCCGAGCACGATCCGGCCGTGTGGCTGCTCGGGTCCGGACTGGACCTGCTCGTGGGCCCGAGCGTGGCGGCCCTGCACCCCGTGGACCGCGAGCTGCTCGTGCGGGCCAGCGTGCTGCAACGGCTCACCGCCGATGCCTGCGACGCCCTGACCGGGCGCACGGACAGCGGTGAGCGCCTCGCCCGGCTCGCCGCGGACCAGCTGGTGCATCCCCTGCCCCCCGGGCGGGGATCCGGGTACGGGATGCACGGCCTGCTGCGCGAGCACCTGCGCCGGCTGCTCGACACGCAGCCGGGCGCCGAGCAGGCCGCCCACGCATCCGCTGCCCGGTGGTACGAGCAGCGCGGCCTGGCCGACGAGGCGATCACCCACTGCCTGGCCGCCGGCGACGTGGCCGGGGCGGCCCGGGTGCTCGACGGGCACGTCGAGTCCCTGCTCGACGCCGGCGCCGCCCCCCAGGTCAGCGGGTGGTTCCGCACGGCCCCGCAGCTCGCCCTGGCCACCTCGGACCTGCACGTGCTCGCCGCCGGCTGGGCCGAGGTGCTCAGCGGTCGGCCGGCCAACGCCGTGCCGCACCACCTGGCCCTGCAGCGCCGGGCGAGCGAGGTGGTCGCCGATGGGCGCGAGCCGGGCGCCACCAGCCGTGGCGGGGGGCTCTGGCTGCAGACCGAGACGCAGTTCCTCGGGGCCCTCATCGATGCCATGGCCGGGCGCACCCGCACGGCACTGCAGGGGCTGCAGGCCACCCGGGCCGCGTACGGGGACGCCTGGTCCCGGGCGGCGCACCAGAGCGCGCCCATGATGGAGGCTCGCCTGCACCTGTGGCTGGGCCGCACGGCCGAGGCCGAGCAGATCCTCACCGCGATGAGCAGCCGCCCCGGGACGCTGGCCTACTACCGGAGGGTGCAGATCCCCGCGGCGTGGGCGCAGATCGCGGTGCTGGACGGCCGGGTCCACCGCGGCCGCCAGCTGGCCCGCGAGGCCCAGGAGTCGCTCGCCGAGCTCGGCGCCATCGCCGCGTTCGACACCTGCGGTTCGCTGGTCGCCCTCGCGGGCGCGCTGCACGACCTGGACCGGCTCGCCGAGGCCCAGGCGCAGGCCGAGCAGGCCGTGGCGGTCGCCGCCGCTGCCGGGCACCTCCCCCTGGAGGTCGTCGCCCGCTGTGCCGAGGCCACCATCCGCGCCAGCCGCGCCGACCGGGTCGGCGCCCTGGGCGCCCTCGAGCTGGCCCGCACCCGCGTGCGCGAGCACGACGCGAGCCGCGAGCTGGCCCGCCAGGTGGACCG
>JALOLK010000109.1 GCA_025456015.1 Candidatus Nanopelagicales bacterium
ACCGGCGCTCACGCGTGCGGGCGCGGCCGCCCGTGCATCGAGCGCACGGGCCGGGGCACCGCGGCCGTGCGCCCCGAGCATCCGATCGAGGTTGCCGAGGGTGGTACGCGACGGTGGGCAACGACAGCACCAGCGTCTCGGCCACCTCGCGGTTGCTCATCCGCTCGGCGACTTCACCGCCTCGACGACGGCCGTGGGCAACGTGCCGGCGACGACACCGAGCGGGCGCTCCATACGACTTCAGCGCGTGGGGCGGGTCCGTCTGCTCGTCGGTCACGTACTCCGGGCAGCTGGGCTGACCAGGGCTGCGCGGCGAAGGGGCTGGGTCGGGCGAGGGGTCCGACCGCCGGCAGCGGCGATCGGCGCCCGATCCCGACGAGGGGACGTGTCGGCGGGGCACGTCCCCTCGTCGCGTGTCCGGTGCTGGGGATGAGCGGCCCGGGGTGCCTGCCGATGTCGGACCGGGGCGATAGCGTCAGCATCGGATCGAACAGGTGTTCGGTCCGACGGAGACGGGGGTTTCCTTGAGCGTCGTGATGGCTGAGCCACCGGAGCCGGCTGGGGGTGAGGACCCGGGCGGGGTGGGCCCGTGGCTGGCCCTGGCCTCACCCGAGGTGCGTGCTGCCTGGGCCGGCGTGCACGCTGCCGCGGTGGCTGAGCCACCGCTCATGGGCCTGGCCGCGGGCGAGCGACCCGCCGCCGACGTCGAGGTGCTGGCGGCCACGGTCGCCGCCGCGGAGTACACGTTGGCCGCACGCATGCACGCAGCGGCGAGTGCCGGTTGCCTGCCGCTGCCTGATCGCGGTGGGACGCTCGCAGCACGCGGCTGGTCGGTCGCCCAAGCCCGTCGTCTGGCACGTTGTGGCGCGCTGGCGGCCGGGAATCCGGGCGTGGCGGCCGCCTGGGCCGCGGGGACCATCAGCGCCGAGCACGTCGACCCCGTCGCTCGTGCCGCCGACCGGTTCACCATCGAGGAGCTCGCCGCCGTCCTGGAGCACCTCACCCCCATGTGGGGTGCGCTCGCCCCGCCCGCGGTCACCCGGTTCGTCGCAGCCGCAGATCGGCTGCTGCACCCACCCGACGACCCCACCCGCGACGAGGTCGACGCGTACGAGTCGCGCAGCGTGGCGTTCTCGGTCCTTGGCGACCGGATCCTGCTCTCCGCCGAGCTGCCCAGGGTCGAGGGCGAGCTCGTGATGGCCGCCATCGAAGCCCTTGCCGAGCAGCGTCGCAGCACGATCGACCCGGTTCCCGCCGGGGCACGGCGCGCGGACGCGCTCGTCGAGCTCACCCAGGCCGCCGCCGCATCCGGAGCGCTGCCCACCCGTGGCGGCCTGCCTGTCGCGCTCACCGTGACGCTGGAGCACACCCGGCTCGATGACCCGATCTGGACCACCAGCCGTGGACACCAGCTGACGCAGGCCGAGTCCCGATGGGCCGGATGCGACGCGGACGTCACCCCGGTGCTGCTGGAGACCGCACACCGCTGCGGCCCTGGCCCGGACGAGCCCGGCCTCGCCGACCACCCACCTGCCGGCTGGCAGTCCAGGGGCGCGAGGCCCACCACGGCCGGATCCCCCTCGGCCGCTGCGCGCATCGCCGCGCTGGCCGCGACCCTCTTCGACAGGCGCATCCCGCTGGCAGTCGGTCGGACCCAGCGCACCGCGACGCCGGCCCAGCGCCGCGCGCTCGCAGCTCGTGACCGCGGCTGCGTCATCCCCGGGTGCGCGGTCCCCGCCGAGGCATGCCAGGCGCACCACCTCACGGACTGGGCCGACGGGGGCCGCACGGATGTCGAGGGGCTGGCCCTGCTCTGCTGGACCCACCATCGGCAGGTCGACCTGCGGATGTGGACGATCCACCCCCTCCGGTCCCCGCTCCCCGAGCCCCGGAGGGCCGGCCGCGGCTGGCCCGCCAACCACGGCGCCCCCTTCACCATCGCCCGCACCCCCCGCTCGGTGTGGCGGACCTGATGGTCCCGAGCCTCAGATCGCCGCGTCCGCACCGCCCACGGCCACTCCCCCGATCGACACGGCCCTCTGGCAGCGTGGGCAGCCGACCTGGACGAAACGCCCGGCATGGCAGCACCCGTCCCTCATCGCGCGGGGGCGAGGACGGGATCAGGGATAGCGTCGCGGTCCATGGACATGCTGAAGGGCGAACAGATCGCGGAAGCGAACCTGGCCGACTGGCGCAAGCTGGCCCAGGGACTGCATGCGCGCTACGTGATCGACGACTTCGGCACCGGCGCACGGTTCGTCGCCGCGGTGGGCGAGGCGGGCGAGGCGCTCGGCCACCACCCGCGCGTGTCGATCGGGAAGGGGTACGTCGACTTCAAGTTGGTCAGCGACGACGCCATCTACCGTGACGACGAAGGCACCGAACACGTGGTCGAGTGGGTGACCCAGCAGGACGTCGACCTCGCGCGACGGATCACCGAGATCGCCCTTCACCACAAGCTCGAAGCCGATCCGGCCTCGGTCAGCGACATCGAGCTCGGCCTCGACACGACGCGCTCGGCGATCATCGCCCCGGTGTGGGCCGCCCTTCTGACGGGGAGCGCCGATGCCCAGGGCCGCGGGACCCCCAGCGACGAGATCCGGGATGCCACGGGACGGGTGCCGAACCTGTGGTTCGGGGACGCCGACGAACACGCGGCCCCAGGACAGCGGTTCCATATCGAGGTCTATGTGGCGCCCGAGGTGGCCGAGCAACGGATCGCCGCTGCCGTCGCCGCGGGTGGCACCGTCGTCGATGCCAGCGACGCGCCCGCGCTCACCGTGATCGCCGACCAGGACGGCAACACCGCAGTGGTCTGCGTCGCCGCGTCCGCCGCGAAGCAGGATTGAATCGGCGGCCGACCGACACACTGCGCAAGCAGGACGCGCCACGGCGTCGCCTCAGCGTGTGACGACCACGTTGTCCAGGGGCTCCGCGGCTGCCCAGCGGCGCAACTGCTCGGCCACGAGTCGGCGTGCGCGTGGCAGGAAGGCTGAGGTGTTGCCACCGACGTGGGGCGAGATCAGCACGCCGGGCAGGCGCCAGAGGGGGTGCTCCTCGGGCAGTGGCTCGGGATCGGTGACGTCGAGGGCGGCGCGCAGCCGTCGAGCGGCCAGCTCGGCCATGAGCGCCGCGGTGTCGACGATCGGCCCACGCGCGACGTTCACGAGCAGGGCACCGTCGTGCATGCGCCCGAGGAACCGGGCGTCGACCATGCCCCGGGTCTGCTCGGTGAGCGGCAGGATCAGGATCACCACATCGGCGGTGGGCAGCAGGCCGTCGAGCTCGGCGGAGGCGTGCACCGGCACGCCCTCGATGGTGCGGGCCGAGCGGGCCACGGCCAGCACCTCGCACGCGAACCCGTCGAGCCGTCGGGCGATGGCGCGACCGATCGAGCCGAACCCGACGATGAGCACCCGCTTGTCGGCAAGGGCGTCGAAGCGGTCGTAGGCCCAACGCCCCTCGGGCATGGCACGGGCGAAGTCATCGAGGTGGCGCAGGCTGGCCAGCACCAGCCCCACCGCGAGCTCGGCGGTGGAGGCGTCGTGGACGCCAGCGGCGTTGCACAGGGTGACGCCGGTCGGCAGCGCGGGCAACACCGGCAGCACGTGGTCCACCCCCGCGGTCAGGGTCTGCACGACGGCGAGCCGCGGCATGCGGGCGAGCACGGCCAGGTCGGCCGTGGACGCGTTGTACGGCGGCACGACGAGTGCGACGCGCTCGAGCACGGAGGCGGGCGGCAGCGGGGCGCCGAGGTCCCAGGTCGCGTGTGGCACCGGGGGCGTGACCGGCAGGCCCGTGAGGATGTCGCTCGGCAGCAGGACGAGGCCGTCGCCTCCGGGCCCGGTCGGCGCGCTCATGCCCGCGGTGCGGGGTGGTGCGGCTCGGCCATGGGGGTGTGCAGCGTCGAGCCGGTCGGGTGCTCGGTGCGCGCGCCGTGGCCCAGGGTCCAGACCGACTGCCGGCCGACCACCTCCCACTCGGTGGGGCCGCCCACGAGCGCGGTCTCCTCGTCGATGCCCACGACGATCACGCCCTCCGGCGCGTGGACGAGCACCCGCGTGACGAGGTCCGGTGCCCAGCCGAGCATCTTGTCGAAGTGCGGGATGACCCGCAGGTGCGGCAGCAACCCCAGGCCGGGCTCGAAGGGCTTGTGCAGCGCCCGCACGTGCGGCACCCGTGCGGTCATCGCCATCGCACCGGCGCTGCAGCCGGCGAGGGCGGCGCCTGCCTCGCGGGCCGCGAGGATCTCCCGCCACAGCGCCGTGCCCTGCAGGGCCCCGGCCAGGTAGGCCGGGTTGCCACCCGAGAGGTACACCAACCCCGCGCCGCGCACCTGCTCGGCGATGGCGGGGTCGTCGGCCTGCTCCCGATCGCGCACCAGCAGGGGAACGGCCTGGACCCCGAGCCGGGCGGCCTGCTCCTCCCCGAGCCGCCGCCAGCGGGCCAGGACCGCCTCGCCCTCCGGGGCCGCCGCCGTGGGGATCTGCACGTAGCGCGGGGACCGCCCGCTGATGAGGCGACGCTCGAGCTCGAGCATCACCGGCAGGTACTCCCCGGACCCGACGAGCGCGATGGGCCCCGTGCCGTCCGGGGTCACCGGGCCAGGCGTCACCGCCACTCCCAGGTCGAGCCCCCGGCGGCGTCCTGCACCTCCACGCCGACCGCGGCGAGCTGGTCGCGGATCTGGTCGCTGGCCGCCCAGTCGCGAGCCGTCCGACGTTCGCCGCGGATCCCGACGAGGACGTCGACCAGCTGCTCGGCCAGGGCCCGGGCACGGTCCTGTCCGGCCTGCTGTGCCAGGCCGAGCAGGGCGACCAGGTCCGCCCTGGCGCCCGCAGCCCCACCGGGCAGGGCCGCGAGCACCGACCTGGCGAGGTCCTCGGCAGCACGCGCCGAGTCCGCCGACGACGACTCGGCCGTCGGCTCGGCAGACGGCTCGGCAGACGGCTCGGCGGTTGACTCGGTGGTCGACTCGGTGATCGACCCCGCGCCGGTCTCCGCGGCCGTCGAGGTCGTCAGGGGCACCCGAGCAGCCGCACTGCCGGGGACGGCCGTCGGCGCGCCGAGCCGGCGCACCAGGGCGTGCACCTCGTCGAGCGCCAGGTCCGTGCCGGCCGCCAGCACCTGCTCGGCCCCAGCCACCCGCAGGGTCACCTCCCCACGGCCCGCGACCCGCAGCCGCCCCTCCTCGAGCTCCACCTCGAGGGCCGTGTGCTCGTCGATGCCCAGGATGAAGCCGTCGGCGAGCGCCGGCTCGAGCTGGAGCAGGCGCCGGCCACCGATCCAGCAGTACCGGGTGTCATGGGTGCCGCCCTCGCGGTTGTCCCAGTGCGGGATCACCGCGCAGCGCCAGCCGAGCACGGCCTGCATGAGGTCCAGGCCGGGCTCCCAGCGCGGGTCCTCGCCGACCTTGTAGATCTCGTAGACCGGCAGCGCCCACGCCCCGAGCGTGACGGCCGCGGCTGAGGCGAAGACCAGGGCACCCACCCGACCGGGAGCCAACACTGCGGCCATCGCCTCGGGAACATCGGCCCCGGTCCAGCATCGCCGGGCGTAGCTGGGCGAGCCCGGGCCGGCGAAGAGCCAGTCGGCCGCCCGGATCGCGACCAGGGCGCGCTCCCTCGTCAGCGCGTCGGCGTCGGCCGGCAGGTGCACGGCACTGATGGGCTGGCCGAGGGACTCGTCGAAGTAGGCGCCGATGCGCTCGACCAGCTCGTCGGCGTTCTCCTGGAACGCGAACGGGCTGTCGAGCAGCCGGCACGCCGGGTCGGGCGGCAGGTCGGCCAGGACGCGCCGGTGGACCGGCAGCATGCCCGCCGTCGTCTCGCCCGAGCCCATGATCACCAGTCGTCGCGCCATCGCGGGCCACCCTACGGCTGCGTGGGCCCTGCGGCATGGCCGGCCACGTCGACGCCGGACCGAGCCCGCTAGGCTCGGTCGCGAACTCCGGCACCGCCGGAACGCCCGGAACCTGCTGACCAGGAGGCCACATGTCCCTCGCCACCCCCGTCCCCGGAGTCCTCGCCGACGTGCTGCCCCGCAGTGCGGTCCGCAACGCCCTGCTCGTCATCGGCGGCGCGGTGTTCGTCGGCCTGGCCGCCCAGGTCGCGATCCCCCTGCCGTTCACCCCGGTGCCGGTCACCGGCCAGACGTTCGCCGTGCTGCTCACCGCCGCGGCCCTGGGCACGTGGCGCGGCGTCGCCTCGATGCTGCTCTACGCCGCGATGGGCCTGGTCGGCGTGCCGTGGTTCGCCGGGGGCTCGAGCGCGTTCAAGGAGGGCGCGCTGGTCGTGAGCTTCGGGTACGTGCTGGGCTTCATCGCCGCGGCAGCCCTGGTCGGCTGGCTGGCCGAGCGCGGCAACACCCGCACGCCGCTGCGCACGGCCGGACTCATGATCCTGGGCAACGCGGTCATCTACGCCATCGGCGCCTCGTGGCTGGCCGTCGCCCTCACCGTCCCCATGGCCGAGGCGCTGTCCCTGGGCGTGACGCCGTTCCTGCTCGGCGACGCGCTCAAGGTGGCACTCGCGGCCGGGCTGTTCCCGCTGGCCTGGCGCGCCGTGGAGCGCTTCACCAAGGCCTGATCCCGCAGCCTCGCGAGGGCCGTTCCCGTCGGGGACCGGCCCTCGTCGTTGCGGTGCCAGACCCGGCTGCTACCCCTCGACGCCCAGCCGCTGGAAGATCAGCGCACGCACCCGGGCCGCATCGGCCTGGCCGCGGGTCGCCTTCATCACCGCGCCCACGATGGCGCCGGCTGCCTGCACCTTGCCGCCGCGGATCTTGTCCGCCACGTCGGGCTGGGCCGCCAGGGCCTCGTCGATCGCCGCGAGCAGCGGGCCGTCGTCGGAGACCACGGCCAGCCCGCGGGCGGCCACGACCTCGGCCGGGGACCCCTCCCCGGCCAGCACCCCGTCGAGCACCTGGCGGGCGAGCTTGTCGTTCACGGTGCCGGCCACGACCAGGTCCTCCACCTGCGCGACCTGGGCCGGCGTGATCGCGAGCTCGGCCAGCTCGACCCCCTGCTCGCGGGCCACCCGGGCCAGCTCGCCGGTCCACCACTTGCGAGCGGCAACCTGGTCAGCCCCGGCCGCGATGGTCGCCTCGACGAGGTCCAGCGCGCCGGCATTGACCACCGTGGCCATCTCGAGGTCGCTGATGCCCCAGGCAGCGGC
>JALOLK010000110.1 GCA_025456015.1 Candidatus Nanopelagicales bacterium
GCGCACCCGGGCCGGTGCCGTCCCGCCGAAGCGTGACCTGGCCTCGATCGCCGCGCGGGCGCTGAGCCGCTGGCGCACCTCGGGCGTCAGGGCGGGGTCGATCGCGGCCAGCTCCTCGGCGTCGAGGTGCCAGAGCTCGACGCCGCGCACCTCGGCGGCCCGCACGCACGCACCGGACACCTCGTGGGCCTCGCGGAACGGCATCCCACGCTGGACCAGCCACTCGGCGATCTCGGTGGCCAGCGCGAAGCCCTCGGGTGCCGCCGCGGCCATCCGCGCGGTGTCGAAGCGCAGCGTCGCGACGCTGCCGGCCATCGCTGGCAGCACGAGCAGCAGGGTGTCGACCGCGTCGAAGACCGGCTCCTTGTCCTCCTGCAGGTCGCGGTTGTAGGCGAACGGCAGGCCCTTGAGCGTGGCCAGCATGCCCGTGAGGTGGCCGATGAGCCGGCCGGACTTGCCCCGGGCGAGCTCGGCGATGTCGGGGTTCTTCTTCTGCGGCATGATCGACGAGCCGGTGGACCAGGCGTCGTCGAGGGTCGCCCACCCGAACTCGCGCGAGGCCCACAGGCAGATCTCCTCGCCGAGCCGGGACAGGTGCACCCCGACCAGCGCGGCGACGAAGAGGAACTCGGCGACGAAGTCCCGGTCGCTCACCGCGTCGATCGAGTTGGCGATCGGGGCGTCGAAGCCCAGCTCGGCTGCGACGGCGTGCGGGTCCAGCGCCAGGGCCGAGCCGGCCAGGGCGCCGGCGCCCAGCGGCGACAGCGCGGCGCGCCGGTCCCAGTCGGCGAGGCGGTCGAGGTCACGGCCGAAGGCCTGCGCGTGCTTGGCCAGCTCATGGCCGAACGACACCGGTTGGGCGTGCTGCAGGTGCGTGAAGCCCGGGGCGACGGCATCGACATGGGCGTGGGCCTGCTCGGTGACGGCCACGACGAGGTCGACGAGCCCGGCCGCCACGGCGCGGGCCGCGTCACGCAGGTAGAGCCGGAAGTCGGTGGCCACCTGGTCGTTGCGGCTGCGCCCTGCCCGCAGCTTGCCGCCGGTCGGCCCGAGCAGCTCGAGCAGGCCGCGCTCGATGGCGGTGTGCACGTCCTCGTCGTCGGGGGTGGCCGCGAAGCTGCCATCGGCCACGCGGGCGGCGAGCGTGTCCAGCGCGGCGAGGACGGCTGCGTGCTCGGCGTCGTCGAGCAGGCCGGCGCGGCGCAGCACCCCGGCGTGGGCCCGGGTCTGCAGCAGGTCGTAGGGGGCCAGCCGCCAGTCGAAGTGCACCGACAGGCTCAGGGCGGCCATCGCCGGGGAGGGCCCGCCCGCGAACCGCCCGCCCCAGAGCCGGGTCGTCGGCCCCACACCTGATGGCGCCCCGTCGGCCGCCCCGTCGGTCACCCGACGCTCCGACCCGAGCGCAGGTCGCGGGCAGCCGCCATCTTCGAGGGCAGACCCCAGAGGTCGACGAAGCCCTTGGCCAGCGACTGGTCGAAGGTGTCGCCCGTGTCGTAGGTGGCCATCGAGAAGTCGTAGAGCGACTCCTCCGAGCGCCGGCCGGTGACCACTGCGCGACCGCCCTGCAGGGTCATGCGGACCTCGCCGGAGACCGACGCGTTGAGCTCGTCGAGGAATCCGGAGAGGGCTCGGCGCAGCGGCGAGAACCACAGTCCGTCGTAGACCAGCTCGGTCCAGCGCTGCGAGACGCCGCGGCCGAACCGGGCCAGGTCGCGCTCGACCGTGACGTTCGCCAGCTCCTGGTGGGCGGTGATGAGCGCGATCGCCCCGGGGGCCTCGTACACCTCGCGGCTCTTGATGCCCACGAGCCGGTCCTCGACCATGTCGAGGCGGCCCACGCCCTGGGCGCCGGCACGGGCGTTGAGCTGCTGGATCGCCTCGAGCATCGTCACCGGCTGGCCGTCGATGGCGACCGGCGCGCCCGCGGCGAACGTGATGACGACCTCGTCGGCCGCACGCGGCACGTTCGGGTCCTGGGTGTAGGCGTAGACGTCCTCGATCGGGCCGTTCCAGATGTCCTCGAGGAAGCCGGTCTCCACGGCGCGACCCCAGACGTTCTGGTCGATCGAGTAGGGCGACTTCTTCGTGACGTCGATCGGCAGCTCGTGGGCCTCGGCGTACTCGATGGCCTTGTCGCGGGTCAGGGCGAGGTCGCGCACGGGCGCGATGCAGGTCAGGTCCGGGGCAAGGTTGGTGATGCCCACCTCGAAGCGCACCTGGTCGTTGCCCTTGCCGGTGGACCCGTGGCTGACCACGCTCGCCCCGTGCTTGCGGGCCGCCGCGACCAGGTGCTTGACGATCGGCGGGCGGCTCAGGGCCGAGACCAGCGGGTACCGGTCCATGTAGAGCGCGTCGGCCTTCAGGGCGGGCAGGCAGTAGTCGTCGGCGAACTCCTGGCGGGCGTCGGCCACCTCGGCCTCGACGGCGCCGCAGGCCAGGGCGCGCTCGCGGATCACCTCGAGGTCCTCGCCGTCCTGGCCGACGTCGACCGCGCAGGCGATCACCTCGGCCCCGGTCTGCTCGGCGATCCAGCCGATCGCCACGGAGGTGTCCAACCCGCCCGAGTAGGCGAGCACGACGCGGTCAGCCATGGGGTGCTCCTGTGTGGTGTGCCGTCGCGCCGGTCCGGGCTCGGACTGGCGCACTGGCAGCAGTATACGCATATGCGCATGCAGTGCTGAGCGCCCCGTCGTCGGGGCAGACGCGGCGCACTGCGGCGTGGCGCCGAGCCGTGCTGCCGC
The DNA here is from genome assembly GCA_025456015.1 of Candidatus Nanopelagicales bacterium. Lineage (GTDB taxonomy): Bacteria > Actinomycetota > Actinomycetes > S36-B12 > CAIYMF01 > Prado023. The sequence continues at coordinate 2,742 of JALOLK010000110.1, forward strand.
CCTGGGCCGGCAGGTTCTCCCGTGCGATCCCGATGCTCCCGTCCGGACGGGAGAGGATCGACGTGACGGGAGCAGATGGTGGGACGCAGCGCAGCGGTCGGGCCAGCAGCGACGGGGCCACGACGGCCAGGCCGCAGCCGCGCGGCGTCCCTCAGCGGCGGGGACCGACCAGCGACAGGATCGCGGCGGCGACCTCCGCTGCCCCATCAGGGGCACGGGTGACCAGCAGCACGGTGTCGTCGCCGGCGACCGTGCCGATGACCTCGGGCCATGCGGACCGGTCGATCGCCGAGGCCAGGTACTGGGCCCCGCCGGGCGGGGTCCGCAGCACCACGATGTTGGCCGAGTGCTCGACACTGACGAGGACGTCCTGGGCGACCTTGCCGAGGCGGGCGGCGCCGTCGACCTCGGGGGCGAGCGGGCGGCTGTCCCCGCCCTCGGCCGGCACCGCGTAGACCAGCTCGCCGCCGGCGGTGGGCACCTTGACGGCGCCGAGCTCGTCGAGGTCCCGGGACAGCGTCGCCTGGGTGACGGCGAAGCCATCGGCGGCGAGCAGCTCGGCGAGCACGGCCTGCGACGCCACCTCGGTGCGATCGAGCAGCTCGACGATCCGCCGGTGGCGGGCGGCCCTGGTCGTGGGCAGGGTCATGGCGTGGCCTCCCCCACGGCCTCACCGGCTCGGGCCTGGCCGACGGCACGCGCCAGTCCGGTGATGCCGACCTGGGCCTGCTCGGCGGTGAGGACCAGCGGCGGTGCCAGCCGGACCACGTCGGGTGCGGCGGCGTTGACGAGCACGCCGGCCTGCCGTGCGGCGTGCTCGACGGCCTTGGCCACCGGGGCCTCGAGCACGACGCCGAGCAGCAGGCCCTCGCCGCGCACCTCGCGCACGCCGGGGACCTCGGCCAGGCCCTCGCGCAGCTGGGCACTGCGCTCCCGGACGTTGCCGAGCAGGTCGTCGCGCTCGATCGTGTCGAGCACCGCCAGGGCCGCGGCGGCGCTGATCGGGTTGCCCCCGAACGTCGAGCCGTGCATCCCGGGGGCGAAGGCCGGCACGTGCGGGTGGTCCAGCCGGATCATCGCGCCGATCGGCAGCCCGCCGGCGAGCCCCTTGGCCAGCGTGACGACGTCGGGGCGGATGCCCTCGTGGGCCGACCCGTGGTGCGCCAGCCAGCGGCCGGTGCGCCCGATGCCGGTCTGCACCTCGTCGAGGATCAGCAGGGCGCCGTGCTCGTCGACGATCCGTCGGGCGGCGGCCAGGTAGCCCGGCGGCGGCACGACCACGCCGGCCTCGCCCTGGATCGGCTCGAGGACCAGCGCGGCCACGGTGTCGTCGACCGCCTCGGCCAGCGCCGCGACGTCACCGTACGGCACGAAGGTGACCTCGCCGGGCAGCGGGCGGAACGGGTCGGCCTTCGTGGGCTGCCCGGTCAGCGCCAGCGCGCCCATGGTGCGACCGTGGAAGCCGCCGGTCGCCGCGACCATGCGCGCCCGTCCCGTGAGCCGGGCGAGCTTGAAGGCCGCCTCGTTCGCCTCCGCCCCGGAGTTGCACAGGAAGACCCGCGCGCCGCCCATCGGGTCGGCCAAGTGGGCCAGGCGCTCGGACAGCCGCAGCGCCGGCTCGGTGATCGCCAGGTTCGAGGTGTGGCCCAGGGTCGCCACCTGCTCGGTGACCGCTGCGACGAGGGCGGGGTGGGCGTGGCCCAGCGCGTTCACCGCGATGCCGGCCAGCAGGTCGAGGTGGCGGGTGCCCGCCTCGTCCCAGACCCAGGCGCCCTCGCCGCGGACCAGGGCGATGGGGGGCGTGCCGTAGTTGTCCTGCATGACCCCCTGCCAGCGCTGCCCCGGGGTGGGGGGCTCGTCCGCGCCCGCGTGCGCCAGCGTGCTCGGCCAGGCAGCGTCGGTGCTCACGGCGTCGCCTCGTCGGGCAGCACCATCGTGCCGATCCCCTCGCTGGTGAACACCTCGAGCAGCAGGCTGTGCGGCACCCGCCCGTCGATGACGTGGGCGCGTTCGACGCCCCCCTGCACCGCGCGCAGGCACGCCTCCATCTTCGGCGCCATGCCGGCGTCGAGGTCGGCCAGCATGGCCGCCAGCTCGGCAGCCCGGATCTCGGTGACCAGGCTGTCGCGGTCGGGCCAGTCGGCGAACAGGCCCTCGACGTCGGTGAGGACCACGAGCTTGTCCGCCCCCAGCGCCACCGCGAGGGCGGAGGCGGCGGTGTCGGCGTTCACGTTGAGGACCTGGCCGTCCTCGGCCACGCCGATGGTGGAGATCACCGGGATGAACCCGTCGTCGAGCAGGCTGGTCACGAAGTCGGGCCGCACCTCGGTGACGTCGCCGACGAGGCCGATGTCCAGCTGCTCTCCGTTGGCCATGACCGTGCGCCGCTCGGCGGCGAACAGGTGGGCGTCCTCCCCCGAGATGCCCACGGCCAGCGGCCCGTGGGCGTTCACCAGGCCGACGAGGTCGCGCTGCACCTGGCCGGTGAGCACCATGCGCACGACCTCCATGACCTCCGGGGTCGTGACGCGCAGGCCGGCGCGGAACTCACTCGTGACGCCCAGGCGGGCCAGCATGGCGTTGATCTGCGGGCCGCCGCCGTGCACGACCACGGGGCGCAGGCCGGCCAGCCGCAGGAACACGACGTCCGCGGCGAACGCCTCCTGCAGGGCAGGGGAGGTCATCGCATTGCCGCCGTACTTCACCACGACCGTCGCGCCGCGGAACCGCTCGAGCCAGGGCAGGGCCTCGGCGAGCACCTCGGCCTTGGCCAGCGCGTCGGCCGTCGGGACGGACCGGGAGCGGCTCATGTCGAGTAGGCCGAGTTCTCGTGGACGTACATGGCGGTGAGGTCGTTGGTCCAGACCGTCGCCGTGGCATCACCGGCGTGCAGGTCGATCGCAATGGTGACCTCGCGGCCGGACATGTCGACCTCGGACCGGTCCCCGAAGGCGGCCCCGTCGCGGCAGATCGTCACGCCGTTGATGGCCACGTCGATCCGGTCCGGCTCGAACGCCGCGTCGGTCGTGCCGACCGCGGCCAGGATGCGGCCCCAGTTCGGGTCCTCCCCGTGGATCGCGCACTTGAGCAGGTTGCTGCGCGCGACCGCACGCGCGGCGGTGACGGCGTCGGCCTCGGTGGCGGCGTGCACGACGGTGATCGCGATGTCCTTGGTGGCGCCCTCGGCGTCGGCGACGAGCTGGCCCGCCAGCGAGCGGCACACGACCTCGACCGCGTCGGCCAGCCGCGCGGGGGTCGGCGCGATCCCGCTGGCCCCGGACGCCAGCAGCAGCACCGTGTCGTTGGTCGACATGCAGCCGTCGGAGTCGACGCGGTCGAACGTGCGGGTGGTGCCCGCCCGCAGCACGGCATCGAGGGTGGCGGCATCGGCCACGGCATCCGTCGTGAGGACCACGAGCATCGTCGCCAGGCCCGGGGCCAGCATGCCCGCGCCCTTGGCCATGCCCGCGACGGTCCACCCCGAGGGGTCGTCGTAGCGGGCGAGCTTCGGCCGGGAGTCGGTGGTCATGATCGCCTCGGCGGCGTCGGCACCCCCATCTGGCCCCAGGGCTGCCACCACGGCGTCCACCCCGGCCAGCAGCGCGTCCATCGGCAGGCGCTCGCCGATCAGGCCGGTCGAGCAGACCGCCACCTCGATGGGCGCCACGCCGAGCCGCTCGGCCACGTGCTCGGCGGTCTGATGGGTGTCGGCGAATCCGCGCGGGCCGGTGCACGCGTTGGCCCCGCCGGAGTTGAGGATGACGGCGCGGAACCGGCCCTCCTTCGCGCACTGCTGCGTCCACAGCACGGGGGCGGCCTTCACGCGGTTGGTCGTGAACACCGCGGCGGCGTCGTGGCGGGGACCGTCGTTCACCACCAGGGCGACGTCCTTGCCGCCGGACGCCTTGAGCCCGGCGGGGACCCCGGCCGCCCGGAACCCTCGCGGGGCGGTCACCCCGCCGCACCAGGGCCCCTGCCAGAGCCGACCACCCGGACCGGCGTCGATCCAGCCCCCGGGATCGGTCGGGTCTCCGCTCGCGGTCGCGTCGTGGGGCCCGGTCACGGGGCGACTCCGTCCACGGGCAGGCCGATCGCCTCGGGCAGGCCCAGGATGCGGTTGGCGTTCTGGAGGGCCTGGCCGGCCGCCCCCTTGACGAGGTTGTCCTCGGCAGCGAGCACGGTGGTCCGCCCCGAGTGCGGGTCGTGGGCCACCTGGAGGTGCACGCTGTTGGAGCCCAGCGTCGCGGCCGTCGTGGGCAGGCGGCCCGCGGGCAGCACGTGCACGAACGGCTCGGCGTCGTACGCGGCGTGCAGCGCGTCGCGCAGGGTGCCCTCGTCGACCCCGGCCGCGGTGCGTGCGGTGCAGGTGGCGAGGATCCCCCGGGGCATCGGGGCCAG
>JALOLK010000111.1 GCA_025456015.1 Candidatus Nanopelagicales bacterium
CTTCATCCGCTTCTTGCCCTCCTTCTGCTTCTCCAGCAGCTTGCGCTTGCGGGTGATGTCGCCGCCGTAGCACTTGGCCAGCACGTCCTTGCGGATCGCGCGGACGGTCTCGCGGGCGATCACCCGCGAGCCGATCGCGGCCTGGATCGGCACCTCGAACTGCTGGCGCGGGATGAGCTCGCGCAGCTTGCCGGCCATGCTCACGCCGTAGGCGTAGGCCTTGTCCCGGTGCACGATGGCCGAGAAGGCGTCGACTGGCTCGCCGTGCAGCAGGATGTCGACCTTCACGAGGTCGGCCACCTGCTCGCCGGTGGGCTCGTAGTCCAGCGAGGCGTAGCCACGGGTCCGCGACTTCAGCGCGTCGAAGAAGTCGAACACGATCTCGGCCAGGGGCAGCGTGTAGCGCAGCTCGACGCGGGTGTCGGACAGGTAGTCCATGCCGAGCAGCGTGCCGCGGCGGGTCTGGCAGAGCTCCATGATCGCCCCGACGGGGGTTGGTGACCTCCATCTCGCGGCCGTCGTCCATGGTCACCTGGTAGACGACGTTGGGGGCGGTGGAGATCAGGTCGAGGTTGAACTCCCGCTCGAGGCGCTCCCGCACGATCTCCAGGTGCAGCAGGCCCAGGAAACCGCACCGGAACCCGAAGCCCAGCGCCGCGGAGGTCTCCGGCTCGTAGGCCAGGGCGGCGTCGTTGAGCTTGAGCTTGTCCAGGGCGTCGCGCAGCTCGGGGTAGTCCGAGCCGTCGATGGGGTACAGCCCTGAGAACACCATCGGCTTGGGGTCCCGGTAGCCGCCCAGCGGGGTGCTCGCCGCGGCCTTGCGCGCCTCGGCGGTGACCGTGTCGCCCACCCGGCTCTGGCGCACGTCCTTGACCCCGGTGATGAGGTAGCCCACCTCCCCGGCGCCGATGCCGGGGGCCGGCGTGGGCTCCGGGGAGATCACCCCCACCTCGAGCAGCTCGTGGTGGGCCCCGGTGGACATCATCTGGATGCGCTCGCGGGCATCGAGGTGCCCGTCGACCACCCGCACGTAGGTGATGACGCCGCGGTAGGTGTCGTACACCGAGTCGAAGATGAGGGCCCGGGGTGGGGCGGTCGGGTCGCCGGCCGGTGCGGGGACCAGGCGGACGACCTCGTCGAGCAGCTCGCGCACGCCCTGCCCGGTCTTGGCGCTCACCTGCAGCACGTCGTCGGCGTCGCAGCCGATGATGTGCGCCAGCTCGGCGGCGTACCGCGCCGGCTGGGCCGCGGGCAGGTCGATCTTGTTGAGCACCGGGATGATCTGCAGGTCGTGCTCGAGCGCGAGGTAGAGGTTGGCCAGGGTCTGGGCCTCGATGCCCTGGGCGGCGTCGACGAGCAGGACCGCCCCCTCGCAGGCGGCGAGGCTGCGCGAGACCTCGTAGGTGAAGTCGACGTGGCCGGGCGTGTCGATGAGGTTGACGACGTAGTCCACCCCGTCGGAGGCCCGGTACGGCAGGCGCACGGCCTGGCTCTTGATCGTGATGCCGCGCTCGCGCTCGATGTCCATGCGGTCCAGGTACTGGGCGCGCATCGTCCGGTCGTCGACCACCCCCGTGATCTGCAGCATGCGATCGGCCAGTGTGGACTTGCCGTGGTCGATGTGGGCGATGATGCAGAAGTTGCGGATGATCGACTGGTCGGTCGACCCGGGGGCTGGCAGCACGGGGGCAATGGTCCCACACGCGCGGGGACCTCCCCGGCGAGCGCGAGCTGCCGGGGAGCCCGCTCGATCAGCCCTTCGGCTCCTCGACGGCCTCGACGATGTCGCCGGCGAACTGGTCGGCGGCCGCATCGACCTCGGCGGCGAAGCCCGGATCGATCGTGTCCGGGCTCTGGTCGGCCGCCATGCCGGCCTCGAAGGGCTCGTCCTCGGCCACCGGCTCGGCGACGCCGTGCGGCCCCTCGACCGCCGTGACGATCTCCTCGGCGAGCTGGTCGGCCTCGGCGTCGACCTCGCGCGCGAACTGCTCGTCGACCACGTCGGGGCTCTGGGTGTCGGCCATGCCCGGCTGGAACGCCGCCGCGGCGGCGGCGTGGTCGAACACCTCCGCACCGGCCGGGTGCCCGGTCGCCCACGGCTCCTCACCGGTCAGGGAGGCCCTGGCCGCAGCCTTCCGCTTGCTCCACACGTAGTAGGTGCCGCCCGCCGCGGCCGCGACGGCCAGCACGCCGACCGCGGCCTTGAGCACGCGCCCACCCGAACCCGACATGGCCATGCCAGCCTCCTTCACTGCGGCGACGGTCGCCGCGGACGTCGCTGCGGCCTCCGGGGGGCGGGGCGGCACCGGCCGGCTCCCATCCGGGCCCCGCAGGGCGTTCCTGAGTCCCACGCTACCGAGGGGACCGATCCGAGTCGTGCCCGGGCGGGCATGACGAAGCGCCACCCGCGAACGCGGATGGCGCTGGGTCGAGATGCCGGCCGACCCCGTCGCTGGGGCCGGGGCGGACGCCCTCAGAGCGAGGCGGCCTGCTTCTGGATGGCCGACTTGCGGTTGGCGGCCTGGTTGCGGTGGATGACGCCCTTGCTCGCCGCCTTGTCGAGCTGGCGCGCGGCGACGCGGGCGTACTCCTGGGCCTGCTCGACGTCACCGGAGGCGGCCGCCTCGCGGAACCGCCGCACGGCCGTCTTCAGGCTCGAGGTGACCGCCTTGTTGCGCTGGCGGGCCTTCTCGTTGGTGATGATGCGCTTCTTCTGCGACTTGATGTTCGCCACTGCTACGCCTTCGTCCTCGTCCTGGCACACGTGGGCCGTGCTGGGCCCCGCGTGGATGCTCGTCGGCCGCCTCGAACAGGGCGGACAGGCTGCCTAGGGTACCCGACCACCCCCATGCTGGGCCAAATCGTGGTGCACCCGGCTGGCCGGCCGGCGCGCGGGGCCTCGGTCACCCGGGACCCGCGCTGCCCTCGCCCTCGCGGGGACCCGGTGGACGATCACCCTGCCGTGCGCGCCGACGGCCCTCCCCCAACGCCGTGGTGCGCATGAGGAACACCTCCAGGGCGTGCTCCTTCTGGGCCGGCTCGAGGCTCTCCCCGGGGCGCAGGCCGCCCTTCACCGCGGCGTCGACCTCGGCGAGGCCGACCACCGCGTCGGCCAGCTGGGCCGGCTCCCAGCTGCCGGCCGTCATGCGCAGCGGCCGCACCTTGAACGGGGGCACGCCGGCCAGCCGGGCCACGTCGGCCTCGGACATCCCGCGCGGCGCCCCCTTGACCTTCACCAGGGCGCGCAGGCCGGCGGCCAGCGAGCCGACGGCACCGGCACCACTGACCGTCTGCCCGGCCAGGCCCCACCGCAGGCGCTGCAGCGCCAGCAGCCCCCGGCTCTCCCAGACCGCGTCCGCGAGCTGGAAGCCGGAGACCTCGGCCACCCCGGCGAAGGTCGCGGTGACCACCGCCGCGTCGATCGGGTCCTCCGGCTCGTCGGCCATGAGCTGCTCGAGCGCCCCGACCAGCAGGCTGATGTCCGAGCCCACGGCCATCACCAGGGCGTCGGCCCCGTCGGTGGTGAGCCGACGGCCGGCGGCGCGCGCCTCCCCCTCGAGCAGCTCGCGGGTGGCCCGGCCCCGCTTGACCTCACCGCACGCGACCTCGGCGACGCCGCCGGGCACCGGGACGGCGCGCAGCGCGTCCAACGTGCGGCGGTTGCGCGTGCCGGCGTGCTGGGCCAGGACCCAGGTGCCGTCCGCGAGGTCGGCCAGGCCGGCGAGCAGCGTGTCGTGCACGGGGTCGGGCGCGTCGGCCAGGCCGTGCACGACGACGACGGCGGCCTCACCGAACAGCGACGGCGACAGGGCCCCCTGCAGCGCGCCGAGGGCCCCGGGGTCGGTGGCGTCGACATCGCGACGCTCGACGGCCGGGTCGACGGCGCGGGCACCGGCCAGGGCCCGGCTGGTGGCCCGGGCGATGAGGAACCCCTCCGAGCCGACGAGCAGCGTGCAGCGCGCCGGCTCGGGCGGGGGCTGGTGCGAGGGGCGTGACATCGGGGTCAGCATGGCACGACGCTCCGACAGGACCAGCGCGGGCGCGTCGCGTCGTCACCGCTGCGGCTGCAGGGCGAGGCGGCCTGCCCGCCAAGCCACCACGAGGGCACCCTGCTCGTCGGTGCGCCCGATCAGCGCGCCGAGACGCTGGTAGGCCGCCAGCGTCTGCGCACTCGGATGGCCGTAGTCGTTGTCCCGGCCCACCGTGACCAGCGCGATGCGCGCCCCGCTCCACGCGGCGAACCCGGGTGCCTGCAGCCGCGAGCCGTGATGCGGCACCTTCACGACGTGGGCCTGCGGCGCCGGGCCGGCCATGATCGCCTGCTGCGCCTCGGGCTCGACGTCACCGGTGAGCAGCACCCGCACGGGCCCGCCGGCCACGGGGATCGAGGCGACGGCCACGATGCTGGCGTTGTTCGCCGGGGAGTCCGCGATGGCCCGGGCCGGCCAGCGGACGTCGAGGTCCACGCCGACGGTCGTCAGCCGCTGCCCCGCCCGCAGCCAGCGCACCGGCACCCCGGCGGCGATCGCGGCCGCCAGGGCTGCCTGCGCCCCCTGCTGCGGCTCGAGCACCGGGCTGGCCAGCACGGCCTGGACCTGCAGCCGGCCCAGCACGTCGTCGAGGCCCTCGACGTGGTCGGCGTGGAAGTGGGTGAGCAGCACGACCACCCGGCTGATCCCGGCGCGTTGCGCGCAGCGACCGGCGCCGGCGTCCCGCGGGCCCACGTCGACCAGCAGGGCCTCGCCGGAGCCCGGGGCCCGCAGGAGCACCCCGTCGCCCTGGCCCACGTCGCAGGCGAGCACCACCCAGTCGGAGGGGGGCCAGCCGGTCAGGCCGGGCAGGCGGGCCACCAGCAGGGTGACGACGGCAACGGCCGTGGCCACGACGACCCACCCCCGGCGGGTCGGCACGCGCCACCGCCCAGTGGCCCACAGGGCGCCAAGGCCGAGCGCGGCCGCGGCGATCAGGGCGCTGGTGGCCCCACCGGGCAGTGCCACGACCCCGAACGGGGTCCCGCTGGCGGTGTGCGCGATCCACGCGATGGTTGCGGTCGCTGGGGCGGCGACGTGGGCCAGCACCGCTGCCGCGGGCAGCCAGAGCGGTGCGAGCAGCGCGGCGGCCAGGCCCAGCACGGTCGCGATCGGCACGAGTGGGGTCACCAGCACGTTGGCCGGCAGGGCGACGAGGCTCGCGCCGTTGCCCATGAGGACGGACAGCGGCAGCGTGGCCAGGTGCGCGGCGGTCGCCACGGCCAGCGCGGCGCGGATCGGCACGGGCATCCGGCGCACGACGGGCCAACGGGCCAGCCCGGCGTCCACCGAAGGGGCGACCAGCAGGAGCCCGGCCGTGGCTGCCACCGACAGCGCGAACCCCAGCGACAGGGCGAACGAGGGCACCAGCACGAGCAGCACGAGGGCCGCGGCGAACAGGGCCGGCGTGCCCCGGCGGCGCCCACCGGCGCCGAGGGCGACCATCGCCACCACACCCATCCCGGCCGCCCGCAGCACGCTGGGCTGCGGGTGCACGAGGGCCACGTAGCCGGCGAGCACCATCAGGCTGGTCACCACCCGCCAGCGCCAGCCCCACCCCAGGACGGTTGCTGCGGCCAGGGCCAGGCCCATCACCAGGGCGGTGTTGCTGCCCGACACCGCGGTGAGGTGGGCCAGGCCGGCCCGCACCATGGCCTCGTCGAGGGCCGCTGGCAGCGTGGACTCGTCCCCGACGGCCAGGCCGAGCAGCAGGGCGCCGGCGTCCGGCGGGAGGTCGGCGCAGGCCGCACGGAACGCCCCGCGGATGCGGTTGGTGACCTCGGCGACCGAGCCGGGCGGGGCCCGCTGGGCGACCGTGCCGAGCACCTGCAGGGCCATCGATCGCGACTCGGGGTTCCAGGCGCTGGCCGCACGGGCGGCGAACGCCACGGTGGAGCCGTGCACGAGGTCCCGCACCGCCGGGCCGCGCAGCACGACGGGCGCGGCGAGCGAGGACGACCGCCCACGCACGACGACCTGCTCGAGCCGGGCGGCCACCGACCACGAGGGGGCCCCGGGTCGCCCGCCCTCGTCGGGTGGTGGGAGGTGGGCCACGGGGTCGCCCGTGATCCGGGCCTGCGCCTGCACGACGGCGCGCTGCTCGACGACCGCGGCCAGGGCCGGGGGGTGCAGGCGGGCCAGGTGCAGGCCCGCCACGATGGCCCCCAGGCCCAGCCCCACGAGGGTCAGCAGGGCAGGCAGGCCTGACCGCCCGGCTGGGCGCTCGGCCGGGCGGCCAGCGGACGCTCGGCGCCCCCGGACACGCAGGACCACCACCGCGCCGAGCAGGACTGCCACTCCCAGCACGAGGGCGGCGACGATCGCCGACGGGCCCGCCATGAGCACGAGGGCCTGGGCGACCCACAGCCCGGCCACGATGGGCAGCAGCCGAAGGTCGTGCGGCTCGCGGGTGGTCGCGGCGTCGTGCACGGCTGGCGCGGGTGCTGCGGCGCCGGCCATCTCAGGTGCGCACCAGGGGGCGCAGCTGCTCGAGGGTCTTGGGACCGATCCCCGGCACCTCGGCGAGCTCGTCCACCGTGCTGAACCGGCCGTGCTCGCTGCGCCAGGCCAGGATCTTCGCGGCCGTCACGGGACCGACGCCCGGCAGCAGGTCGAGTTGGGCGGCCGTGGCACTGTTGAGGTCCAGCGGCGCGGCGGGGCCCGGCTGGGCCCCCGCCGCCGCGTCGCCGGCAGCGGGTGCCCCGTCGGCCGCACCACCGATCTCCACCCGTTCGCCGTCGACCAGCGGGCGCGCCAGGTTCGTGGCCCCGAGGCGGCCGCCCTTGCGCATTCCACCGGCGGCACGCACGGCGTCGGCGACGCGCGCACCCGCCGGCAGCGTCACCACCCCCGGTCGGCGCACGGCGCCGACGACGTGCACGACCACGGGGGCGGTCGGGGTGGGCGCGGTCGTGGCGAACCCCTCGAGGGGGGCGACCAGGGCCGAGGCCGTGGGCTGCGCGACGACCTGCGCCTGCGGGCGCGGCCACGCGCGCACGAGCATCACCCCCGCGATCGCCACCACCCCGACGACGAGCAGCCCGAGCAGGGGCAGCAGCAGGGCTGTCCGGGGGGCACCAGGCGGCCCCGGCTGGGGGTCCGGCTCGCACGCGGGCTCGGCGGGCTCGGCGTCCCCCTCCCGGGGCCGGTGCCCGCGGTCGGGCCGCCCGCGGTCAGCCGGCCCCCGAGCACCGGGATCGTCGACCACGACGGGGGCCGGTTCCGACGGTCCGTCCGCGCCCGGGGTGGGCGCCGGCGGGATCCGCCACCGCGCGGCGAGCAGCCGCAGGCGCGCCAGCACGATGTCCTGGGTTCGGCGCATGGGC
>JALOLK010000036.1 GCA_025456015.1 Candidatus Nanopelagicales bacterium
GATCTACACGATCATCAACCGGCTCGCCGACGAGGGCAAGGGCGTGCTGGTCATCTCCTCGGAGCTGCCCGAGCTCATCGGGATCTGCGACCGGATCTATGCCCTGTGCGAGGGCCGGATCACCGGCGAGGTGTCGCGTGAGGACGCGACCCAGGAACTGTTGATGCAGTACATGACCCAGGTGGAGGACTGAAGACATGAGCGTGCAGGCCCCGGAACGTGAGTCGCTTGCCTCGAACGTGCGCAAGAGCGGCTTCACCAAGAACATCCGCACGAGCGGCATCTACATCGCCTTCGCCCTCATCATCGTGCTCTTCACGATCCTCACCGACGGCAAGCTGCTGACCCCCCAGAACGTCTCGAACCTGGTGGTGCAGAACTCCTACATCCTGATCCTGGCCATCGGGATGGTGATCGTGATCATCGGCGGCCACATCGACCTCTCGGTCGGCTCGGTGGTCGCCTTCACCGGGGCGATCGCCGGCGTGGTCATCGTCCGGCTGGACATGCCCTGGTGGCTGGGCATCCTGGCCGCCCTGCTGGTCGGCGCGCTGGTCGGCATGTGGCAGGGCTACTGGATCGCGTTCGTCGGGATCCCCGCGTTCATCGTGACGCTGGCCGGGATGCTCATCTTCCGCGGCGCCACGATGGTGACCCTGGGCAACGCCCAGATCTCGCCGTTCCCCGGTGAGTTCCGCAACCTCGCCAGCGGCTACCTCAACGGCCTGCTCGGCGGTCCCGGGTACGACGTGTTCACCCTGGCCGTCTTCGGCCTGGGCCTGGTGGTGTTCGCGGTGTCCCAGTGGCGGGCGCGCCAGGCGGCCCTGCGCTACGGCCAGGAGGTCGGCTCGATCGCCGGCCTGGTCCTCAAGATCGTGCTGACCTCGATCGTCGTGATGTTCTTCGCCTGGCAGATCGCCAACTACAACGGCCTGCCGATCGTGCTCATCATCCTGGGCTTCCTCATCATCCTGTACACCCTCGTGACGAAGAAGAGCGTCTTCGGCCGCAACGTCTACGCCATCGGCGGCAACCTGCAGGCCGCGATGCTGTCGGGCATCAAGGTCAAGTGGGTCAACTTCTGGATCTTCGTGAACATGGGTGTCCTGGCCGCCCTGGCCGGCATCATCTTCACGGCCCGGCTGAACCTGGCCAACCCGAAGGCCGGCACGATGTTCGAGCTCGACGCGATCGCGGCCTGCTTCATCGGTGGCGCGGCGGTGACCGGCGGCATCGGCACCGTGGTCGGCGCCATCGTCGGCGGCCTGATCATGGGCGTGATGAACAACGGCATGTCCCTGCTCGGCGTCGGCATCGACTACCAGCAGGCGATCAAGGGCCTGGTGCTGCTCGCGGCGGTCGCCTTCGACGTGGTGAGCAAGCGCCGCGCCGGCGGTCGCTGAAGCCGGGGGACGTGCAGCTGTGGACGAGCAGCAGCCCGGCACGGCCGCCGCGGCGATCGTGACCGGTGACACCGCCCTGGGCATCGAGCTGGGGTCCACCCGGATCAAGGCCTGCCTCATCGGCCCGGACCGGACCCCGCTGGCGGTCGGCAGCCACCAGTGGGACAACCAGCTGGTCGAGGGCAGGTGGACCTACTCCCTCGACGCGGTCTGGGCCGGGATCCAGGGCAGCGTGGCCGCGCTGCTGGCCGACGCCCAGCAGCGCCACGGGGTCCGGCCGGTGACGGTCGGTGCCCTCGGGGTCTCGGCCATGATGCACGGCTACCTGGCCTTCGACGCCGCCGACGAGCTGCTCGTGGGGTTCCGGACGTGGCGCAACACCAGCACGGGACCTGCCGCGGCCGAGCTCACCGAGGCGCTCGGGTTCAACGTGCCGCTGCGCTGGTCGGCCGCGCACCTCTACCAGGCCGTCCTCGACGACGAGCCGCACGTGCCCAAGCTGCACTTCGTCACCACGCTGGCCGGGTACGTCCACTGGCAGCTGACCGGTCGCCGGGTGCTGGGGATCGGTGACGCCTCGGGCATGTTCCCGATCGACCCCGCCACGCACGACTACGACGCCGACATGCTGGCGCGGTTCGCCGGGCTGGTCGCGGCCCGGCAGCCCGACCTCGAGGTGGCGGCGCTGCTGCCGGAGGTGCTCGTCGCCGGGCAGGAGGCCGGCAGGCTGACCGAGGCCGGTGCGCTGCTGCTGGACCCGGGCGGGTCGCTGCGGCCCGGCATCCCGCTGTGCCCGCCCGAGGGCGACGCCGGCACGGGCATGGTGGCGACGAACTCGGTGGCCCCGCGCACCGGCAACATCAGCGCCGGCACGTCGATCTTCGCCATGGTCGTGCTGGAGCGCCCGCTGGCCTCGGTGCACCCCGAGCTCGACGTGGTGGCCACGCCCGCCGGGCACCCGGTCGCGATGGTCCACTGCAACAACGGCGCCAGCGAGCTCGCCGCGTGGGCGGGGCTGTTCGGGGAGTTCGCGCAGCGCCACGGCCTGCCCAGCGACGACGATGCCGTCTTCGCCACCCTGTTCGCCGCGGCCCTGGAGGGGGAGGTCGACGGGGGCGGGCTGCTGGCGTACAACCTCCTGGCCGGCGAGCCGATCGTCGGCCTGGCCGAGGGCCGGCCCCTGGTCGTGCGCACGCCCAGCAGCCGGCTGACGCTGGCCAACTTCATGCGCACGCAGCTCTACGCCGTGTTCGGCACCCTGAGCCTGGGCATGCGGGTGCTGGCCGACGAGGGCGTGGCGCTGGACCAGCTGTTCGCGCACGGCGGCATCTTCCGGACCGGGGGCGTGGCCCAGCGGCTGCTGGCCGTGGCCGTCGGCGCCCCCCTCGCGGTCGGCGCCACCGCCAGCGAGGGCGGCGCGTGGGGCATCGCGGTGCTCGCCGACTACCTGCGCACCGGGGCCGTGCTGGACCTGGGCACCCACCTGGAGACCGTCGTGTTCGCCGGCGCGGACCTCGAGGTCGTCGTGCCCGAGGCCGACGAGATGGCCGGGTACGCCGCCTTCCTGGCCCGCTACGTCGAGGGCCTGGCCATCGAGCGGGTGGCCACGCAGGTCCTGCGATGACACGTCCGCCCCAGCACCACGGGAGGGAGCACGATGGCCGCCACGCGTGAGGTGAGCGTCGAGCTGCGCGCCGAGCTCGACCGGACCAGGGCGCTCGTGGCGCGGCTGCACGCCGAGCTGCCGCGCTGGGAGCTCGTGGTCTGGACCGCGGGCAACGTCTCGCAGCGGGTGCCGGTCGACGGCGGCGAGGACCTGTTCGTCATCAAGCCCTCCGGGGTGCGCTACGACGAGCTGAGCCCCGAGGCGATGGTGGTGTGCGACCTCGACGGTCGCCTCGTCGAGGGCACCCGCTCGCCGTCCTCGGACACCGCGGCGCACGCCTACGTCTACCGGCACATGCCCGAGGTGGGCGGGGTCGTGCACACCCACTCCACGTACGCGACGGCGTGGGCCGCGCGCGGCGAGGAGGTGCCCTGCGTGCTCACGATGATGGCCGACGAGTTCGGCGGGCCGATCCCGATCGGGCCCTTCGCGCTGATCGGCGACGACTCGATCGGGCGCGGGATCGTCGAGACCCTGCGTGGCTCGCGCTCGCCGGCCGTGCTCATGCGCAACCACGGTCCCTTCACGATCGGCGCCGACGCGACCGCCGCGGTCAAGGCCGCGGTCATGGTCGAGGAGGTCGCCCGCACCATCCACATCGCCCGGCAGCTGGGCCAGCCGCTGCCGATCGCGTCGGAGGACATCGACGCCCTCTACGACCGGTACCAGCACGTCTACGGACGTTGACGCCACCCGCTGCGCGCCCCGGTGGGCGCCATGAGATCGAGGAGCCCACATGAGCAAGCCCTACGCCGACCGTGAGGTGTGGTTCCTCACCGGGAGCCAGACCCTCTACGGCGAGCAGACCCTGCGCCAGGTCGCCGAGCAGTCCCAGGCGATCGCCGCGCTGCTCGACGACGCCCCGGGCATGCCGGTGCGCATCGTGTGGAAGCCCGTGCTCAAGCAGACCGAGGAGATCCACGCGGCCGCACTGGGCGCCAACGCCGACGACCGGGTGCTCGGCGTCATCGCCTGGATGCACACGTTCTCGCCGGCCAAGATGTGGATCCGCGGGCTCGACGCCCTGCGCAAGCCCATGCTGCACCTGCACACCCAGGCCAACGTCGAGCTGCCGTGGGCCACGATCGACATGGACTTCATGAACCTGAACCAGGCCGCCCACGGCGACCGGGAGTTCGGGTACATGGCCACGCGCCTGGGCGTGCCGCGGCGGACCGTGGTCGGGCATGCCTCGAACCCCGACGTGCAGCGCAAGGTCGCGACCTGGTCGCGCGCCGCCGCGG
The DNA here is from genome assembly GCA_025456015.1 of Candidatus Nanopelagicales bacterium. GTDB lineage: Bacteria > Actinomycetota > Actinomycetes > S36-B12 > CAIYMF01 > Prado023. The sequence goes on from JALOLK010000036.1 coordinate 4,314, forward strand.
GACTGGCGGCCACGCGCTCGCTGCGCCTGGCCAGGTTCGGCGACAACATGCGCTACGTCGGCGTGACCGAGGGCGACAAGACCGAGGCCGAGCTGCGGTTCGGGGTGGCGGTCAACACCTGGGGGGTCAACGACCTGGTCGCGGCCGTGGCCGACGTCAGCGAGGCCGCGGTCGACACCCTCGTCGCGGAGTACCAGGACACCTACGAGGTGGCCGGCCCCCTGCGCGCCGGTGGCGAGCGGCACGACGCACTGCGGTACGGCGCCCGGCAGGAGCTGGCGCTGCTCGGGCTGCTCGAGCAGCTTGGCGCCTGGGCGTTCACGACGACCTTCGAGGACCTCGGGGGGCTGCGCCAGCTGCCCGGCCTGGCGGTACAGCGGCTCATGGCCAAGGGCTACGGGTTCGGTGCCGAGGGGGACTGGAAGACCGCGATCCTGGTGCGGGCCGCCAAGGTGATGGGCGCCGGGCTGCCCGGCGGCGCCTCGCTGATGGAGGACTACACCTACCACCTGGTGCCGGGCGAGGAGAAGATCCTCGGCGCCCACATGCTCGAGATCTGCCCCTCGCTGACCACCGCGAAGCCCTCGCTGGAGATCCATCCCCTGGGCATCGGCGGGCGCGAGGATCCCGTGCGGCTGGTCTTCGACACCGACCCGGGACCGGGCGTGGTCGTGGCGATGTCGGACATGCGCGACCGGTTCAGGCTCACCGCCAACGTCGTCGACGTGGTCGGCCAGGACGCGCCGCTGCCCCGGCTCCCCGTCGCGCGCGCGGTGTGGAAGCCGCGGCCGGACTTCGCCACCTCGGCCGAGGCCTGGCTCATGGCCGGGGCCGCCCACCACACGGTCCTGACCACGCAGGTCGGGATCGAGGCCTTCGTCGACTTCGCCGAGATGGCCGGCACCGAGCTGCTCGTCATCGACGAGGACACCACGCCGCGAGCGTTCGCCCGCGAGCTGCGCTGGAACCAGGCGTACTACCGGCTGGCCGAGGGCCTCTGACCCCCTCGCCGCCCCAGCAGGGGCGGCGAGGGCCGGCGGTCAGGGGTCAGCCCAGGTGCACCGGGGTCATCGGCTCCTCCTCGTCGGCGACCGCCGACGGGCCGATCCGGACGAGCACGAGCACGACGACCGCGGCCACGAGCAGCAGCGTGCCGCCGAGCAGGAACCCGCGGGTGTAGCCGTGCGTGAGGGCGGCCGGCAGGGCCGCCTCGCCCAGGGCTGCGTTGGTGGCCAGGTACGCGGAGGTGGCCGTCACCGCGACCGTGTTCATGACGGCCGTGCCCAGCGAGCCGCCCACCTGCTGGGAGGTGTTGATGACGGCTGAGGCCACGCCGGCGTCGTGGTGCTGCACGCCGTGCAGGGCCAGGCTCGCGGTCGGGATGAAGTTGAAGGCCATGCCGACGCTCATGACCAGCATCGCGGGCAGCACGCCGGTCCAGTAGCTGCTGTCGGGCTCGAGCCGGCTGAGCCAGAACATGCCGGCAGCGCCGGCGAGCAGGCCGGGCACCATGAGCGGGCGGGGGCCCACCTTCGGCAGCAGGTTGGCCGCGATGCCGGCCGCCAGGATGATGCCCATGCTGAACGGCAGGAACGCGAAGCCCGCCCTGACCGGGCTGAACTGCAGGATGATCTGCAGGTACAGGCCGAGGAACAGGAACATCGCGAACAGCCCGGCCCCAGTGATCAGCGCGGCGAGGTAGGCACCCCCGCGGTTGCGCTCGAGCACGATGCGCAGCGGCAGCAGCGGGTTGGCGGTGCGGGTCTCGATGACGACGAACGACACGAGCAGCACGGCGGCCACGGCGAACCAGGCCAGGGTGCTGGGCTCGGTCCAGTTGGCCGTGTCCTGGTAGCCGTCCGGTGCCGCCTGGGTGAAGCCGTAGACCAGCGCGATCAGGCCCACGGTCGCGGTGATGGCGCCGGGCACGTCGTAGCTCGTGTTGCCCTCGGCGCGCGACTCGCGCACGAACCGGCGGGCGGCCAGCGCGGTGATGATCGCGATCGGGGTGTTCACGGCCAGGCACCAGCGCCAGGACAGGTACTGGGTGAGCACCCCGCCGAGCAGCAGGCCGATGGCGGCACCGCCGCCGGAGATCGCGCCGATGACGCCGAACGCCTTGGCGCGCTCCTTGGGCTCGTGGAAGGTCACGGTGATGAGGGCCAGCGCGGCGGGGGCCAGCAGCGCGGCGAACGCGCCCTGCAGCGCCCGCGCGGCGATGAGCAGCTCCTCGCTCGGGGCCAGCCCGCCGAGCAGGGAGGCGGCGGCGAAGCCGAGCAGGCCCACCTGGAAGGTGCGCTTGCGGCCCCAGTAGTCCGCGATGCGCCCGCCCAGCAGCAGCAGGCCGCCGAACGCCAGCGTGTAGGCGGTCACGATCCACTGGACGTTGGCCGGCGCGATGCCGAGGTCCTCGGTCGCGCTGGGGATCGCCAGGTTCACGATCGAGGCGTCGAGCACGATCATCAGCTGGGCGATGGCGATGACCGCCAGCGCGCGGAACCGGTTGGGGTCGGTGGGTGGCGCGCTGGCCGCCAGGGGCGCAGCGGAGGGCTCGGCGGACACGGTGGGACTCCTGGATCAGGGCAGGTGGACCGGACAGATCGTCCAAGTTTCAACCGCAGGGTAGTGCCCCCGGGGGTGTGCGGCCCAATCCGAGCCGGGCGTCAGCTCCCGGCGGGCAGTGCCTCCTCGGGTCTCACTGGGCTGGCGAGGCGCTGGGCACGGCCGTCTGCACGCCGGTGCTCGGGCAGGCGTCGGCGAGGAAGACCGTCATGTCGTCCTCGGTGGGCATCTGGTCATCGGGCAGGCCGGCGAGCCACGGCTCGACGGCGGTCTTGAACGCGGCCAGCCGGGCGTCGCCGGCCTGCCCGCAGATCGCGTCGCGGTCTGAGGACAGCACGTTGCCCTCCCAGGTCGACTGCAGGATGTCCGGCGCCCCCGACTCCTGCGAGGTGTTCACCGGATCCGACTCGCATCCGGCGAGCAGGGCGGCGACCGCCAGGGCGGCGGCGGCGAGCGTGCGGGCGTGCATCGTGCGAGGCATGGGTCGTGGTCCCTTCGGCATGCGTCCGGGCCCCGGGCCCGCGTCCAGCGGTGCGCCTACCCCGGCAGATGCTCCCGAAACCCCGCGCGGCCATGCCGGCTCGGCGCGGCCCGCCGCCCCGCCACGACGGGGTCGGCGCGGGCAGGATGAGGGGGTGGACACCACCTTCCTCGAGCACGTCCGCGAGCAGCTCGCCGAGATCGAGGCGCAGGGCCTGACCAAGCGCGAGCGCATCGTGAGCACTCCGCAGGGCGCCTGGGTGCAGGCCGATGGCCGCCACGTCGTGAACCTCTGCGCGAACAACTACCTGGGCCTGGCCGACCACCCCGAGGTGCTGGCCGCCGCCGCGGACGGCCTGCGCACGCACGGCTTCGGGATGGCCAGCGTGCGGTTCATCTGCGGCACCCAGGACCTGCACACCGAGCTCGAGGCGCGCATCAGTGCCTTCCTCGGCACCGAGGCGACCCAGCTCTACGGCAGCTGCTTCGACGCCAACGGCGGCGTGTTCGAGCCGCTGCTCGGCGAGCAGGACGCGGTCATCTCCGACGCGCTGAACCACGCCTCGATCATCGACGGCATCCGGCTGTGCAAGGCCCGGCGCCTGCGCTACGCGAACAACGACATGGCCGATCTCGAGCGCCAGCTCGTCGAGGCCCGGGCGGGGGGCGCCCGGTTCGTGCTGGTCGTGACCGACGGGGTCTTCTCGATGGACGGCTCGATGGCGGACCTGCCGGCCATCTGCGACCTCGCGCAGGCGCACGGCGCGATGGTCATGGTCGATGACTCCCACGCGGTGGGGTTCGTCGGCGCGCACGGCCGCGGGACGCCGGAGCACCTCGGGGTCATGGGCCGCGTCGACATCCTGACCGGCACCATGGGCAAGGCGCTCGGGGGCGCGAGCGGCGGCTACGTGTCCTCGCGGCAGGAGGTGGTCGACCTGCTCCGCCAGCGCTCACGGCCGTACCTGTTCTCGAACTCGGTCGCCCCGCCGGTCGTGGCCGCGAGCCTGCGGGTGCTCGAGCTGCTGCAGGGCGGTGACGACCTGCGCACCCGGCTCTGGGCGAACGCCGCGCACTTCCGGGCGGGCATGGCCGCGCTCGGGTTCGACCTGCTGCCCGGCGAGCACCCGATCATCCCGGTCATGCTCGGTGACGCCCGCCGTGCGGTCGACCTCGCGTCGGGCCTGCTCGAGGAGGGGGTGTACGTGACGGCGTTCTCCTTCCCGGTCGTGCCGCGCGGGCAGGCCCGGATCCGGACCCAGATGTCCGCGGCGCACAGCACCGAGGACCTCGACCTGGCCATGGACGCGTTCGCCCGGGTGGGCCGCCAGCTGGGCGTGATCGCGTGACGACCGACCCCGCCGCCGCGGGCGCCATGGCTGCCGTCGCCACGCACCGCCGCGGCGGGGCGCAGGGCGGGGAGCACGGGCCGATGGCACGCACGCCCATCCCGGCGCCGGCCCCCGCGGTGCCGCCGGCCGATCCCGAGCCGATCCCGGCCACGATGCGGGCGCTGGTGAAGGCCCGTCCCGAGCCGGGCTTGTGGATGCAGGAGGTGCCGGTCCCCGAGCCCGGGCCGAACGACGTGCTCATCCGCATCCTGAAGTCCTCCATCTGCGGCACCGACGTGCACATCTGGAACTGGGACCACTGGAGCCAGGCGACGATCCCGCTGGGCATGCACGTGGGGCACGAGTACGTGGGGCGGATCGCCGCCCTCGGCTCGGCGGTCACCGGCTACGTGGTGGGGGAGCGGGTCACCGGCGAGGGCCATCTCGTCTGCGGGCACTGCCGGCGGTGCCGGGCCGGCCAGCGCCACCTGTGCGCGCACGCGATCGGGGTCGGCGTGAACCGGCCGGGCTCGTTCGCCGAGTACCTGTGCCTGCCGGCGGCCAACCTGTTCCGGGTGCCGGTCGGGGTGCCCGACGAGATCGCCACGATCTTCGACCCCTACGGCAACGCCACCCACACGGCGCTGAGCTTCGAGCTGGTGGGGGAGGACGTGCTGGTCACCGGAGCCGGACCCATCGGGGCGATGGCCGTGGCGATCGCGGCGCACGTGGGCGTGCGCAACGTCATCGTCACCGACGTGAACCCCTACCGGCTGGCGCTGGCCGGGCGCATGGGGGCCACGCGCGTGGTCGACGTCCGCCGGGAGGACCTGCGTGCGGTCATGGCCGAGCAGGGCATGACCGAGGGGTTCGACGTCGGCCTGGAGATGAGCGGCAACGCGCTGGCGTTCCGGCAGATGCTCGACACGATGGCGCACGGCGGGCGCATCGCCATGCTCGGCATCTTCCCCGACGAGGTGGCCATCGACTGGTCGGCGGTCATCTTCAAGGGCCTGCGGATCAAGGGCATCTACGGCCGGGAGATGTTCGAGACCTGGTACAAGATGGCCTCCCTGCTGCAGGCGGGCCTGGACCTGACCCCGCTCATCACGCACCGGTACCCGATCGAGGCCTATGCGGAGGCCTTCGAGGTCACGGCGAGCGGCGACTCGGGCAAGGTGATCCTCGACTGGGGCGTGCCCGGCTGAGCCCGAGCGGTCCGCTCAGGACACCGTCACGGTGACGGTCGACGTGCTGCCGTCGGCCGCCTCGATCGTCACCACGGCCACCCCGGGTGCCACGGCCTTCGCGGCGGGATCGAACTGCGCGCTGCCGTCGTCGGAGCCCTGCGTGAGCCCGAGGACGTCCGGCCGGTCGGTGCTGACCTGGGTCCGGGCCGGGTCGGGCTGGCTGAACACGATGGTCTCGCCGACCGTCGCCGACGCCTCGGCCTGCCCGGGCTCGACGATCACCGGGGCCGGCAGCCCGACGCTCGCCGAGGCCGAGGCGCTCGGGGCGCCGGCGGGCTCTGAGGCGTCGCCGCAGCTCGCCAGCCCCATGAGGCCGGCGACGGACAGGCTCAGGGCCACCAGCGCGGCCACGTCGCGACGTGCATGGAGTGTGCGGCTCGTCATCGGGCACCTCCTGCCGATCGGGCGGTGGCGGTCACCGGACCCGGTTCCACGCTAGGTGTCGCAGGCATGCCGCCGGCAGCGGCGATGGTCCCGTGCTGGGCTCACGGGCGTGCGTCGATGACCACCTGCAGGGTCGCGAGCGTGGGGTCGGCCGCGTAGGCGATCCGGGTGCCGGCGGCCATCGCGGCATCGAGGGCGTCGAGCGTGCCGCGGGTGACCTCCTCGCCCGGCACCAGCACCGGGACGCCCGGCGGGTAGGGCGCCACGAGCTCGGCGCTCACGCGGCCGACCGCCTGGCCGCGCGGCACGGTCTGGTAGGCGGCGAAGAGGGCCTGCCGTGGGGTGAGCCGCTGCGGGGGCAGCACGTCGTGCCTCGTGGCCGTCCCCTGTGTCATCCCAGCGGCAGCTGGATCGTCGCCGGGATGACCCACCGGGGGATCCGCCACCGCGCCGAGGATCGCGTCGACCAGCCGCCCGATGGTCGTCGCGTCATCGACCAGCCCGACCTGGGCGAGCACCGTGCGCCGGTCGGCCATCTCGACCGGCAGGCCGGCGGCGAGCAGGGCCTGCTCGACGTCGAGCCCATCGGCACGCCCGTCGAGGAGCACGACCAGCTTGAGCGGGTCGAACCGCCCGGGCGCATGGTCCTCGGGGCCGGGGACCAGCAGGCCGGCGGCGCGCAGGCGGGCCCGGGCGCGCCCGACGAGGGACGCCACACGGGTCAGGGCCGCGCCCCCGTGCGGGCTGGCGAGATGGGCGCGCGCCGCGTCGATGCTGGCCAGGATGGCCGCCGCGGGGCTCGTGGTGTGCGTGGCCTCGAAGGCACGGTCCAGGCGGTCGGGATCGAGCCGCTCGGTGCGGGCGAGCAGCAGCGACGCCTGGCTGAACGCCGGCAGTCCCTTGTGCGCGCTGGTGACCATGGCGTCGGCGCCGAGCGCGAGCGCGTGCGCCGGCTGGCCCGCGGCGAACCCCAGGTGGGCGCCCCACGCCTGGTCCACGAGCACCGGCATGCCCGCGGCGTGGGCAGCGCCGATGAGCGCGGGCAGGTCGCTGCGGGTGCCCAGGTAGCTCGGATCGGTGAGGAGCAGCGCGGCCGCCTGCGGGTGGGCGGCGAGGGCCGCCTCGACGGTGGCCACGGAGATGCCCAGTGGCCCGCCGGTCCGAGGGTCCAGGTCGACCGGCAGCCAGGTGGGGCGCAGGCCGGCCAGCGCCAGGCCGCTCAGGACACTGCGGTGGGCGTTGCGCGCGACGAGCACCTCGTCACCGGGCCGGCCCACGGCCAGGCAGAGCACCTGGTTGGTGTGGGTCGTCCCGCCGGTGGAGAAGCGGCACAGGTCCGCACCCCACAGCGCGGCCGCCCGGGCCTCGGCCTCCCGCAGCACGCCCCCGCTGAGCCGCACCGTGTCGGCACCCCCGTGGAGTGGCACGTCGGCGTCGAGCAGCCGGCCCAGTGCCGGGTCCAGCGTGCTGGCCCGGCGCTTGTGCCCGGGGATCGTGAACGGCGCCGCGTCGGCATGCAGGAACCGCTGCCACGCGGTGAACAGCGGCGCGTCGGCCAGCCAGTCCGCTGGCTGCCCGGTCCGGTCGATCTGCACGCGCGCATCCTCCCGCAGCCCAGCCGTCGGCTGGTGGCCCCCACTCCTCGGAGCCCACGGGTGCCCCGACCGCCCATCGGGCCGCCAGGCCACACCACAATGGCCCCATGCGTCGCATCGTCATCATGGGTGCAGGTGGTCGGGACTTCCACGTCTTCGCGACGGTGTTCCGGGACGACCCGACGGTGCAGGTGGTGGCCTTCACGGCCACGCAGATCCCGGGCATCGACGACCGGACCTACCCCGCCTCGCTGGCCGGGCCGCAGTACCCGGACGGCATCCCCATCGTGCCCGAGGAGCGACTGGTCGGCCTGATCGCCGACCAGGACGTCGACGAGGTGGTCTTCGCGTACTCCGACGTCGCCCACGTCGACGTCATGCATGCGGCCTCGATCGCCCTGGCCGCCGGCGCGGACTTCCGGCTCTGCGGCCCCGACGCCACCATGCTGCCCAGCACCAGGCCGGTGGTCGCGATCGGCGCGGTGCGCACCGGCTGCGGCAAGAGCCAGACGACCCGGGCCGTGGGGCAGCTGCTGCTCGATGCCGGGCTGCGGGTCGCGCTCATCCGCCACCCCATGCCCTACGGCGACCTCGAGGCCATGCGCGTGCAGCGCTTCGCGACCCTGGCCGACATCGACGCCAGCGACCCGACGGTGGAGGAGCGCGAGGAGTACGAGGCGCCGGTCGCGATGGGCATGGTGATGTACGCCGGTGTGGACTACGAGGGCATCCTGCGGGCCGCGGAGTCCGAGGCCGACGTCATCGTCTGGGACGGCGGCAACAACGACTTCCCGTTCGTGCGGCCCGACCTCATGATCACGGTGGTCGACCCCCTGCGGCCTGGCCACGAGTCGGCGTACCACCCGGGTGAGGCCACCCTGCGGATGGCCGACGTCGTCGTGGTGAACAAGGTGGACTCGGCCAGCGCCGAGGACGTCGAGGCGGTCGTGGCGGCCGTGGGCCGCATGGTGCCGGGTGCGGTCGTGATCCGCGCCGAGTCGCCGGTGACCCTCGAGGGCTCCCTGGCCGGCCAGCGGGTGCTCGTGGTCGAGGACGGTCCGACCCTCACGCATGGCGGCATGCCGTTCGGGGCTGGGACGGTCGCGGCGCGGGCAGCCGGCGCAGCCGAGATCATCGATCCGCGGCCGTACGCCGTCGGCTCGATCGCCGACACCTACGCGAAGTACCCCGGCACCGGCCCGGTCCTGCCCGCGATGGGCTACGGGGACGCACAGCTCGCGGACCTCGCCGAGACGATCCGGCGCGCCCCGGTCGACGTGGTCGTCTCCGGCACGCCCATGGACCTCGGCCGGCTCATCGAGGTGGGCCATCCGATCCGGCGGGCGTCCTACGTGCTGCGCGAGGTCGGCGCGCCCACGCTGGCCGACGTGCTCGCCCCGCACGTCGAGCGCTGGCGGGCGACAACGGGCTGAGCCACCAACCCACCCCCCCGCCCAACCCACCCGCCCAACCCACCCCCCCGGCCCGCGGGGCTACTCCACGTCGCGGCGCAGGAACCCGAGCACGCTGACCAGCACCCCGACGAGGACGAGTCCCGACAGCCAGGCGATCGCCCGGGTGTCGGTGATGACGATCGTGCCCGGCGGCAGCTCGTCGAGCACCGGCCCCGAGCCGTAGGTCACCGGGTTCGCCTCGACCCGCCACTGGATCCCGCCCGACAGCCAGGCGGCGATGTTCGTCTGGATCAGCCATTGCGAGCCCCAGGTCCACAGGTTCTGGACGATGCTCTCCACGATGGCCACGAAGCCGATCGCGGCGCCGATGGCCCAGCCGGTGCTGCGCGTGAGCATCGCCAGCGCGTACCCGCCCGCGGCCGCCAGCGCGGCCAGCGGGAGCCAGCGCACGGCCAGCTGGGTTCCGTCCGACGCGGACACGGGCTGCCAGCCCCCGAACGCGCCAACCGCATCCGCCGCCAGGCCATGGGCCGAGCCGATCGCCACCCCCAGGCCCACGGCCAGCAGGCCCAACCAGGCGATCACCAGCGTGCCGAGCACCATCGCCACCACCAGGCGCACGAGGAACACCCGCAGCCGCCGCGGCTCCCAGCTCAGCAGCAGGCCCATGGTGCGCGCGCCCCAGTCGGCCCCACCGGCGGACGCCGCGAGCATGATCGCCACGAGCACGCCCACGCCGCCGGCGAACGTCAGCAGCCCCTCGAAGGCGCCCTGGTCGAAGGGTCGCTTGGGCAGGGCCCAGATGGCGTTGTCGGCGATCTCCTGCTCGCTCGGCTGCCAGCAGGCGGTGGCCTTCTCCGCCTCCGGGATCGCCGGGTCGGCCATGCACTGCTCGTAGAACTGCTGCTGCTCGGCGCGGAACCGGTCGGTGGCCTCGCTGAGGTCGGCGGCATCGATCGCCGCGGTGGTGAACCACATGATCGCGGCCACCCCGAGCACGGCCAGGCTGGCCAGGGCCGTCATCCAGACCAGGGCGCGACGGGAGGTCGCGCGGCGCACCTCGGAGCGGACGAGGCTGCCGAGCCGGGGCGCCGGTGCGGTCGGGATGGGCTCGGTGGGGGTGGTGTCGGTGCTGGTCGAGGTGCTCACAGCACGGCCTCTCCATCGGCGGTCAGGTCCAGGAACGCGCGCTCGAGGTCCGGTCGCACGGGGGCCAGCTCGCGGGCCCAGATGCCGGCGGCGCCCAGTGCGGCGTTCACCCCGGCTCCGTCGTCGCTGGCCACGAGCAGCCCGGCGGGCGGCGCCGGCGCAGCGCTGATCCCGTGCTCGCCGAGGACCGCGGCGGCCCGCCCGGCCTCGTCGGCGTCGCGCAGCGCGATCCGCAGCTGGCCGCCGCCGCCGGCCATGGCCAGCACCTCGGCCACGTCGCCGCTGGCCACGAGCTGGCCGCGGCGCAGGATCGTCACCGCGTCGCACACGGCGGCCACCTCGGCGAGCAGGTGGCTGGACAGGAACACGGTGGTCCGGCCATCCGAGCCCAGCGCGCGGATGAGCTCGCGGACCTCCACCATGCCGGCCGGGTCCAGGCCGTTGGTCGGTTCGTCGAGGATGAGCAGCGCGGGCGACTTCAGCATCGCCGCGGCGATCGCCAGGCGCTGGCGCATGCCCAGCGAGTAGCCCTTCACCCGGTCATCGGCCCGGTCGGCCAGGCCGACGAACTCGAGCAGCTCATCCACGCGGGTGGCCGGCAGGTCGGCCAGCGTGGCCAGGATCTGCAGGTTGCGCCGGCCCGAGAACGACGGGAACAGCTGTGGTGACTCGACCAGCGCGCCCACCGAGCCCGTCACGCGAGCCAGCTCGTGGGGCACCCGGGCGCCCAGGACGCGCACCTCGCCCGCGTCCGCGGCGACCAGGCCCAGCAGGATGCGGATGGTCGTCGTCTTGCCCGACCCGTTGGGCCCGAGGAAGCCGTGCACCCCGCCGCGCGGGACCGTCAGGCTCAGGCCGTCGACGGCGACCGTGCGCCCGCTGCGCACACCCGAGTACGTCTTGCGCACGCCTGTCAGCTCGATGACCACACCGGGACTGTAGACCCGGGCGCCGGCCGGCCCGGGAGTAGCGTGCGGGCCATGGCATCCGAGGCAACCACTGGCGCTCCCGAGCTCGTGCACGGCGGGCAGCACGTCATCGACGCGGCCCGCGCCGCCGGCGTCACGACCCTGTTCACCCTCTCGGGGGCGCACATCTTCCCGGTCTTCGACGCGGCCGTCGGCGGCAAGGCGGGCGTGGCGGCGGCCCCCAATCGCAAGGCGGCCGAGGAGACCGGCCCGATGCGCCTGGTCGACACCCGGCACGAGCAGACGGCCGCGTTCGCGGCCGAGGGCCTCGGCAAGCTGACCCGCACCCCCGGCTTCGCGGCGCTGACCGCGGGCCCGGGCGTGACGAACGCCGTGAGCGCGATCGCGAGCGCCCGGTTCAACGGTTCGCCGATGGTCGTGCTCGGCGGCCGCTCGCCGGACATGCGCTGGGGCTCCGGGGCGCTGCAGGAGCTCGACCACCCGCCGATCGTCAGCAGCATCACGAAGGCGGCCTGGACCACCCACGACGCCGCGCAGGTGCGCGCCGACGCCGACCGCGCGTTCGCGCTGGCCGCCAGCGCCCACATGGGCCCGGTCTTCTTCGACATCCCGATCGACGTGATCTTCAACGCCGCCCCGCGGACGGCCGTCGAGGCCCCCGTCGTCGACCGCGGCGCTGCGCCGGACCCCGACGCCCTGGCCCGGGCGCGCGCCCTGCTCGACGGCGCGAAGCACCCGGTGCTGATCCTCGGCGGCGGCGTGTGGATGGGGGACGCCGTGGAGGCCGCCCGGGCCCTGGTCGCCGCCCGCGGGGTGCCCGTGATCGCCAACGGGATGGGTCGCGGGGTCGTCCCGGCCGGTGACCGGCACCTGGTCACCCGGGCCCGCGGGGCTGCGCTCAAGGACGCCGACGTGGTGCTCGTCGCCGGCACGCCGCTGGACTTCCGCCTCGGGTTCGGGGTGTTCGGGGCCCCGCCGGCGCAGGTGATCCACCTGGTCGACGCCGAGGACCAGCGATCCGCGGCGCCGACCGTCGCCGTGACGCTGGCCGGGGACCTGCGCGCCAGCCTCGCCGGCCTGGTCGAGGGGCCCCGGGTCGACGCCGCCTGGCTGGACCGGCTGGCCGACGCCGCCGCCGCGTCGACAGGCAGGGACGCCGCGGTGTTGGCGGCCGACGCCGACCCCATCCACCCCGCGCGCATCTACGGCGAGCTGAACCGCCGACTGAGCGATGACACCGTGGTGATCGGCGACGGTGGTGACTTCGTCTCCTTCGCCGGACGCTTCGTGGAGCCCGGCGTGCCCGGCCGCTGGCTGGACCCGGGCCCCTACGGCTGCCTGGGCACGGGGCCGGGCTACGCGCTGGCGGCCGGCATCGCGCACCCGGGCGCACCGATCGTGCTGCTGCTCGGCGACGGCGCCGCCGGGTTCTCGCTCATGGACGTCGACTCGCTCGTGCGCCACCGGATCCCGGCGGTGATGATCGTCGGCAACAACGCGGGCTGGAACCTCGAGAAGCACCCGATGCGCATGCTCTACGGCTACGACGTGCTGGCCGACCTGCGACCCACCCGCTACGACGAGGTCGTGATCGCCCTGGGCGGGGGTGGGGAGACGGTCACCAGGCCGCAGGACATCGGCCCGGCGATCGACCGGGCGATGGCCTCGGGCGTGCCGTACCTGGTGAACGTCATGACCGACCCGGAGGCCGCGTACCCGCGCGCCACGTTGGGCATCTGATGGGCGGCCCCGACGAGCACCGCGCCGCAGCGGACGCGCCGGCAGGCAGCAGCATCCAGGAGCGGCTCTACCCCGACATCACGTGCTTCGGCTGCGGGCACGCGAACCCGAAGGGCCTGCACCTGCGCAGCTACCCGTGCCCCGACGGCTCCGTGGTGGCCACCTTCACCACCTGGCCCGAGCACGACAACGGGTTCGGCTTCGTGAACGGCGGGATCATCGCGACCCTGCTCGACTGCCACAGTGGGGCGGCGGTGTTCCACGCCGCGAACGACGTGGGGCTGCAGCGGGCGATCGGGGACCCGCTGCTGTACGTGACGGCGGGACTGGACGTGCGGTACCGGCGACCGACCCCCCTGGGTGTGCCGGTGGAGCTGGTGGCCAGGGTGGTGGAGCAGGACGACGACCGCAGCGCGGTCGAGGTCACCCTGTCCTGGGAGGACCAGGTGCGGGCCTCGGCGCGGGCCGACTGGCGGCGCTGGCGGCCCAGGCCGGCGTGACGGGCCGGTCGGGACCCGGCCTCAGCGGCCCTGGATGCCCGGGTACCAGCCGTGCTCGGGGCGTGCGCGCTCGCTGCGGGCGTCGCTGCTGTCAGCCCCGAACCACGGTGCCATCAGGCACGTGAGGACCAGCAGCAGGAACAGGACCGTGAGCACGGGGACCACCTCCACGAGTCGTGATGCGCTCTGGGTCCCATGCTAGGCGCGGTACCGTTCGTGATCAAGCGACAGTTGCTTATCGATACTTCACGCCTGCTGTACGATTGAACGATGCTGAGCACGAACCTGCTCGAGGTGCACCGCACGGTGGTGCAGGTCGGATCGTTGACGGCGGCGGCGCACGAGCTCGGGTACACCGTCTCGGCGGTCAGCCAGCAGCTCGAGCGCCTCGAGCAGCAGGCCGGCATGGCCCTGTTCGAGAAGGCCGGCCGGGGCGTGCGTCCCACCGAGGCCGGGCTGCTGCTGGCCCAGCACGCCGAGCGGATCCTGCACGAGGTGCACGAGGCCCAGGACGCCCTGGCCGCGCTGCGCGAGGGCCGGGCCGGCCGGTTGCGCGTGGTCACGTTCTTCTCCGCCGGGGAGACCCTGATCCCCCAGGCGATCGCGGCGATGCGCACCGAGCTGCCCGGCCTGCACGTCCGGCCGACCGTGGACGAGGAGGCCGGGGCACTGCGCCGGCTGCGCGCCGGCGAGGTGGAGCTCGTGGTGGTGGTCGAGCCGTTCGGCCGTGGCCAGGAGCCCGAGGACGACCTGCACCGCTGGCACCTGCTCGACGACGAGTACCGGATCCTGCTGCCGCACGACCACGTGCTGGCCCGCCGCCGGACGGTGCGCATCGAGGACCTCGTCGACCAGGACTGGGTCGTGACCAGCGGCCCGATCGACTACGTGCGCTCCACGACGATGGCCATCTGCCGGAGGGCCGGCTACACCCCGCGGTTCGTCGCCGAGACCGACGAGTTCCCGGCCACCCTCGGCTACGTGGCCGCGGGCATCGGCGTCTCCCTGGTGCCGGTGCTCGCCCTGGGTGCCGTGCGCCGCGGCGTGGTCGCCCGGCGGCTCGCCCCACCCCCCGAGCCGCGGCACATCTGGGCGGCCACGCGCGCGCCCCTGCGCCATCATCCGCCAGTGGTGCGGATGGCCGCTGCGCTGCGCGCGGCCGCGCGCGGCATCCGCTGAGGCGCCCGACGCGCCGACGCGCCGCGCGGGCGACTGCCCCCGATTGCGGCTGTGCCGCTGCTACGTTCCGCGCCACGGGGGTTCCGCCCAGCGCATCCGCACCAGCCATTCGCCCAGGAGCCCCCATGGTCAGCCCTCGCCGCGCCGCGGCCATCGTCATGCTCAGCGCCGTTCCGGTGGTGGCGGTGCTCGCCCAGCCCCCGGACACCTCCGCAGCAGCGGCCGCACAGGTGATGCGCACGCCAGCCGCGGTCAGCGGGGCCTGGACCTACCGCGATCGGTGGGACCGGACCACGGCCTACCCCCGCCACTCGGTCGTGCGCTGGAGCGGCGACGTCTGGCTGGCCAAGCGGGCCATCCCTCGCGGGGTGGCGCCGGGGACCAAGGGCAGCGGGTGGAGCCTGCTGGTGACCAGCGGCCAACGCGGGCCTGCCGGCGCACCCGGTGTGCCGGGGCCGGCCGGCCCCGCCGGAGCGGCCGGAGCGACCGGGCCGCAGGGCGCCACCGGCGCGACGGGCGACAAGGGCGACAAGGGCGATCCCGGGGTCCCTGGCATGGACGGGGTGAAGGGTGAGCAGGGCGAGCCCGGGCTGCAGGGCGCGCAGGGTGACCCGGGACCCGACGGGGCCAAGGGCGACAAGGGCGATCCCGGGATCCAGGGGATCCAGGGGATCCCGGGCGTTGCGGGGGACCGGGTGCTCGCCGGCAACGTCGACTTCATCGACCCGACCGAGACGGTCGGCTTCCTGGGCCTTGGCGGGATGGGGATGCTGGCGCCGAATGCGGCCTCGGTCGCGGCCGTGATGCCCTACGCGGGCACCCTGAGCGGGTTCTCGGTGCACGCCCAAGCGCTGGCAGGGGTGAGCGTGACGCTCACCGTCTTCAAGGACGGGGCAGCGACCACGGTGACCTGCACCGTGCCCAGCGGCGGCTCAGCATGCTCCAGCGACGGCCTGGAGACCTTCGCCGCCGGCGACGCGCTCACCGTCGGGGTGACGAAGGGCAACGGTGGCTCCGCCGTTCGCTTCCTGGGCTTCACGGCCGGGTACGCCCCGTCATGAGCACCCTGGAAGCAGCGGCACCCCCCACGGGGGCCGAGGGGGCGACGCCCGATGGCGCGGCGAGTGGGGTCTCCCGGGCGATGCCGCTGTCACGGCGCAGCGTCCTGGCCCTGGCCTCCGTGGCCGGTGCCGCGCTCGCCCTGCCCGCCGGCGTGCGCTGGGCGGTCGCAGGGGAGCCGCAGCTGGTCGCCTCGGCCTTCACCCCGCACGTCGGCCGGGCCTTCACCTTCGACCTCGCGGAGGGCTCGGTGGTCCTCGTCCTCGAGGCGGTGGAGGGGCTGGGCGACGCGTCCCCCTCCGAGCGGAGGTTCAGCCTGCGCTTCACCGGCCCGATCGCCACCGCCCAGGGTGGCCAGGTCGGGCAGCTGCACGGGCCCACCCCCAGCGTCGCGCTGCTGGTGGTCCCCAACGGCCTGCCGCAGGGCAGCGCCCAGGAATGGACCGCGACCGTCGATGGAGGCCGTGATGAGTGACCCCTTCGTCGCCGAGATCCGCCTGTTCGCGGGCAACTTCGCGCCCAGGGGATGGGCGTTCTGCAACGGGCAGCTCGTGTCGATCCAGCAGAACACGGCGCTGTTCTCGTTGCTGGGGACCACCTATGGCGGCGACGGCCGCGTGACGTTCGCCCTGCCGGACCTGCGCGGCCGGGTTCCCATCGGCCAGGGCCAGGGCCCCGGCCTCTCGCGGCGGGACCTCGGCGAGGCTAGCGGGACGAGCTCGGTCACCTTGGTGGAATCCGAGCTGCCGGCGCACGGACTGCCGGCGTCCACGCAGCCGGCCACGACCAACCGGGCGCTCGGCGCAGTACCGGCGGCTGGCGGACGCTACGCCCCGGCAGCATCCGGGGCGCCTGCCTCGCAGCCCCACGAGAACCGGCCCCCGGCCCTCGGGCTGCAGTACATCATCGCCCTGCAGGGCATCT
>JALOLK010000002.1 GCA_025456015.1 Candidatus Nanopelagicales bacterium
CGGGCCGAGCGGGCCGAGCGGGCGGCCACGGTGCGCCGGGCCTCACGACGACGGGTGGCGAGCAGCCGCAGGACGTGGCGGGCGAACCGCAGGCCCTCACGGGCCGAGGCCTTGCTGTCGCCGGCGTGCCGCGGCGCGAACACGAACCCGACCTCGTGGGTCCGCAGCCGCGGCGTCCGCACGAGGATCTCGAGCAGGATCTTGAACCCCTCGGGCCGCAGCTGGTCGAGCTCCAGCGCGGCGGGACGGACCGCGAAGAAGCCGCTCATGGGGTCGCTGATGCCGCGCAACCGCCGCGGGAACGCCGCCTGCGCCAGCCTCGTGGCCGCCTCGGAGACCGCGGCGCGGGCCGCCCCGTCGAGCCCGGCGGCGTCCCCGCCCGCCACGTGCCGGCTCGCCACGACCAGGTCCGCGCCGCTCCGCCGGCCGGCCCGCACCAGCTCGGGCACGAGCTCCGGCGGGTGCTGCAGGTCTCCGTCCATGACCACGACCCAGCCGCCCCGTGCCTCGGACAGACCCAGCACGACCGCCGTGCCCAGCCCGCCCGCACGAGCGCCGGGCGCCCGGTGCAGCACCCGCAGCGCGAGGCCCTGGGCGGTCCCCGACTCCGCACGCCGCAGCACCCGTCGGGGGGTGTCGTCGTCGCTGTCGTCGACGACCAGCAGCTCAGCCGTCCAGCCGGCCAGCGCGGCGCCCAGGCGATCGATGAGCGGGTCGATGTTGCCCGCCTCGTTGCGGGTCGGCACGACGACCGTCAGCTCGAGGTCGGCGGGCATCCGGTCCCAGGCGAGGGCGAGACCGGGGTCGGGCATGCCCGCCGCTGCGTGGCTGGCGTCGTCGGTGGTGGGGATGCGCTCGGGCACAGCTGGCTCCTCGTGGGCCGGGATGGGTCGACACCGGACTACCCGGCCAACGGCGGGCGATACCGGAAGCGCCCTGACGGTGAGGTCCGGTATGTCCCCGGCCCGCGCGGGTACCCGCGGCAGTCCCGGGGACTCCCCGGACGACGCGCACGGGAGGCGATCCATGACCGACCAGCTCCGGACCGGACCGACCAGCAGCGGCGACGGCTGCGAGCGCCGCCCCGCGACGGGACCCTGGGTGCTCCTGGGGGTGGGCCTGGGCGGGTTCGTCGACGGGATCCTGCTGCACCAGGTGCTGCAGTGGCACCACCTGCTCACGGCCCACCCCGACCATCCGCCCACCACCGTGCCCGGGCTGCAGGCGAACACGCTGGCCGACGGGTTGTTCCATGTGGGCTCATGGGTCGCCGTGGCGGCAGGCCTGGCCTGGCTGCTGGTCGCCTGGCGACGTGGGGCGCCTGCCCCCCGCCCACGCTGGGCGATGGGGTTGCTGCTGCTGGGGTGGGGCCTGTTCAACCTCGTGGAGGGAGCCGTGAACCACCACCTCCTCGGTCTGCACCATGTCCGCGACGACCTCGGCGGGCCCCTGGCCTGGGACCTCGGGTTCCTGGCGTTCGGCCTGCTGCTCGTGCTGATCGGCGGGCTGCTCGCGCGGACCGATCCGCCGCAGGGCGCATCCGCGGGCAGGGCGACGACCGTGCGCTCCCGGTGACGGCCGCGGCACGGGGGCGCCGGCGGATCGCGCCGATCGCCAGGGGTAGTGGGCGTCGGACCGACGTCGGACCCAGCCCGACGCGCACACGACCGCGGCCCGGCGGGCCGCGACAGGAGGATCCATGAAGGCAGTCGTCTGGAACGGCCCACGGGACATCGGCGTCGCCGAGGTGCCCGATCCGAGGATCGAGGCGCCCACCGACATCGTCATCGAGGTCACGACGACGGGCATCTGCGGCTCGGACCTGCACCTCTACGAGACCATGGCGGCGTTCATGGATGCCGGCGACGTGCTGGGCCACGAGCCGATGGGCATCGTCGCCGAGGTCGGCCCGGCGATCACCCACCTGCGCCCGGGCGACCGCGTGGTGATCCCGGCGAACATCGCGTGCGGGCACTGCTTCATGTGCGACCGGGGCCTGCAGAGCCAGTGCGAGACCACCCAGGTGCGCGAGCAGGGCATGGGCGCCCCGCTCTACGGCTACTCCAAGCTCTACGGCTCGATCCCCGGCGCCCAGGCGGAGTACCTGCGCGTGCCGTGCGCCGACTACGGCCCGATCGTGGTCCCCGAGGGCGTGCCCGACGAGCGCTACGTCTACCTCTCCGACGTGCTCCCCACCGCGTGGCAGGGCGTGGAGTACGCCGACGTGCCCGCCGACGGGACGCTGCTGGTGATCGGCCTGGGCCCGATCGGCGACATGGCCACGCGGGTGGCGAGGCAGCGCGGCGTGGCCCGGGTCATCGGCGTCGAGCGGGACCCGGTGCGGGCCGCCCGGGCCCGCGCGAACGGCGTGGCGGTGCTGGAGATGGACGACCGCGCGGAGATCACCGAGGCCGTGCTCGAGCTCACCGACGGGCGCGGTGCCGACAGCGTCGTGGAGGCCGTCGGGATGGAGGCGCACGGCTCGCCGCTGGCACGCGCCGCCCGGGCCGCGCAGACCGTGCTCCCCGACGCCGCCGGGCAGGCCCTCATGCGCACCGTCGGCGTGGACCAGCTGACCTCGCTGCTCACCGCGATCGACACGGTGCGACGCGGGGGCACGCTGTCGATCCTCGGGGTCTACGGCGGCATGGCCGACCCGCTGCCGATGCTGACCATGTTCGACAAGCAGGTCACCATCCGGATGGGCCAGCTCAACGTGCGGCGCTGGCTCGACGACCTGCTGCCGCTGGTCGGCGACGAGTCCGACCCGCTGGGCCTGGCCACGTTCGCCACGCATCGGATCGGCCTGGCCGAGGCGCCGCGGGCCTACGAGGACCTCACGAAGAAGCGCGATGGTGCGGTGAAGGTGCTCATCACGCCGTAACCGCGGCGGCAGACGGGCGGCGGCTACAGCCGCGGCAGCACCTGGGGCTCGACCTGGGCCGGGGCGAACAGGTCCCCGACCTGGGCCACCCTGGCCAGGGCGGTGCGCAGCGTCCACCGGTCGCTGCGCAGCGCCGGGTCGTCGAGCTCCTCCCAGCCGATGGGCATCGAGACCGGGGCCCCCGGGCGCGGGCGGATCGCGTAGGGCGCGACCAGGGTGCGGTTGGCGGCGTTCTGGGTGTAGTCCAGCCGCGCCCGCCCGCCGCGCTCGGCCTTGGTCCACTCCCAGCTGACCAGCTCGGGCACGGTCGCCCCGATGGCCCGCGACAGCCCCTCGACCCAGGCCGTCGTCTCGGCGAAGGTGTACCGGCCGCGCTCCACCGGGATCCAGACCTGCAGGCCGCGCGAGCCGGTGGTCTTGGGCAGCCCGCGCACCCCGAGGTGCGCCAGCGCGGTGCGGTACAGGCGGGCCAGCGTGAGCGTCTGCTCCCAGGTGGTGGACGTGCCCGGGTCGATGTCGACCAGGGCGAACGTGGGGTGCTGCGGATCGGCGCAGGTCGAGGTCCAGGCGTGCAGCTCGAAGGCGGCCTGGTTGCCCAGCCACGCCAGGGTGGCCAGGTCCTCGGCCACCACGTGGGTGTTCGCCGTCCGGTCGGCGGCGGCCGGCTCGCGCCAGCGGGTCAGCCACGACGGCGCCGAGGCGGGCAGGTCCTTCTGCCAGAAGCCGGGCGCACCCGCGCCGTCGGGGTAGCGGTGCAGGTTCAGCGGCCGACCGGCCAGGTGCACGAGCATGACCGGCGCGATCCGGGCGAGGTAGTCGATCACCTCGCGCTTCGTGATCGGCGCCCCGTCCGGGGCCTGCGGCGCGAACAGCACCTTGTCGAGGTTGGTCAGCCGCAGGCGCTGGCCGCCCACCTCCCACTCCCCGCCGGCCCCGGGCAGGGCGGCCAGGGCGGCGAGCTCGTCCAGCATGGCGGCGGCAGCGGTCGGTGGCGGGTCCGGTCCGGGGTCCGGTGCCGACGCGCGGGCCGCATCCGGCGCCACCAGGGGCCGCTCGCGGGTGACCTGCCACGGGTCACGGCCCCGATCCACGCCCTTGAACGCGGACTGGCGGACCAGGCCATCGGTCGTCCAGCCGCCGAGCTCGGCGCGGATCACCAGCGCCGGGCGCACCCAGCGCACCCCGGCCAGGCCAGCACCCCACCGGCCGCGCGCCGTGATCGGGGGGACCGGGTCCACCGGCGGCTCGGCGACCTCGAGCGGGGCCAGCTCGGTGCGCAGCGCCGCCCGCGTGCGCTCGGTGAACCCGGATCCGACCTTGCCCGCGAACCGCCACCGGCCCTGCTCGTGCACCGCCACGACGAGCGCGCCCAGTTCGCGGTCGTTGCCGCGCGCGGGCGTCCAGCCCACCACGACGAGGTCCTGCTCGGGGCGCACCTTCACCTTGCGCCACGACCCCGAGCGCAGGCCCGGCTCGTAGCGGCTGCTCCGGCGCTTGGCCACCACGCCCTCGAGGCCCTGCTCGCGCACGGCGGCCAGGAACGCGGGGCCGTCGGCGAGCACGTGCGCGGACAGCCGCACCCGGGGGTGCTCGCGCAGCACCTCGGCGAGCAGGCGCTTGCGCTCCTCGAGCGGCACGTCGTGCAGGCACCGGCCGTCGAGGTGCAGCAGGTCGAAGGCCTGGTAGACCACGCCGCTGCCAGGGCGGGCGGCAGCCGGTCCCAGCCGGTCCTGCAGCAGGCTGAAGTCGGGGCGGCCGCTGGCGTCGAGGGCCACCACCTCGCCGTCGACCACCGCCTCCCGGGCGTCGATCCAGGTGGGTGGGTCGAGCAGCCCGGGGAAGTACCCGTCGCCGTCGTTGCCGTGCCGGGTGAACGTGCGCACCCCCTCCGGGCCCACCACCGCCTCGAGCCGGAAGCCGTCCCACTTGACCTCGAACAGCCAGTCCGGGCCGACGGGCACCTCGGCCACGAGCGCGGCCCCCATGGGGGCCACGAACCGGGGCAGCTCGGCCGGCACCGCCCCGGGCAGGTCGGCGCCCGGGTCGGCACCGGCCGGCTCACGGGTGGGCATGGCGGCAGTATCGCCGCAGCACCGGCGCGTCGTGGGGTGCGGCCGCCGGGGGTCGCTACCGGTCGCCGCTCTCCGGGGCCTCGCCGGTCTCCTCCGAGGAGGTGGCACCGGGCTGGCTGCCCTGGCCCGCGTGCTCCCCGCTCTCGGGGGCGAACCCCGGATCGTCGTTGCCCGCGGCGAGGTCGGCCTGCTCGGCGCCGGCGGTCCCGCTGCCGGACTCGGTGTGCTGGTCCATGGGCTGCTCCTGCCATCCGGGGGCACGCACCCTGCGCGGCGTGCCGCGGTGCAGGGCGGGTACCCGCTGCATCTGCGGCCATGCCCCGCCGCTGCTGGCCGGCGGCTGGCCGGCGCGGGCGGTGTGCCCCCGAGCGGTGGGGGTAGTCGCCCAGCATGTCCAGCCCCCCCATCGGCTACGCGATCGTCGGCGCCAGCAGGTTCGCCGCGTTCTGCCTCGAGGCCTACCGCGACGTGCCCGGCCTGCGCCCGGTCGGCGTGGCCTCGCGCTCCCCCGCCCACGCCCGGCGGTTCGCCAGCGAGCACGGCCTGCGCGCCCATCCCAACGTGGCCAGCCTGCTGGCCGACCCCGACGTCGGCCTCGTGCACGTGGCCTCGACGCCGGACCGCCATCCCGCGGACGCCATCGCCGCGCTGCGCCGGCACCGCCACGTGCTCTGCGAGAAGCCGCTGGCGATCACACCCGCCGCGGCCGAGCGCATGCTCGACACCGCGCAGCACCACGACACCACGCTCGGGATCAACTTCATGATGCGCCACGGCCCGCTCTGGGCCCCCGTCCAGCAGCTGCTCCAGTCGGGGATCCTCGGCGCACCGCTGCGGGCTGACGTGCTCAACTGCGCCGGTGACGACGGCCTGCCCGCCGACCACTGGTTCTGGGACGAGCGGCGCAGCGGCGGGATCCTCGTCGAGCACGGCGTGCACTTCTTCGACCTGCTGGGCTCCTGGCTCGGCCCCGGACGGGTGGCCCACAGCTACACCCTGACCCGGCCCGGCACGGGCCAGGTCGACCAGGCCGGCGCCGAGGTGCACCACGAGGGCCCGCTCACCGCGGGCCACTACCACGGCTTCCACCAGTCGCGGCACCTGGACCGCCAGCAGGTGCGGATCGTCTGCGAGCGCGGCGAGCTGGTCCTGCACGGGTGGGTCGCCGATCGGATCGAGCTGCGCGCGGTGCTGCCCGAGGCGGACCTGCGCCGGCTGCACGCCCTGCTGCCCACCGCCGACGCCGAGGTCGTGCGCCGGCTCGAGGGCGACGAGCGGCTGGGCAGCCAGCGCACCGGCCGGACCCCGGTGGACGCCGTGGTGCGCCTGCGCTGGGCGTCCCCGCACGACCAGCAGCAGGTCTACGCCACCGCGCTGGCCGACCTCATGCGCGACCTGCTCGCGGGGATCGCCGACCGGGCGCACACCCCGCGGGTGAGCGCGGCCGACGGCCTGGCCGCCCTGCGCCTGGCCGCCTCGGCCAGCGTCCGGCCGGACGCGAACGCGGCATGACCGCCCGCGCCGACCGGCCGGCATCGCGCCGCCCTGCCGGGCTCGGCCCAGCCGACCCGGTGGGACTCGGGCTGTGGGGGGTCGGCCGGTTCGGGCGGTTCTGCCTCGAGCAGTACGCGGCGATGCCGCAGGTGCGCGTGCTGGCGGTGGCCGACGTCGACCCGGCATCGGCCCACGCGGCCGGCGACCCGCACGGGGTCCCGGTGGTGCCGTTCGAGGACCTGCTGGCCGACCCGGCCGTGGAGCTGGTGTACCTCGGCGCACCGCCGGCCGCGCACCAGGCCATGGCCCGCCGGGCACTGCTGGCGGGCAAGCACGTGCTGGTCGAGAAGCCGTTGGCGCTCACGGCCGAGGGTGGGCGGGCGCTCGTGGAGCTGGCGCGCGAGCAGGACCGGGTGCTGGGGGTGCACCACATCCTGCGCTACGACCCGCTGTGCCGGGCGGTGGGGCACGTGCTCGACCAGCGCCTGCTCGGTGCCCCGCTGCACGCCTCGTTCGAGAACCTGGCCAACGACGAGGTGCTGCCGATCGAGCACTGGTTCTGGGACAAGGCCAGCAGCGGGGGCATCTTCGTCGAGCACGGCGTGCACTTCTTCGACCTGTTCGCGATGTGGTTCGGCCCCGGCCAGGTGGTGGCCGCGCAGGAGGTGCGCCGGCCCGGTCGGCCCGCGATCGTGGACCAGGTCGCGTGCACGGCGCGGTTCGGCGCCGGGGTGCACGCCTGGCACTACCACGGGTTCCACCAGCCGGAGCGGATGGACCGCCAGTTGCTGCGCATCGTCTGCGAGCGCGGCTCGATCGAGCTGTCGGAGTGGGTGCCGACCGAGGTCGTCGTGGACTGCGTGGCCGATGCCGGCACGGTGGCGGCCCTCGAGGCGGTGCTGCCGAACGCCCGAGTCAGCCTCGTCGAGGCCTACGCCGGCGAGCACCGGCACACCACCGGGCGGCACCGGGCACTGGAGGTGGACGGGCGCTACCGGGTGCGCGCGGACGTGGGCATGGCCAAGTGGGCGCTCTACGCGGAGGTCATCCGGGCGCTGCTGGCCGACCTCGTCGAGGCCGTGCTCGACCCCGCGCATCGGCCCCTGGTCACCGACGACGACGGCCTGGCGGCGCTGGGGATGGCGGTCCGGGCCGAGGCGCTGGCCGCCGGCCACGGCTGGATGGGGCCCACCGATGCCCCGCCCCCGCGCACGCGCTGATAGCGGCACCGCCGGTCAGGGCAGGTCGCGCACGTCCTCGTGCACCACGCGCTCGCGGCTGGTGGCGGCGCGATCCCGCGGGGCCCAGATGAGCAGGGTCACGAGCAGGCCCAGCCCGCCCACCACCATGAGGATGATGCCGACGGTGTCCAGGTCGATGCCGCCCACCTCGGTCTCCACGGCGAACGTCAGGATCGCGCCGACCGCCAGCAGGAAGATGCTCACGCCGATGCCCATGGTTGGGCCTCCTCTCGTCGGTGCGGCGCACCGTCGCGGCGCACCACCTCGCTGGTGCCGTACCCGTCGCGCCGCCGGTCAGACGCGCCACCTTGGTCACGCGACCGACTGCCTCCCACGCCGTGGCCGACCGCCGTCGCGAACAGTCGGGTGGCTGGAGGTCTGGCCCGGCTGGCAGGGGGTAGGGGGAGGTCCGTGGGCGCAGCAGCGCCGGCCGCCCGACACCAGGAGGACGCCATGACCCACCACGAGAGCACGACCGCCATGCACGACCTCATCGGCGATCCGCTGGGCCAGCCCATGGTCGACCCCGACGGCGGCCTGCCCCCGGAGGCCGCCCCCGTGGTCGCCGCCAGCGCGGCCGCGGCGCTCGGCGCCAAGGCCCGCCAGCACCCGTGGACGATCACCTCGCTGCTGCTGGCCGTGCTCAGCCTGGGCCTGGTCCTCGTGCTGCGCCGCCGGGCAGGCAGCAGCGCCCAGGCTCCGCAGGTGACCCCGCTGCGCTGAGCCCGGGCGCCCGCGCCGCACGCCGGCGCCGCCGACACCTCGTCGGCCCCTGGACCGAGGCCCCGCGGAGGTTCCCCCCCGTCCCTTCGCGGGGTCTCGCCATGTCCGCCCCGGCGTGGCCTTCAGTGCCCGCGCGGGTCGAGCATCACCAGCGCCATCCGGCTGGGGGCCAGGGCGAGCACCTCGTGGGGCACCCGGGTGCCGAGGTGCACCAGGCCGCCCGGCTCCAGCTCCACGGTGCTGCCGGCGGCCCGCACGCGCAGCCGGCCGTCGAGCACCTGCAGCAGCACCGGCACGGCGGCGGTGTGCTCGGTGAGCTCCTGCCCGGCGTCGAAGGCGAAGAGCACCACGCGCACCCCCTCGGCGCGCAGGACGGTCCGCGAGACCGTCGACTCGGGCGCCACCGCGATGAGCGCGGCGAGGTCGCCGACGTGGGTGAGGGACTCGGGCTGCTCGGCCATGGGACTCCTCCGACGGGGCTGGGACGCCTCCGAGCCAACCCCCTGGCCGGGGGTCGGGGCAAGGGCTGGTGGGCCCACCTCCAGGTGCCTCCAGGCGCCTACAGCCCGAGCCGGCGGGCGGCCAGCTCGGTCATGACCTCGGTGGCACCACCGCCGATCGCCAGGATCCGCACGTCCCGGTAGTGCCGCTCCACCTCGACGCCGTGCAGGTACCCCATGCCGCCGAAGAGCTGCACCGCCTGGTAGGCCACGTGCTCGGCGGCCGCGACCGCCGTGTTCTTGGCCAGCGCCGCCTCGGCCATCACCTCCTCGCCGGCGGCGTGCCGGACGGCCACGGCCCGCGTGTAGGTGCGCGCCACGTCGACCTGCCGGTGCATCTCGACGAGCTGGTGGCGGACGACCTGCCGGGTGGCCAGCGGCCGGCCGAACGTGCTGCGGGCCCGTGCCCACGCCAGCGCGAGGTCCAGGCAGCGCTGGGCGGTGGCGTAGGCCTGGACCGCCAGGGACAGCCGCTCCACGACGAACTGCTGGGCGATCTGCACGAACCCGCCGTGCAGCGGCCCCACGAGGTTGGCGACGGGCACGCGGCAGCCGGCGAACGCGAGCTCGGCGGTGTCCGAGCAGTGCCAGCCCATCTTGGCCAGGCGGCGCACGACGCTGAAGCCGGGCGCGTCGGTGGGCACGACGAGCAGGGAGATCCCGCCCCACCCCGGCTCGCCGGTGCGCACGGCGACGGTCACCAGGTCCGCCCGCGCCCCGGACGTGATGTAGGTCTTGGTCCCGTCCACCACGAAGGCGTCGCCGTCGCGGACCGCGCGCGTCCGCAGCGCGGCCACGTCGGAGCCGCCGTCGGGCTCGGTGATGGCCAGCGCGGCGATCGCCGTGCCCGCCAGGACGGGCCGCACGAAGCGGTCCACCTGGTCGGGGTCCCCGGCGGCCACGATGTGCGGCAGGGCGATCCCGTGGGTGAACAGCCCGGCCACGAGCCCGCCGCTGCCCCCGGCGAGGAGCACCTCCTCGGTGACCACCACCGTGTCGAGCAGGTCCCCGCCGCTGCCGCCGACCGCCTCGGGGAAGCCGACCCCGAGCAGGCCTGCCGCGGCGGCTCGCTCGTGCAGGGAGCGGGGCAGCTCCCCGGCCTGCTCCCAGTCCTCGAGGTGGGGCAGCACGTCCCGTTCGACGAACGAACGGGTCAGGGCACGCAGCGCGCGCCGCTCCGGGGTGGCGAACGGATCGTGTGCGGACATGACCACCGACGGTACCGCCCTGCCTCACGACCCTCGCTGCCGCTAGCGTGGCAGTCCCACGCCCGGGTCGAGACGGGATCGCCATGGCCACCGACGACGAGCTTCGCGCCCGCATCATCGACGCCGCCGCCGAGCTGTTCGCCGAGCACGGCTACGAGGGCACCCGGCTGCGCATGGTGGCCTCGGCGACCGGGCTGCCGTCACGCACGGTCCGACGCCTCACGGGTGGCCGCCCGGAGCTCTTCGCCGCCGTCATGGCCGAGAAGGTGCGCTCGGACGCCGGCCAGCGCCTGGCCGAGGCCGTGGCCACGCCCTCGGACGAGCCCGGCCTGTCGGTGCTGCTCGAGGCCGGACGCGCGGTGTTCACCGCCCCGCGGCGCAGCTGGGACGTGCTCGAGCTCGAGGCCATGACCCGGGCCCACCGGGACCCGGTCATGCGCGAGGTCGAGTCCGAGCGCATCGCCGTCCGGCGGGCCAACGCCCGGACCGTGATCGCCCAGCTGCGCGCCTCGGGCACCATCGACGCCGACGTCGACGACGAGACGCTCACCCACTTCGTCCTGGCCCTGTCGGTCGGGATGGCCATGGTCGACCCGGTCCTGGCCACCCGGCCGCGGGTCGAGGACTGGAACGGGCTCATCGCGCGCATCGCGCTGGCCATGGCGCCGGTCGACCTGGTGCTCCCCGCCGAGCCCGAGGCGCGGGTGCCCTGGCGGGTGCGCATCGACGTGCCCGACCAGCCCGGCGCGGTGGCACGCCTGGCCCGGGCGCTGGCCGCCTTCCACGTGCACACCATCGGGATGCAGGTGGTGCAGACCACCGACGGGATGCGCACGATCGACATCGCCCTCACGGCGCCCCCCAACGTCGACCCCGACGAGCTGCTCGGGGCGGTCCGCGCCGCCGGCCGCAACGGCTTCATCACCGAGGGCTCCGCGCAGGACGCCCTGGACCTGCCCACCCGCGTGCTCGACGGGGCCACGGTGCTGGCCACCTACCCCGGCTGGGCCCCGCAGGCCGCGGCGCAACTGGTGGAGGCCGACCACTTCGAGGTCGTGGACCCGAACGAGGGCACCGACGACCGGGCCAACGTGCTGCGGCTGCAGTGGACGCCCGACCGGCACGTCGTGCTGCAGCGCTCGTGGGCCCCGTTCGCCCGCGCCGAGCAGACCCGGGCCTCGGCCCTGCTGCGCCTGTCGGCGGCCATCGCGACGCTGTCCGGCGACGCCGACGCGCTGGGCTGGGTGGAGCCGATCAGCGGGGGCACGGTCTGGATCCGGCTGGCCCACCCGGAGGACGCCGAGCTGGTGGCGGCGATGCACGCGCGCAGCTCCGAGCGGACCCGGTACCTGCGCTACGTGTCCCTGGGCGAGTGGCGCGACGTGCAGCTGCGCCGACTGGCCGGCGGGCACCGCGGCGCGACCCTGGTGGCCATGAGCGAGGAGGGCGCCATCGTCGGCCTGGGCAACGTGTTCCCCGCGGGCGAGGCGGACGCGCCGACCCTCGGCGAGGCCGGCGACGCCCCGCGTGGTGCGGGGGCTGCGGAGCTCGCGCTCATCATCGAGGACGCCTACCAGCGCCGCGGCCTGGGCACCAGGATGCTGCGCCACCAGGTGGCGCTGGCCCAGCGGCTGGGCTTCACCGAGGTCGTCGCCGTCGTGCTCGCCGAGAACACCGGGATGCTCGGGCTGCTGCGCCGCACCGGCCTGCACTGGACCCACACCATCGACAGCGGCACGACGACCTGGCGGGCGAGCCTGCCACCCCGGCCGGACCCCCCGACCTGACCGGGATCCGCCCTGTGGCGGATTTGACCTTCAACCAGTCGGCCCCTCATAATGATCTTGAGCCCGGTCGTTGCTTGCTCCCCCGTCGGCAACGGCCGGGCTCCCTGCTGCCCGCAGCACGGTGCGGCCCGCCCCTCCCCCCCGCTGGCGGGCCGCGCGGCGACGATGGTTGGCTGGGGACGCACGCCGTCACCAGGAGGACCCATGTCGCTGCGACGCGCCGTCGTCCCGGATCCCTACGACTTCCTGCCACCCCGGCCATGGTTCTCGCTGCGCAGCGACGACCTCGCCGACGGGGCCGTCATGCCGATGCGCCACGTGCACGGCTCGGCCGGTGGCGGCGACGTCTCCCCCCACCTGGCCTGGTCGGGCTTCCCCGACGGCACGCAGGGGTTCACCGTCACCTGCTTCGACCCGGATGCGCCCACCGCCTGCGGGTTCTGGCACTGGGTGGCGGTCGACCTGCCGGTCGGGATCACCGAGCTGCCCAGCGGGGCCGGCGCGGACGACGGCGGGCTGGTCGGCGGGTTCCACGTCGAGAACGACTTCGGCGCCCGCGCGTACGGTGGGGCCGCTCCGCCGCAGGGGGACCATCCCCATCGCTACATGGTCGTGGTCCATGCGATGGACGTGCCGCGGCTCGGCCCGGACCATGCGGCCAGGCCGGTGCACGTGGGCTTCCACCTCGCGTTCCACACGCTGGCCCGCGCCCGGCTCACCGTGACCTTCCAGCACTGATCCCGGCCGGACCGGGGGCCGCCTACGATGCCGCCGTGCCCCTGTTCGCCCCGTTGCGCGCCCTGCGCGCGCGCCCCGACCGGGCCGTCGAGGTGGCCGCCCTGCCCTACGACGTGATGAGCCGGGCCGAGGCGATCGCGATGGCCGCCGGGCGCCCGCACGCGTTCCTGCACGTCTCGCGGCCCGACATCGACCTGCCGGAGGGCGCCGACCCCGACGGCCCGGAGGCCCTCGCCCGTGCGGCCGAGGCCCTGGCTGGGCTGCAGGCCCAGGGCCTGCTGGTGCGCGATGGGGCGCCGGCGTTCCACGCCTACCGGCTCTCGGGCACCGTGGCCGGCCAGCCCGTCGGCCAGACCGGCATCGTCGGCCTGGCCGACGTCGCGGCCTACGAGGCCGGTCGGATCGCCCGCCACGAGCGGACCCGCCCGGCCAAGCAGGCGGGCCGCGCCGCGCACATCGAGGCGCTCGGCGCCCAGACCGGCCCGGCCTTCCTCCTGCACCCGCCGGCCCCGGCCATCCGCGACGTCCTCGCCCCGGTGACGGCCGCGCCCCCCGAGACCGACCTGACGGGCCCCGGTGGGATCCGCCACGAGCTCTGGCCGATCACCGACCCGGTCGCGATCGACGCCCTGGTCGCCGCCTTCGAGGCCCTGCCCCGGCTCTACATCGCCGACGGCCACCACCGCAGCGCCGCGGCGGCCATGGTGCACGCCCGCCTGGGCACGGCGGCCAGCGCCGGCTTCCTGGCCGTCGCGTTCCCCGCCGACGAGGTGACGCTGCTGCCCTACCACCGCCTGGTCCGGGCACCCGAGGGGCTCACGGCCGAGGCCCTCGTGGCCGCCGCGGGTGGGCCGTTCGCCGTGGAGGCCGCCGACGGCCCGGTCACCCCCGCGGCACCGGGCCGGTTCGGCCTGTACTGCGCCGGGCGCTGGTGGCGGCTGGCCGTGCGGCCCGGGGCTGCGACCCCGGACGGCGAGGACCCCGCGGACCAGCTCGACGTCGCCGTGCTGCAACGGCTGCTGCTCGGACCCGTGCTGGGCATCACCGATCCGCGCACCGACCCGCGCATCGACTTCGTGGGTGGGGTCCGGCCCGCCGCGGACCTCGAGCGGGCGGTGGACCACGACGGCTGGACCGCGGCGATCACCCTGCACCCGACGACGGTCACCGACCTCGTGGGCGTGGCCGACGCCGGCGGGATCATGCCGCCGAAGTCCACGTGGTTCGAGCCCAAGCTCCTCGACGGCCTGGTCAGCCATGTCCTCGACTGAGGCCTCGCCGGCGCGAGGGACCATCTGCGTGGTCGGCAATCCCGGTCTGGACACCCTGGTGCTGCTCGGCGAGGACGCCCCCGACCTCGACGCCGACGGCCACTTCGTGCGCAATGTGGACACTCCGGGGCATGCGGCCTTCTACGCCGCGCTCACGCTGGCCACGCTCGGCCACGCGGTGCGCGTGCTCGGCAGCGTGGGTGACGACATCGCGGGGACGATGGTGCGAGCCGCGCTCGGGGCCGCTGGCGTGGACACGACGACCCTGTTCATCGATCCGGCCGGCACCGCGCGGTCGGTGAACCTCGTGCGGCCCGACGGCCGGCGCACCTTCTTCTTCGACGGCGCCGGGCACATGACGCTGCACCCACCCGCGGACGCGGTCCGGGCGGCGCTGGACGGCGCCGACCTCGTGCTGTCCGCGCTGCCCAACTGGGGCCGCGAGGTGCTCGTCGCGGCGCGCGGCGCGGGCATCCCGATCGCCGTGGACCTGCAGGACGCCCGCAGCCTCACCGACCCCTACCGCGCGGATTTCGTCGCCGCTGCGCAGCACCTGTTCGCCTCGGCCGCGCACCTGCCCGACCCGCGCGCCGCGGCGCGGGCCTGGTGCGCGGCTGGGCCGGCCCGGACCGTCGTGTTCGGCCTCGGCGCCCGCGGCGCGCTGCTGGCCGAGCGGGCCGCGCCCGACGGCTCCCCGACGGGCGAGCTGCGCCTGCTCGAGCAGCCACCCCCCGGCCTGGACCTGCCCGTCGTCGACACGACCGGGTGCGGCGACGCCCTGGCGGTGGGGTTCCTCGACGGACTGCTCGAGGGACTGCCCGCCGCCGCCGCGCTGCACCGCGGGCAGCTGGCCGCGCGCCTGCGGGCCAGCGGCGTCGGGGCCAGCGTCGTGGTGGACCGGGCCACGCTCGCGCAGGCCGCGGCACTGGCCCCCACGAGCCCCTGAGCGCCTCGCACGGCCTGCTCGGCGGGTGAGGCCCGCGAACCCTCCGTAGGGTGCCGTCATGGCTGACCTGCGACTCGGGGCCGCTGTCGACGCGGCCACCCACACCCGTACCGACTCCCCCGCCGTCGTGCCCTCCGAGGAGCTCACGACGCACGGCGTGATCGTCGGCATGACCGGCTCGGGCAAGACCGGCCTGGGCGTCGTGCTCATCGAGGAGTGCCTGCGCGCCGGCATCCCGGCCCTGCTCATCGACCCGAAGGGCGACCTCACGAACCTCGCCCTGACCTTCCCGACCCTGGCCCCCGCCGAGTTCGAGCCGTGGGTGAACGCCTCCGACGCCCAGAAGGCCGGCCAGAGCGTGCCGGACTTCGCCGCGGCCCAGGCCCAGGCGTGGACCACGGGCCTCGGTGGGTGGGGCCTGGGGGCGGGCGACGTGGCCGCCCTGCACGAGGGCGTCGACGTGCGCATCTACACGCCCGGCGCCTCGCACGGCGTCGCCCTGAACATCATCGGCACCCTCGACGTGCCCGCGGACATGACCGACGCGCAGGGCGTGCAGGAGGAGATCGACGCCTACGTGTCGAGCCTGCTGCACCTGGTCGGCATCGACGCCGACCCGCTGAGCTCACGCGAGCACATCCTGCTCTCGACGATCATCAACCACGCCTGGACGCAGGGCCGCGCGCTCGACCTGGCCACCCTGGTCGCCTCGGTCCAGCAGCCGCCGGTGCGCAAGGTCGGGGTCCTCGAGCTGGACGCCTACTACCCCGCCGACGACCGGATGGGCCTCGCACTCAAGCTCAACGGCCTGCTCGCCTCGCCGGCGTTCGCGTCGTGGCTGGGCGGCGAGCGCATCGACATCGCCAGCATGCTGCGCGCCCCGGACGGCCGGCCGCGCTGCGCGATCGTCACCACGGCCCACCTCGACGACGACCAGCGCCAGTCGGCGACGTCGGTGATCCTGGCCAAGCTGATCTCCTGGATGCGCCGCCAGTCAGGCACGACCGACCTGCGCGCGCTGCTCTACATGGACGAGGTGGCCGGCTACCTGCCGCCCGTGGGCAACCCGCCCACCAAGGAGCCCCTGATGCTGCTGCTCAAGCAGGCGCGAGCCTTCGGCGTCGGCGTGGTGCTCTCCACCCAGAACCCCGTCGACGTCGACTACAAGGCTCTGTCCAACGCCGGCACCTGGATGATCGGCCGGCTGCAGACCGAGCAGGACAAGAACCGCCTGGTCGACGGCCTCACCAGCGCGGCGGGCAGCGTGGACCCCGGCGCCGTGGGCGACACGATCTCGGGCCTGGGCAAGCGCGAGTTCGTGCTCAAGCGCGCGAGCCGGGACGCCGTCGAGGTGATGACCACCCGCTGGGCCATGAGCTACCTGCGCGGCCCGCTGACCCGGGAGCAGGTCGCCGGGCTGACCGCCGCCGCGGCGCCGGCGCCTGCCGCCGCACCGGTGGATCCGGCCGCCTCGGCACCCGCGGCGCCGGCCCCGGCCGCAGCGCCAGCCGCCCCGGGCGCCCCGGCCGCCCCAGCCGCCCCGGCGGCCCCGGCCGCCCCGGCCGCGCCGATGGCAGCCGCCCCCACCGTGCTCGGCGCCGACGAGACCCCGGTCCCCCCGAAGGTCGCCGCCGGCATCCCAGTCCACCACCTGGACCCGGCCGCCTCCTGGGCCGCATCGGTCGGCGCGGTGCCGGGCAACCGGCTGGCCGCCGGCGTGGTCGCCCGGGTGCTGCTGCGCTTCGACGACGCCAAGGCCGGGGTGACCCACGACCAGGAGTACGAGGCCGTCCTCACCCCGATCCCGGCCACCCCGCTGGGTGACCAGTTCGTCGCCGTGGACTACGACGACCGCGACCTGCTGCCGGCGGCCCCCGAGGGCGCGATCTACCGCCTGCCCCCCTCCGAGGTGGGCACCAAGACGTGGTGGACCGCACTGCAGCGCGAGCTCGCCGACCACCTCCAGCGCCGGATGACCGTCGAGATCCCGACGAACCCCGACCTCAAGCTGTACGGGCGCATCGGGGAGTCCAGCGAGGAGTTCCTGGCGCGCTGCCAGGCGGCCGCCACGGATGCCGCGGACCAGCAGATCGCCACCCTGCAGGCGAAGTACGCCAGCAAGCTCGCCGCGGCGCAGGCCAAGCTGGACACGGCCGAGGACGCGGTCGAGCGGCAGCGCTCGGAGCGCACGTCCTCGGTGGCCGGCGACCTGATCGGCGGGCTGTTCGGGGGCAGGCGGTCCTCGATCTCGGCGATGGCCAAGCGGGCGAGCTCCGCGAACTCCCGGGTGTCGGCGGCCGAGGGCAAGGTGGCCGAGCTCGAACGCGCGATCGGGGACCTGCAGGCCGAGCTCGACGGCGAGGTCGCCGGCATCAGGGCCGCATGGGCGGCCAGGGCCGGAACCGTCACGACGATGCCGATCACGCTGGCCAAGTCCGACGTCAAGGTCACCGGCATGGGCCTGGTCTGGATCCCCACCGGCACATAGGCCGGAGCGGTCAGGACCGCTGGGCCACGAAGCACTCGTAGGCGTAGAACTCGGAGTAGCGGCGGTGCAGGTCCGGCTCCGCGGCGAGCTGGTCGAGGATGTCCTGGGCCTGTGGATCCGCGCTGTGCTCCGCGCGCACCTGCGCGATGCGCGCCTCCATCGGGGTGTAGAAGTCGTCCCACCACGCCTCGTCCGGCAGCGTGAAGTGGCCGGTGAGGGTGAACCCGCAGGCCAGGACGGCGGCCAGGTCGTCCTCGAGCCACCCCATCGAGGGGTAGTCCAGGTCGAAGCTCGCCCGAACCGCCGGCGGTGGGTCGGCACGGCGCCAGACGGCGTCGGTGAAGACCAGGGAGCCGCCCGGGCGCAACAGGTCATGGCAGATGGCGAGCGCCCGGCGCAGCCCGATGCTGTAGAGCGCCCCCTCCGACCAGACGAGGTCGAAGCTGCCCGGGAGCTGGCCGGCCTCGGCCATGTCGGCGACGGCGGGCCTCACCCGGTGCGCCAGTCCACGTGCTGCCACGGCCGCCCTGAGCCGGGCGATGCTCGGGGCGTGGTGGTCCACGGCCACGATGGACCCCGAGGTCAGCTCGGCCAGGTGCAGCGTCTGGCCACCGACCCCGCAGCCCAGGTCAAGGATCGCCGGGTCCTCGGGGAGGTCGCGACACAGCGCGAGGGCGCGGGCGGCGCAGGCGGCGCTGCCGGGTCCCTGGCGGGGCAGGTGCTCGTAGACCTCGAAGAAGAGCTGCCAGAAGCGTGGGCCGGGCTGGCTCATGTGTCCTCCGGGTCCACGGTACCGCCGAGGCCCGCTATCGACCGGGCCATCGGGCTCCGCACTCGCTCCCAGGTGGCCCCGGGGAGCGTGACAGCGCGCCGCAGGGCCTGGGCGCCGGGCGCTGGAGGAGACTGGGGCCATCACCGACCGACCGGGAGGACCACGTGGAGCTCGACACCCGCGACCCCATCACCACTGGCGCGGGCAGCCCCGCGGACCTCGGCGCGGCGGGGCACATCGCGCTGGCCGAGGTGCACTCCGCGCACCACTACCACCCGCTGCCGGTCGTCATCGCCGAGGCGCATGGCACCTGGGTCACCGACGTCGACGGGCACCGCTTCCTGGACTGCCTGGCCGGGTACTCGGCGCTGAACTTCGGCCACGGCCACCCGGCGATCCTGGCCGCCGCGCACGCCCAGCTGGACCGGGTCACCCTGGTGAGCCGGGCGTTCCACCACGACCAGTTCGGGCCGTTCTGCGCCGAGCTGTGCGCCCTGACGGGCAAGGACATGGTCGTGCCGATGAACTCGGGGGCCGAGGCGGTGGAGACCGCGATCAAGGTCGCCCGCAAGTGGGGCTACCGGGTCAAGGGCATCCCCGCCCACGAGGCGGAGATCATCGTCGCGGAGGGCAACTTCCACGGCCGCACGACGACGATCGTCTCGTTCTCCGACGACGAGGCTGCTCGGGAGCACTACGGGCCGTACACGCCGGGGTTCGTCCAGGTGCCGTTCGGCTCGGTCGAGGCCCTGGCCGCGGCGATCACGCCGCGCACCGCCGCGATCCTGCTCGAGCCGATCCAGGGCGAGGGCGGCGTCGTGATCCCCCCCGAGGGGTACCTGCGGGCGGTGCGCGCCCTCTGCGACGAGCACGACGTGCTGCTGCTCGCCGACGAGATCCAGGCCGGCCTGGCCCGCACCGGGCGCACGTTCGCCTGCGACCACGAGGACGTCGTGCCGGACCTCTACATCCTGGGCAAGGCGCTCGGCGGCGGGGTCCTGCCGGTCTCGGCGATCGCGGGGGACCACCGGGTCCTGGGGCTGCTGCGCCCCGGCGAGCACGGCAGCACGTTCGGCGGCAACGCCCTGGCCTGCGCGGTCGGGCGCGCGGTCATCGCACTGCTGCAGACCGGCGAGTTCCAGGCGCGCTCGGCCGAGCTGGGCGCCGTGCTGCGCGCCGAGCTCGACCGGTTGGTCGGACACGGCGTGGTCGAGGTCCGCTCGCGGGGGCTGTGGGCCGGGGTCGACATCGACCCGGACCTCGCCACCGGCCGGCAGGTCTGCGAGGCGCTGCTGCGCCGCGGGGTGCTGGCCAAGGACACCCACGGCTCCACCCTCCGGCTGGCGCCACCCCTGGTCATCACCGCCGACGAGG
Source organism: Candidatus Nanopelagicales bacterium (assembly GCA_025456015.1). GTDB lineage: Bacteria > Actinomycetota > Actinomycetes > S36-B12 > CAIYMF01 > Prado023. The sequence continues at coordinate 19,499 of JALOLK010000002.1, forward strand.
TCATCTGGGCGGTGACGCAGCTGCGCGACAGCCTCGCCGAGCTGGGTGCCCGCTGACCGCCCCGCCGACGACCGTGCGAACAGGCCCGGGTTAGCCCCGCGCTAGCCGTGCCATGCCCGGGCCGCGCCCCGGGGCCCCGGTACCGTGCCGGCATGCGACGCACCCCTGGCACCGTGCTGCTGGCCGCGGCACTGGTGCTCCCGATGGCCCCGGCCGCCGTGGCGGCGCCGGCCGCGACGGCACCGGCGACGACGGCAGGCAGCCAGGTCCTGGCCCGCGACGGGGGCAGCCCGCCGCCGACGCTGACGGCGCTGGCCGCGCGCACCCGCGTCTCCACGGCGGCGGCGAACGCCCGGATCGCCCAGGTGCTCGCCACCCGGACCTCGTCGCGGATCCTGGGCGCGCGCTTCACGATGACGGTCTGGGACCCGGCGACCGCCAGCTGGGTCTACCAGCGCCGGGCCGGGGCCTCCCTGCGTGGCGCCTCGACGACCAAGATCCTCACCGCGGTCGGGGTGCTGGCCACCCTGGGGCCCGAGCACCGCTTCCCCACGACGGTCCGCGCCGGTGCCGCGCCCGGTGAGGTCGTCCTGGTCGCCGGCGGTGATCCGCTGCTCACCTCCGCCGACCTGCGCCGGCTCGCCGCCGACACTGCCCGGGCCCTGCGCGCGGCCCCGGCAGCCACCTCGGGGGAAGCGGTTCCCGCGGCGAGCCCCGCGGCGAGCCCGACGGTGGACCCGAGCCCGTCCGCGACCCCGCCCCAGCCCGCCGTGGTCGTCCGCGCCGACGACGCCCTGTTCGGCGACCGGCAGTGGCGCTCCCGTGGCTGGCCGCGCCACTACGTCCCGGCCCAGGTGCGCATGGTCGGGGCCTTCGCCCGCGACGACCGCAAGGTCCGCGACGCGACCGCCGACGCGGGCGCCTTCTTCGCCAGCGCCCTGCGCGCCGAGGGCGTCGAGGCCCGCTACGGCGGCGAGGGGGTCGCCCCGGCCGAGGCCCCGACGCTGGCGACGTTCGCCGGCCACAGCGTGGCGCAGGCCGTCTCGCGCACGCTGCTCGTGTCGGACAACGACACCGCCGAGATGCTGTTCCGCCAGGTGGCCGTGGCTCGCGGCCTGCCGGCCACGTGGGCGGGGGCACGGCAGGCCCTGGCCGCCACGCTCACCGAGCTCGGCGTCCCCCTGGCCGGGGTGCGCATCGTGGACGGCAGCGGGCTGTCCCTGGATGGCCGGCTCACCGCCCCGGCACTCACTGCCGCCCTCGCCCGCGCCCTGGACCCCGCGCACCCCCGGCTGGCCGGGCTGCGCGGCTGGCTGCCCGTGGCCGGGCGGACCGGCACCCTGCGCTCGGGCGACAAGCGCTTCCACGCGCGACCCGCGCGCTGCGCCGCGGGCCTGATCCAGGCCAAGACCGGCACGGTGGCCGACGCCATCGGCCTGGCCGGGTACGCGGCGGGTGCCGACGGCAGCACGAAGGTCTTCGTCGGGATCGTGAACAGCCGGCCGACCCGCTACACGCGGGCGCAGACCCGCATCGCCGTGGACCGTGCGGCCTCGAGCGTGACGGGCTGCTGGTAGCGCCGGTCCCGCGCCCGATGCGGTAGACAGGGCGCCATGGGTGTGGAGGTCGAGCGCAAGTTCCTCGTGGTCGGCGACGACTGGCGCGAGCAGGTCACCAGCGCGGTGCACATCGTCCAGGGGTACCTGGCGCGACCGGACGCCACGCACCCGGGCGGCGCGACCGTCCGCGTGCGCACGAAGGGTGACCGCGCCTACCTCACCATCAAGGGCCCCAGCGCCGGGATCGCCCGCAGCGAGTTCGAGTACGAGGTGCCCGTCGAGGATGCCCGCGCCATGCTCGACCAGCTCGCCCAGGGCCCGGTCGTGGACAAGGTGCGCCACCTCGTGCCGGTCGGCGGGCACGTGTGGGAGGTGGACGTCTTCGCCGGCGACAACGCCCCGCTGGTGATGGCCGAGGTGGAGCTCGCCGGGCCCGACGAGGCCTTCGCGTTGCCGGCGTGGGCCGGCCGCGACGTCTCCGACGACCCGCGCTACTACAACGCCAACCTCGCGCGATCCCCGTACGCGAGCTGGGCCAGCACCGGCGACTGAGCCGGGCCGCGGAACGACCCCAGCGCAGGGCCCTTCAGGCCCCGGCGCCGTCCCGCTGCGCCTCGTACGCCGCCACCTGGTCGATCCGGCGCTGGTGGCGCGGCTCGCCGCTGAACGGGGTCTCCAGGAACGCCTGCACGATCGCGAACGACTCAGCGGTGCTGTGCATGCGCGCGCCCAGGCCCAGCACGTTGGCGTCGTTGTGCTCGCGCGCCAGCTGGGCGGTCTGCACCGACCAGGCCAGGGCGGCCCGCACGCCGGGCACCTTGTTCGCCACGATCTGCTCGCCGTTGCCCGAGCCGCCGATCACGATGCCCAGGCTGCCCGGCTCGGCCACGACGTCCTCGGCCGCCTCGATGCAGAAGGCGGGGTAGTCGTCGTCGGCGTCGTACTCGTGGGCACCGTGGTCGACCACGTCGTGGCCGGCGGTGCGCAGGTACTCGGCCAGCATGGTCTTGAACTCGTAGCCGGCATGGTCACAGCCGAGGTGCACGCGCATGGCGCCAGAGTCTGGCACGGTGGGCCGGCAGGCTGCCCGGGGAGCACCTGATTCCCACTCGCGCGCGAGCGCAGGTAGGGTCGGCCGGGGCCCGGATCGGGCCACCGTCCTCGACCTCGCACTGGAGAACCCGTGGCGAAGCCCACCCTGGCCCGCGACGAGGCTGCGGCCCGCGCAGCCCTGCTCGACGTGACCGGTTACGACATCGACCTGGACCTGACGACCTCGCCGAGCACCTTCGTCTCGACGAGCACGATCACGTTCGCGGCGCGCGAGCCCGGCGCCTCGACCTGGGTCGACATCGTCGCGCCCCAGGTGCGCTCGGCCACGCTGAACGGCCGGGCCCTGGACGTGTCGGGCCACGACGGCCAGCGGCTGGCGGTGCCGGGCCTGGCCGCGCAGAACACGCTCGTCGTGGTGGCCGAGTGCGCCTACTCCCGCACCGGCGAGGGCCTGCACCGGCTGGTCGACCCGGTCGACGACGAGGTCTACCTGTACTCGCAGTTCGAGACCGCCGACGCCCAGCGGGTCTACGCCTGCTTCGACCAGCCCGACCTCAAGGCCGTCTTCACCCTGCGGGTGACCGCGCCGGACCACTGGCAGGTCGTGTCGAACAGCCCCTCCCCGACGCCGTCCCCCGTGCGCGACGGGGTGGCCTGCTGGGCGTTCACCCCGACGGCCCGCATCTCGACCTACATCACCGCCCTGGTCGCCGGGCCGTACCACGTGGTCCGCGACCACTACGACGGCCCGCACGGCACGTACCCGCTCGGGGTCTTCTGCCGCGCCTCGATGGCGCCGTTCCTCGACGCCGAGCGCATCCTGCGCGAGACCAAGCAGGGGTTCGCCTTCTTCGAGGAGGCCTTCGGCCACCCCTACCCGTTCGGCAAGTACGACCAGCTCTTCGTGCCCGAGTACAACGCCGGCGCGATGGAGAACGCCGCCTGCGTCACCATCATGGAGGACTACATCTTCCGCAGCCGGGTGACCCAGGCCGCCTACGAGCAGCGCGCGAACACGATCCTGCACGAGCTGGCCCACATGTGGTTCGGCGACCTCGTCACCATGCGCTGGTGGGACGACCTGTGGCTCAACGAGTCGTTCGCCGAGTGGGCCTCGCACCACGCGATGGTCGCGGGCGGCACCGACTACCCCGAGGCCTGGACCACGTTCGGCAGCCTGCGCAAGACCTGGGCCTACCGGCAGGACCAGCTGCCCTCGACGCACCCGATCGCCACGGACATGGTGGACCTCGAGGCCGTGAAGCTGAACTTCGACGGCATCACCTACGCCAAGGGCGCCTCCGCCCTGCGCCAGCTCGTGGCCTGGGTGGGCGAGGAGGAGTTCCTCGCCGGCCTGCGCACGTACTTCGGCAAGCACCAGTGGGGCAACACCGAGCTGCGCGACCTGCTCGTCGAGCTCGAGGCGACCTCGGGCCGCGACCTCGGCGACTGGTCCCAGGAGTGGCTGCGCACCGCCGGGGTCAACCTGCTGCGCCCCGAGGCCACCTACCAGCCCGACGGCACCTACGCCAGCGTCGTGATCCACCAGGAGCCCCCGGCGGTGCCGCCGGGGCTGCCCGCGGTCCTGCGCAGCCACCGCATCCGGGTGGGCCTCTACGAGCTCGAGAACTCCCGACTGGTGCGCACCGACGCGCTGGAGCTCGACGTGGTCGGGCCCCGCACCGAGCTGCCCCAGCTCGTGGGCCGCCGACCACCGGCGCTGCTGCTGCTCAACGACGACGACCTCACGTTCGCCAAGATCCGCCTGGGCCCGATCTCGCTGGGCACTGCGGTCCAGCACCTCGGCGAGCTCGACCGCCCCATGGCCCGCCAGCTCATCTGGGGTGCGGCCTGGGACATGGCCCGCGACGCGGAGATGTCCACCGGGGAGTACCTGACCCTGGCGCTGGCCGGCCTGCCGGCCGAGACCGACATCGGCGTGGTGCAGAAGGTGCTGCTGCAGGCCCGCACGGCGATCGAGACCTACGCGGCCCCCGAGCACGTCGAGGGCTACCGGCGCCGGCTGTCGGCGGCGGTGCACGCGGCCCTGCTGGCCGCCGAGCCCGGCAGCGACCACCAGCTCGCCTACGCCCGGGCGCTCATCGCGACCGCCGGGACCGACGAGGAGCTCACGCTGCTCGCGGGCCTGGTCGAGGGCAGCGCCCAGGTGCCGGGCCTGCGCATCGACACCGACCTGCGCTGGTCGATCCTGGGCCGGCTGGTGGCCACGGGTCGCGCCGGGGAGGAGCAGATCGGCGCGGAGCTGGCCCGCGACGACACCGCCTCGGGGCGTCGCTCGGCGACGGCCATGCGCGCCGCCCTGCCGACCCCCGAGGGCAAGGCCCGGGCCTGGGAGGCGGCCGTGTCCGACCTCGCCCTGCCCAACGCCCTGCTCGAGGCGACGCTGTCGGGCTTCGCGATCCCCGAGCACCGCGAGCTCGTGCGGCCCTACCGGGACCCCTACTTCGCGATGATCCGCGACGTGTGGGGGGCGCGCAGCGTCGAGATGGCCGCCAGCGTGGCCACCGCGCTGTACCCGCACCTGCTCATCGAGGAGTCGACCCTGCAGGCCACCGAGGCGTTCCTCGCCGAGGACGACCTGCCCCGCGGGCTGCGGCGCATCGTCAGCGAGAGCCGCGACGGCATCGAGCGCGCCCTGCGCTGCCGCGCCGTCGACGCGGCGAGCGAGCCCAGCGCCTAGGCCTACCTGGCCCGGACCGCCTGGACCAGCCTGCCCAGCAGCGGCAGGCCGGGCAGGTCCTCGATGAGCACGGCCCGGCCGGTCGCGTCCGTGAGCGGCACCCGCCAGTTCGGGTACTCCTTGTCGGTCCCGGGCTGGTTCTGCGCCCGCCGGTCGCCGACCGCGTCGGTGAGCGCCAGGCCGATGAGCAGCGACGGCGAGGCCGCGACCAGGCGGTGCAGGGCCACGATGAGGTCCTCGTCGGCGCCGTCCGCGGGCATCCATCCGCGGTCCACGCACATGCCGCGCCACTCGGCGATCTGGGCGTTGGACTCGGCCAGCTCCTCGTCCGCCGGGCGGGTGAGCAGGCCCAGCTCGCCGCGGATCCGCACGTGCTCCCCGGCCAGGTAGCCCGCCGTCGGGGGCAGGTCGTGGACGGTCACCGAGGCCAGCACGTTGCCGCGCCACTGCTCGGGCTGCAGCGGGGTGTCCGGGTGCTGCTGGTAGTCGCGCTCGAACCACATGATCGTCGTGCCGAGCACGCCCCGGGAGGACAGGTAGTCCTGCACCCACTGCTCGACCGTGCCGAGGTCCTCGCCGACCAGCCAGGCGTCGGCGCGCTGCGACTCCAGCAGCAGGATGCCGACCAGGGCCTCGTGGTCGCTGGTCACGTACGTGCCGCAGTAGGCCGGCATCCCCTCGGGGATCCACCAGAGCCGGAACAGGCCCAGCACGTGGTCCACCCGGATGCCGCCGGCGTGGCGCAGGATCGTGCGCAGCATGTCGCGGTAGGGCAGGAACGCGGCCTCGGCCAGGGCGTCGGGCCGCCACGGCGGCTGCGACCAGTTCTGGCCCATCTGGTTGTACATGTCCGGGGGCGCCCCCACTGAGACGCCCTGGGCGAGCACGTCGCGCAGCGCCCAGGCGTCGGAGCCGGCCGGGTGCACCCCGACCGCCAGGTCGTGCACGATCCCGGAGCGCATGCCCGCGTCGGTGGCGGCCTGCTGGGCGCGGGTGAGCTGCTCGTCGAGCTGCCACTGCAGCCAGGCGTGCCAGCGGATCTCGGCGGCCAGCCGCTCGCGCTCGGCCGCCACGGCCGGTGACGACGCGTCCTGCAGCGCCGTGGGCCAGGTCTGCGGGTCCGCGCCGTGTGCGTCGACGAGGGCGCACCAGGTCGCGAAGTCGACCAGGCCCGGGCCCTCGCGCTCCACGAAGGCGTCGAAGCGGGCCTGCCGGCCGGGCGTGAGCGGGGCCGCGAAGACCATCCGCAGGGCCTTGGCCTTGGCCGCCCAGATGACGTCACGGTCGATGAGGTCCGGCGAGGTGGACAGCGCCCGGACCGGGATCGACAGCGCCTCGATGCGGGCCCGCGCATCCATCGGCAGGCCCGCGTACTCCTCGATCGCCTCCACCCGCAGGTAGATGGGGTTGGCGAAGCGGCGGGTCACCGGCAGGTAGGGCGAGGGCTCCATCGGCGGGGCCGGCGAGGCCGCGTGCAGCGGGTTCACGAGCACGAAGTCGGCACCCTCGGCGTGGCCACTCCACGCCGCGAGGTCGGCCAGGTCCACGAGGTCGCCGATCCCCCACGAGTCCTGGGAGCGCATCGCGTACACCTGCGTCATGAAGCCCCACTGCCGGCCGGCGGCCAGGGCCGGCGGGTCCAGCCGGGCCGGGGTCACCACCAGCGGGCAGCTGGACTCGCGCACCACCCCGTCGGCGCCCTGCGAGCGGGCCCACATGGTGTGCCAGCCCAGCGGCAGGTCCGGCGGGATCCGGAAGGTCGCCTCGCCGGTGAGCAGGCCGTCCACGTGGCGGGGCTCCACCCAGCGGTCCACCTGGTGCAGGAACCAGGCGTCGCCGCCCTCCTCGAGGTCGACCCACAGCTGGACGCCGTCACCGTGCGGGACGTGCACCCAGCACTGCTGCTCCGTACCCGACCGGGCCACGAACACCGGCGGCAGCATCCGCCGCCACGGCGCGTTGCGCCGGTCGTAGAGCGCGTTCCAGACCCGCTCCGGGGTGCTCACGTCCACGCCCAGGGCGGTGAGCACCGCGTTGATCGTCGCGGCCCCGACCCGGTGGTAGGCGCCGGACTGGTCCCAGTACTCGACGGCCACCCCGTAGGCCCGCGCCAGCTCCACCAGCTCCGCGCTGGGCTCCACCCACTCCGGCTCCACGACCGGCGCCGGGGTGCTCACCGGCGCGGTGCCCACCACTTCCCCGGGGGCCACCGCGGTGGTCCCCTCGGTGCGCACGCCCCCGGCGGCCGCGGGCGTCGCCGTGGTGGTCGCGCTGGGGGTCGGGGTGGGGGTGCCGTCACTGGCCATGGATGCCTCCAGTCGCCTGCTGCCGTGAGCCGGGTCCCCTGCCCCCGGTGCGCGCCGACGGTCCCGTCGGGCAGGGGGTCGGAGGGGTTCCGCTGGGTCAGGCTACGGGTAGCCGCGGGCCCGCCGCGCGCCGGTCGGCGCCCGCACGCGGGGAACTCGTGGCGGTCGTCGGCGTGGGCGCGCGACCGGGTGCGCGGGTCCCGACGCCGTAGGCTCACGACCCGTGATCGCCCCGCCATCCAGCCTCGTCCTGCTCGCCCCGCTGGCCGAGGAGGAGACCCCGCCCACGGGCTGGTGGGACGGCGCCTGGGGGGTGGCGCTGACCGTCGTGCTCATCATGGTGGTGGCGGCGGTGGCCCACTCCATCACCGCCGCGGTGATCAACCGCGCCGTGAAGCGGTGGATCACCAGCGGTCGCAGCCGCGCGGACTCGATGGTCGACAACCCCGAGGAGACCGTCGAGCTGCAGGCGATGATCATGTCGCAGCGCCGCGAGCAGCGGGCCAGGGCCGTGGGCCAGCTCGCCCGCAACACGATCGCCCTGATGATCTGGGGCACCGCGATCCTGCTCGCGCTGACCGAGCTGGGCATCAACATCACCCCGCTGCTGGCCAGCGCGGGTGTGCTCGGCGTCGCGCTGGGCTTCGGCGCCCAGACGCTGGTGAAGGACTACCTGTCGGGCTTCTTCCTCATCGTCGAGGACCAGTACGGCGTGGGTGACCTGGTCGACCTGGGCCCGGTGATCGGCACGGTCGAGGAGGTGACGCTGCGGGTCACCCGCGTCCGCGACATGACCGGGGTGGTCTGGTACGTCCGCAACGGCGAGATCCTGCGCGTGGCCAACCAGTCGCAGGGCTGGACGATGGCCTCGGCGGTCATCCCGGTGGCCTACGACGCCAACCTCGAGCAGCTGCGCCAGATCATCACCGAGGTCGGCACCGAGATGGCCAGCGACCCGGAGACCAGCCAGATGATGCTCGGCCGGCCCACGTTCGCCGGGGTGGACGCGGTGTCCGGCGAGGCGATCTACGTGCGGTTCCTCGCCAAGGCCCGGGCCAGCCAGCAGGTCCCGCTCACCCGCGAGCTGCGCGAGCGGCTCAAGGTCGCCTTCGACCGCCACGGCATCGTCGTGCCGATCCTGGCCCGGCCCGTCCAGTACAACCCGGACGGCACGCCGCTGCCGCCGGGCAGCCCGCCGCCCGCCGCACCCCGCTGATCCCCCGCGCCCACGCCCCGCCGGCCGGGTGGGCCGCGCGGGTTGCGAACCGGCGCCCGCACCCCAGACTGGCCCCGTGACCGACCCGAGCACCGCCCCGAGCGCCGGCCCGACCCCGCTGCGCGCCCAGCCCGGCCGGGACGGGGCTGCCAAGCGCTGCCTGGTCACCGGCGCGACCGGCTACGTCGGCGGGCGGCTGGTGCCCGAGCTGCTGGCGGCCGGCTACCGCGTGCGGGTGCTCGCCCGATCGCCGGAGAAGCTGCGCGACCTGCCCTGGCGCGACGCGGTCGAGGTCGTGCGGGGCGACGCGGGGGACCCCGCGGCGCTGGCCGTCGCGACGGCCGACGTCGACGTCGCCTACTACCTGGTCCACGCCATCGGCGCCGGCGCCGACTTCGACGCCATCGAGGTCCGCGTCGCGCGGGCCTTCGCCACGGCCGCGCGTGCGGCCGGCGTGGGCCGCATCGTCTACCTCGGCGGCATGGCGCCCGCCGACCAGGCGCTCTCCGAGCACCTGCGCTCCCGGGCCGAGGTCGGGCGCATCCTGCTGGAGTCGGGCGTGCCGACCGTGGCGCTCGGCGCGGGCACGGTGATCGGCTCGGGCTCGCTGTCGTTCGAGATGCTGCGCTACCTCACCGAGCGGCTGCCGGTCATGATCACGCCCCGGTGGGTGCGCACGCGGATCCAGCCGATCGCCATCCGCGACGTGCTGCGCTACCTCGTCGCCTGTGCCGAGCTGCCCCCGGAGGTGAACCGGGCCTTCGACATCGGCGGCCCGGACGTGCTCACCTACGAGGAGATGATGCAGCGGTTCGCCGTCGTCGCCGGGCTCAAGCGCCGCCGCATCCTGCCGGTCTCGGTGCTGCAGCCGGAGCTGTCCGCGCGGTGGGTCGGCCTGGTCACCCCGGTGCCCAGCGCGACCGCCCGCCCGCTGGTCGCGTCCCTGCGCAACGAGGTGGTGTGCGCCGACGACGACATCCGCCGGTCCATCCCCGACCCCCCCGGCGGGCTGCTCGGCTTCGACGAGTCGGTCCGGCTGGCCCTGCAGCGGGTCAAGGACGCCGAGGTCGCCACCCGCTGGTCGGATGCCTCACCGCGGGGGGTCCCGAGCGACCCGCTGCCCTCGGACCCCGACTGGGCCGGCGGGACGCTCTTCACCGACGACCGCAGCGCGGAGGTACCGGCGTCACCGGAGGCGCTGTGGTCGGTCGTCGCCTCGATCGGCGGGGACAACGGCTGGTACTCGCTGCCCTGGGCGTGGGAGGTGCGCGGTGGGTTCGACCGGCTGATCGGCGGCCCCGGGCTGCGCCGCGGCCGGCGCCACCCGACGCAGCTGCACGTCGGGGAGGCCGTCGACTTCTGGCGCGTCGAGGAGGTCGTGCCGGGCCGGCTGCTGCGCCTGCGCGCCGAGATGAAGGTCCCCGGCCTGGCGTGGCTGGAGTTCCACGTCGCACCGGCGCCCGGCCAGCCCGCCGAGGGGGCGCGCCGCGCCACGTTGCGCCAGCGCGCCACCTTCTTCCCGCGCGGGCTGGCCGGCAACGCCTACTGGCACGCGGTGCTGCCCTTCCACGGCCTGGTGTTCCCCGCGATGCTGCGCCGGATCTCGGCCGAGGCCGTGCGCCGTGAGCGGGCTGGCCCGGCGACCACCGACCGGACGCCCGCGCCGGCCTGACCTGCAGGCTCGACGCGGGCCTCCGGCTCCCCCTCGGGCTCCCCCTCCGTCACGGCCTTCCACCGCTCTCCAGGAACGCGGCCCTCCGGCCCAGCGCGGCGCCGTTGGCGTCGACCGGCGCGACCACCGGCAGCGCGGTCGGGGCCATCGTGTCGAACGGCGCCACCCGCCGGCCCAGCGCGGCGCCGTTGGCGTCGACCGGTCCGGCCAGCGTCACGCCGATCGGCAGCGCGGCCTCGATCGGGGCGACCCGACGGCCCAGGTTCAGTCCGTTCGCGTCGACCGGTCCGGCCATCCGCGTGATGACGCTGGGCGCCACCGTCGTGGTCGCCTGGTCGTGCACCCAGGAGCCGGCGCCGAAGCCGACGGCCAGGCCCACCGTGCCGACCAGCACGCCCGTCAGCAGGGCGCGGCGCGATCGCCGCTCCTGCCGCACCTGCCGCTCGTACGCGGGCATGTCCCAGGACGCACGCAACGCCTCGTGGTGCTCGTCGGTGAGCACCTCGGGGACCGTGGCCTCGGGGAGCTTCGCTGTGGTTGTCATCGTGCCCACCTCCATCTGCCTTCCACCTCCATGCTCGGGCCCCCGCGCCGGCAGCACTTCCGTGGAACTACCGGGATCCGGGACCTCCGACCGTGCCCCCCTCCCCCTCGCCGTGGGTACCGTGACGACGTGCGCCGCGAGGGGAGCCGGCTGCTCGGCCGCTCCCGGGAGATGGCCGCCCTGCTGGCCCTGCTGGACTGGGCGGGGCGCGAGCGCGCCGATCCGCTGCTCGTGGTCGGCGAGGCCGGCATGGGCAAGACCGCGCTGCTCGACGCGTTCGCCGCGACCGCCCGCCGCCGCGGAGCCCTGGTGGCCAGGGCCGCTGCCCCGGAGGGTGGCGACGTGAGCGCGTTCGCGGTGATCGAGGACCTCGCCCACGGCATGCCCGAGCACCTGGCCGAGCTGGCGCAGGACGACGCGCACCTGCTGCGCGCCCCATCGCGGGACGGCACGACCGGCCCCGCCCCGGTCGCCGAGGCCCTCCTGCACCTGCTGGTGGCCGCCAGCGCGGACCAGCCCGTGGTCCTGCTCGTCGACGACGTGCACTGGGCCGACCCCGGGTCGCTGGCCGCGCTCTGCCTGGCCGTCGCCCGGCTCGGCCGCGACCGGGTGGCCGTGGTCGCCGCGGCCCGGCCGCGGCCCTCGGTGGACCCCCGCCTGGCGGCCTGGGAACGGCTCGAGGTGGGGCCGCTCGCGCTCGTCGAGGCCACCGCCCTGCTGCGCCGGAGCCTGGCCGAGCGTGACGCCCCCGCCGTCAGCGACGAGCACCAGGCGGCCACGTTGGCCGAGGGGCTCGGCCGCTGCCCCCTGGCCCTGGTGGAGGCCGGCCGGCTGCTCACGGCCGGCCAGCTCGCCGGCGACGACCCACTGCCCGACCCGATGCCCCTCGCCGAACGCCTCGAGGCGGCGTGGGGCCACAGCTGGGCGGCACTGGCCGAGCCGACCCGGACGGCCCTGCTGGCGCTGGCCGTGGCCCAGGGCGCCGGCGGCGCCCTGACCGCCCGGGTGCTCGCCGACCTCGGCCTGGGCATGGACGCCCTCGACCCCGCGTCCGCCGACCGCCTGCTCGATCCTCGGGCCCCCAGCCGGGCGGGCGGGAGCCGCCTGGTCCACCCGCTCATCCGCGACGCCGTCCTGGCGTCGGCCGGGATGCCGGCGGTGCGCGCCATGCACCTGCGGACCGCGGATGCCGCCGAGGCGCTCGGCCTGGCGCCGTCGGTCGTCATCACGCACCTCGTGGCGGCGGCGCAGCCCGGCGACGGCGCTGTGACGGGCCGACTCCTGGCCCAGGCCGAACGGGCCGAGGCAGCAGGCCTGGGCGATGCCGCGGCGCACGCCCTGCTGGCCGCGGCCGAGCTCGCCCTCACGGCGCCGGAGCGCTGCCGGCTGGCCGCGCGAGCGGCCCGCACCCTGACCGAGGTGGGGACGGCCGACACCACCGACGTCGGGCCGATCATCGCCCTCGCGGACCCATCGGCCCTCGAGCCGGAGGAGCGCTTCTGGGTGGAGTGGCTGCGCGCCGAGCACGGGGTCGGGGACCTCGCGCACTCCCAGCTGGCGCTGGAGCCCGTCCTGGCGCTGGCCGCCGAGCTCGACAGCCCGATGCTGGCGTGGATCCGGTTCGACGCGCTGAACAACGCGTGGTGCATGCTCGACGCGGAGGGCACCCTGCGCCACGCCGCGGCGATGCTCGCCCTGGCCGACGCGCCCGACGCTGACGCACCCGGGCGGATGCCCGCATGGGCGTGCCGCGGGGCGCATGCCCTGGCCCTGTTCCAGGTCGGGCAGGTCGGCGCCGCCGCCGCGGCCCTCGAGGCGATCCGCGAGGCCTCGCGGTGCTGGCGCCCCACCCCGGACGGGAACCTGGTCGAACGGGTGCAGGTGGCGGCTGCGGACGCGTACCTGGTCCAGCTGGATCCGTGGGTCGACGCCCGCTACGAGGAGCTCACCGCGCTGCTGGCCGCCGACCCCGGCCAGACCCTCGGAGCGCTGCGGATCATGCAGGCCGAGCGGGCATGCCGCCGTGGCCAGTTCCGGCGGGCACGTGCGCTGCTCGACGAGTCGCGGGCGCTGGGGTACGGCACGGGATCCCGGCCGTACTGGGTGTTCTGGCTGCTGGTCTCCGTGCGCGTCGCGGCGGCCCGCGGGGAGGCCGAGCTGGTAGCCCGGGCCGCCGACGAGCTGCACGCCCTCGCCGCGCGCCTGGCCTGGCCGCAGGCGGCGACGACCGCGAACCGGGCCCAGGGCCTGCTCGCCCTGGGCGAGGGCCGGCTCGACGAGGCGCTGGCCCACCTCGAGCCGCTCGTCGAGGTCCCCCTGCTCGGACGGGGTCCCTGGGACGACGTGCCGCTGGGCCGGGCGGACCTGGTCGAGGCCCTGGGCCGTGGCGGCGAGGCCGACCGGGCGCGTGCCGTCGCGGCCGCGCTGGTCCAGACCCTGGCCCCCTCGCCGGACCCGTACGCCCGGGCGCTCGTGGCGCGGGTCGAGGGGCTGACGGCTCGGGGCGAGGCGGCGGGCACGGCGTTCGCGGCGGCGATCGCAGCGTTCGACGAGGCCGGCGATCCGTTCGAGTCGGCCCGGACCCGGCTGCTGCTCGGCGAGCACCTGCGCCGCGCGCGGCGGGTCCAGGAGGCGCGCCGCGAGCTCCGGCTGGCAGCGGCGGCGTTCGAGCAGATGGGCCCGCAGGCCTGGGCGGCCCGCGCCCTCGGCGAGCTGCGTGCGACGCGCGCCAGCGTCCCCACGCGGACCCCGGATCCCCGGGTGGCCGATCCCCTGGCCGGCCTCACGCCGCAGGAGCGCCGTGTGGCCGAGGCCGTGGCGACCGGGGCGTCGGACCGCCAGGTCGCCGCGGAGCTGTTCCTGTCACCGCGGACGGTGGCGTTCCACCTGTCCGCGGTCTACCGCAAGCTCGGGATCTCCAGCCGGGCCGCGCTGGCCGCCCGGCTGGCACGACCCCCGGCCTGATCGCCCCCGATCCCGCGGGGGCTCCCGTCGCGCGGATCTGCTCCCGTCAGAACGGGAGAGGATCGGCCGAGCGGGAGCACCTGCGGGAGGATGGACGGGCGTGTCGGTCAGGCCGGGCCGGGGTAGGGCTCGGTGTTCACCATCGAGTACGCCGCCCGCGTGAAGTACTCCCAGAGCTCGTGCTCGTCGGCGGGCGACAGGGCGAACTCGGCCACGCAGGTGTCCAGCGCGTGGCGCATGTGCCGCAGCCAGGCGTCGTGCGCGCCGGCGTCGACCGGGTACGGGGCGTGGCGCATCCGCAGCCGCGGGTGCCCGCGCTCCTGCGAGTAGGTGGTCGGACCGCCCCAGTACTGCTCGAGGAACAGCTGCAGCCGCTCGGCGGCCGGGCCGAGGTCCTCCTCGGGGTACAGCGAGCGCAACGCGGCGTCCCCGGCCACCCCGGCGTAGAACGTGCCGACGAGCCGGTCGAAGAACGCGTGGCCCCCGAACCGGTCGAACGGGGTCTGCGTCCCAGAGGCATCCACGGGACGCGAATCTAGCCCCGCGCCCCACCACGTGACGAACACGGCCCGAGGCGACAGGATGCATGCTCGTGCCGATCACCAACGATGCCGACTGGTGGCGCAACGCCGTCATCTACCAGATCTACCCCAAGTCCTGGGCCGACGCCGACGGCGACGGCTTCGGCGACATCGCCGGGATCCGGGCGCACCTGCCGCACCTGGCCCGCCTGGGCGTCGACGCGATCTGGATCTCCCCGTGGTACCGCTCGCCGCAGTCCGACGGGGGGTACGACGTCAGCGACTACCGCGACATCGACCCGATCTTCGGCGACGTCGCCTCGGCGACCGCGCTGGTCGACGAGGCCCACGACCTGGGCATCAAGGTCATCGTCGACATCGTGCCCAACCACACCTCCAGCCAGCACCGGTTCTTCCAGGAGCTGCTGGCCAGTGGACCGGGCTCCGACGCCTGGGCGCGCTACCACTGCCTGCCCGGCCGCGACGGGGGCGCGACCCCGCCCAACGCATGGGAGTCGGTGTTCGGCGGCCCGGCGTGGAGCCCGATCCCCGGACCGGACGGGACGCCCACCGGCTGGTGGTACCTGCACCTGTTCGACGCCTCGCAGCCCGACCTGCACTGGGACCACCCCGACGTGCACGCCGAGTTCCTCGACACCCTGCGCTTCTGGTTCGACCGTGGCGTCGACGGGTTCCGCATCGACGTCGCGATGGGCCTGGTGAAGGCCCCGGGCTACCCGCCGATGCCGCCCCAGCACGGCGACCGCCATCAGCTGCTCGACGAGGTGACCGACGAGCCCATGTGGGACCAGCCCGGCGTGCACGACATCTGGCGCGAGTGGCGCCGCGTGGCCAACCAGTACCAGCCCCCGCGCGCGTTCGTGGGCGAGGTCTGGGTCGCCACCGCACACGCCCACGCGGCCTACCTGCGCCCCGACGAGCTGCACACGGCCTTCAACTTCCACCACCTCAAGGCGCCGTGGAACGGCGCCGAGCTGCGCCGTGTGGTGGACCACTCGCTGTACGAGGCGGGCCTCGTCGGCGCGCCCACGACCTGGGTGCTGGAGAACCACGACGTGCCACGCGTGCGCACCCGGTTCGGCCTCGAGGCGGCCGGCGCGGCGCTGCCGAGCACCAACACCGCCCAGCTGCCGACGCTGGAGCCCGACGACGCGCGTGGCGTGGCCCGGGCGCGGGCCGCGCTGGTCTTCATGCTCGGCCTGCCCGGCTCCGCGTACCTCTACCAGGGCCAGGAGCTGGGCCTGCCCGAGGTGCTCGACCTGCCCGCCGACGTCCGCCAGGACCCGGCCTTCCGCCGCACGAACGGCGCCGAGGGCTTCCGCGACGGCTGCCGGGTGCCGATCCCGTGGACCCCGGACGGGCCCTCGTTCGGGTTCTCCCCCACCGGCGCGAGCTGGCTGCCGATGCCGGCGGACTGGGGCCCCCTGAGCGTGCAGGCGCAGCAGGGCGACCCCACCTCGATGCTCGAGCTGACCCGCCGCGCGCTGCGGGCGCGCCGGGCCGAGCCGGCCCTCGGCGACGGCGACCTCACCTGGGTCTCGGGGCTGACCGATGCCTGCCTGGTCCTGCGCCGGCCGGCGGGCGCCGGGGATCCGCACGTGCTCGTCGCGATGAACCTCGGCGACACCCCGGCCGTGGTCGACGCCGAGTCGGTGCTGCTCACCAGTGCCGGGGACCTCGAGCCCGCCGAGGGCGGCGGCTTCGTGCTGCCGCCCGACACGGCCGCCTGGCTGCGCTGACTCCCCCGGCCGGGCGCGGCGCTACAACCGGCCGATGATCGGGGCCACGAGCACCTTCACGATCATCGCCACCGGATAGGCCAGGGCGTACCCGAGGTTCACCCGGGGGTCCCCGCCGGTGCGCTCGTTGGCGAACGACAGCACCGCCGGCTGGGTCTGGAACCCGGCGATCACCCCGGCCAGCCGCGGCCCCGCGATGCTGGCCAGCAGGGGCCCGAGCAGCGTCAGGGCGAACGCGGCGACCGTCGTGACGACCAGGCCGCCCACGAGGATGCGCACCCCCTGGTCGGACTGCAGGGCGACCACGAGGTCGTCCCCGGCGTTCGTGCCCGCGTAGGCCAGGAACAGCAGGATGCCCAGCTGGTTCAGCGCGGTCGCCGCGGGGAAGGGCAGCGCCCAGATGAGCGGACCGGTGCGCTGCAGGCGCCCGAGCAGCAGGCCCACGATGAGCGGCCCGCCGGCCAGGCCCAGCTGCACCGTGGCACCACCGGGCAGCTCGAACGAGGCCACGCCGAGCAGCAGGCCCAGCAGCAGGCCCAGCGCGAACCCGGTGGGATCCAGCTCCCCGGTGGCCCGCTCGGAGTCCCCGAGCAGCCGGGCCACGTCGGCCAGCCGCTCGCGCGGGGCCACGACGCGCACCCGGTCGCCCACCTGCAGCACGAGGTCGTCGGTGGCGAGCAGGTCGACGTCGCCGCGGCGCACCCGGGTGGCGGTCGCGCCGAACCGGCGCAGCAGGCGCAGGTCGGCGATCGTGCGCCCGGCCACCTCGTGGCTGGAGACCGCGATGCGGCGGAAGTCCAGCGTGCCGCGATCCAGGGCCAGGTAGTTCGTGCTGCGCCGGCCCAGCCGGGCGGTCACCTCGTCGACGGCCTCCCGCGGCCCGATCACGGCGACGCAGTCCCCCGGCTGCGGCGTGAAGGCGTCGGTGGCCACGCTGACGACCCCGTCGCGCTCGGTGCGCGAGAAGATGACGTGGCCCTCCTCGACGATGCTGCCCAGCATCGGGGCGTCGGGCACCGTGACCCGGATGCTCTGGTGCACCAGCTCGGGCGGCGGGGCGTCGGCGGCCTGCACCTGCTCGGCGTGCGGCAGGCGGGCCACCCCGAGCAGCGCCACCGCGGCGACCATCCCCAGCACCCCGCCGACGTAGGCCACCGAGTAGCCGACGGTGGGCTCGTCGGTGCCCAGGGCGTCGATCGCGGCGGCCAGTGCGGGGGTGTTCGTCAGGGCCCCGGCGTACATGCCGGCGACCGTGGGCCCGGAGAGGTCCAGCGCGCGGCCCACCCCGACCGCGACGGCCGCGGCCAGCAGCAGCACCCCGACCACCAGCAGCACGGCCACCTTGTAGTGCCGCAGCACGTGGAAGAACTGCGGCCCGCTGCTCACGCCGACCCCGTAGGCGAAGATCGCCAGGCCCAGGATGCCGATGATCCGGGGGATCACCAGTGCCGGGTCGTAGGCCGAGGCGGCCAGCCCGGCGAACAGCACGGCCGCGGCGCCGAACGAGAAGCTGCCGATGCGGATCGCGCCCAGCGCCGAGCCCACGGCCAGCACCGCGAAGAGCAGGATCAGGGGTTCCTCGACGAGCAGCGCGACCACGTCCACGCCCCGGAGCCTAGGACTGGCCCCGGCCGGCCCCGCCCGGCCCCGCCCGGGCGCGTCCCCGGCGCCCGGCCCAGTCCGCGCGCCACCGCCCACGTGCCCGGGGCCGCTGCGTGCTCGGCCAGCACGTCAGGACACACCTGCGCCCCGGTGGCAGCCTGCTGGCCATGCGCAAGCTCTTCGACGCTCCCGCCCGGACCTACGAGGTGCCCTCGCCCCGGCCGACCGCGGACCGCGCGCCCGACCACCTGGCCGCCGGCAGCCCCGCCTGGCTGCGGGCGGACCTCGAGGCGCTGCTCGGCGACCCCGACGTGGTGCTCACCCGCGCGATCGACCTGGTCCGCTTCGCCAGCGACGCCAGCCCGTACCGGATGTTCCCACGCGCCGTCGTGCTCGCCCGCTCGATCGGCGACGTGCAGCAGGTGCTGGCGTACGCGCACCGCAAGCGGATCCCCGTGACCTTCCGGGCTGCCGGGACCAGCCTGTCCGGCCAGGCCCAGGGCGACGGGATCCTCCTCGAGGTGGCGCGGCACTGGATCGGGTGCACCGTCGAGGAGGGCGGGCGGGTGCTGCGCAGCAGGCCCGGCACCGTCCTGGCCCGGGCCAACGCCGTGCTCAAGCCGCACGGCTACCGGCTGGGCCCTGACCCGGCGTCGAAGGCCGCGTGCACGGTCGGCGGGGTCATCGCGAACAACGCCAGCGGCATGTGCTGCGGCGTCGTGGAGAACTCCTACCGGACCCTGCGCGACCTCACGTTCGTGCTGCCCTCGGGGACGGTGGTCGACACCGCGGCCCCCGACGCCGAGCAGCGCCTCGCCGAGGCCGAGCCCGCGATCGCCGCCGGGCTGCTCGAGATCCGCCGCGAGATCCTGGCCGACCCCGAGGTGGCCGGGCGCATCGAGGCGAAGTACCGCATCAAGAACACCACCGGGTACGCGATGAACGCGTTCCTCGACGGTGCCACGCCCGTGCAGATCCTGCGCCGGCTCATGGTCGGCTCGGAGGGGACGCTGGGCTTCATCGCCGAGGCCGTCTTCGAGACCGTGCCCGACGACGCCCACCACCTGACCTCGCTCATGCTGTTCCCCGACCTGCACGCCGCCACCTCGGCGGTGGCGCCGTTCGTGGCCGCAGGTGCCGCCGCCGTCGAGCTCATGGACCGGGCCTCGATCGCCGCGGTGCGCGGCCGGCCCGGGGTGCCGGCCCGCTGGGACGACCTGCCCGACACCGCGACGGGGCTGCTGGTCGAGTTCCGCGACGAGAGCCCGCAGCGCTCGGCGCAGTCCGAGGCACGCGCCACCGAGGTGCTCGCCGGGCTGGTGCTGCTCGAGCCCACCGACTTCACCCGTGACCGGCAGCGCGCGGCCGACTACTGGGTGATCCGCAACGGCCTGCTCGCCTCCGTGGGGGCGGCCCGGCCGTCGGGCACCTCGTTCATCCTCGAGGACGTCTGCTTCCCGCCGGAGCGGCTGGCCGACGGCGCGCTGGCCATCCAGCGCCTGCTCGTCGAGCACGGGTACGCCGGGGTGATCTTCGGCCACGCGTCG
Organism: Candidatus Nanopelagicales bacterium; assembly: GCA_025456015.1. Taxonomy (GTDB): domain Bacteria; phylum Actinomycetota; class Actinomycetes; order S36-B12; family CAIYMF01; genus Prado023. The sequence continues at coordinate 38,944 of JALOLK010000002.1, forward strand.
GCGGGCAACCTGCACTTCCTCATCACCCCGTCGCTCGAGGGCGCGGTGGAGGTGGCCCGCTTCGACGCCTTCCTGCGCGACGTGGTGCGGGTCGTCGCCGAGGAGTTCGACGGCTCGCTCAAGGCCGAGCACGGCACGGGCCGCAACATCGCCCCGTTCGTGGAGGCGGAGTGGGGCCCGGTGGTCGCCGGGCACATGCGCGCGGTGAAGCGCCTGGTCGACCCGCACGGGGTGCTCTCCCCCGGGGTGCTCCTCACCGACGACGCACAGGGCCACCTGCACCACCTCAAGACCGCCCCGACGATCGAGCCGGTCGCGGACCGCTGCATCGAGTGCGGCTACTGCGAGCACGTGTGCCCGTCGCGACGGGTGACCACGACCCCGCGCCAGCGGATCGTGCTGCGCCGGGAGATGGTGCGCCAGCCCACGGGGTCACCGGTGGCCCGGGCGCTCGCGCAGGACTACGCGTACGAGGCGGTCGAGACGTGCGCGGGCGACGGCACGTGCGCGCTGGCCTGCCCGGTCGACATCAACACCGGCGAGATGATGAAGGGCTTCCGGATCGCGGCGCACAACCCGCCGGCCGAGGCCGTCGCGCTGGGCCTGGCCAAGGGCTACCGCGCGATGCAGCTGGCCGGCCGGCTCGCGCTGCGCACCGCCGGGGGCATCAGCGAGCTCGGCGGCGAGGGTGTGGTCACGGGCGTGACCGACCTGGGTCGCAGCGTCATCAGCCACGACGTGCTGCCGCGGTGGATCCCGCAGATCCCCGGCGCGGCCGCCGGCGAGCTGCCCGCCACGACGCGTGCGGGCGCGGCGGCGGTGTACTACCCGGCCTGCATCAACCGCATCTTCGGCAACCCGGACTCCTGGGAGCAGGCGCCGTCCCTGCCCGAGGTCGTGGTGCGGCTGGCCGCCCGGGCCGGTCGGCCGGTGTGGATCCCGCCGGACGTCGCGGACACCTGCTGCGGCACGGTCTGGCACTCGAAGGGCTACACCAGGGGCAATCGGTACATGGCGAACCTGGTCGTCGCCCGGCTGTGGGAGTGGACCGACGGCGGGCGGCTGCCCGTGGTCTGCGACGCGACCTCGTGCACGCTGGGCCTGGTGCACGAGGTGGAGCCCTACCTCACCGGTGCGGCGGTCGCCCAGCACGCGGCGCTGCGGATCATGGACTCGATCGCGTGGGCGCGCGACGAGCTGCTGCCGCGGCTGCCCGTGCACACGAAGACCGGCTCGGCGGTGATCCACGCGACCTGCGCCGGGCAGCACCTGGGCCTGGGCGGCGCGCTGGCCGACGTGGCCGCCGCGCTCGCCGAGGAGGTCACGGTGCCGGTCTACGGCACCTGCTGCGGCTTCGCCGGGGACCGCGGCATGCTGCATCCGGAGCTCACCGACGCGGCAGTTGCCGAGGTCGCCGCCGAGCTCGAGGGCCGCGAGTTCGACGCCTACCTGTGCTCGAACCGCACCTGCGAGCTCGGCATGAGCCGCGGGATCGGCCGGGAGTACGCGTCGTTCCTGTACCTGCTGGACGCCGCGACCGGCTGACCCCGCTCCCCCTTCCCCGCCAACTCTCCCGATCTTGCTCGGATCTCCCCGAATTCGCGGAGAGTTGAGCAAGATCAGGAGAGTTCCGGCGGGACGGAGCGGGGTGGGCACGGCAGGGCGGGCCGGCAGGGCTGATGGCCCTCGGGCCGGTCATCCACAGATGTCCGGCGAGGCGGCGGCGGATCGCCAAGTGCGCGGCAGCATCGGGGCATGCCGGAGGACGCCGTGAGGATCCGTGACCTGATCGGGCGTGGCGACACGTATCCCGAGGCGCGGCGCGCGGTGGTGGGCCTCACGCGGATCGGACAGGCATCGACGGCGGTGGTGTCCGGGGTGCTGGCGACCACGCCCGACCTGACGGTGCTCAACTGCGCACGAGTCCTCCCGTTGGACTGGGCGGTCGTCATCGCCGACGCGGCCCTGCACCAGGGACTGGTGGACCCTGGCGCGCTCGCCACCGCCGCCCACCGCACACGCCGCGTCCGGGGGGGCGGCACGGGTCCGGGCGCTGCCTGACCTCGTCAGCGCCCTGGCCGAGTCGCCCGGCGAGAGCCTGCTGCGCCTGCGGCTGCGGCACATGGGGCTTCGCCGTCGAGGAGCAGGTGGTCCTGGCCGGGGTCCCCGGCCGTCCCCGGGTGGACTTCCTCGTCGAGGGCACGCTCGTCGTGGAGTTCGACGGTCGCAGCAAGTACCGCATCGACGGCGATCCCGAGTCGGCCCACTGGGCGGAGAAGCTCCGCCACGACCGCATCGTCGAGTACGGGTATCCGGTCCTTCGCGCGATCTGGCCGGACCTCTGGGACCAGCCGAGGCTCCGGGCCCGCGTCGAGCGCGCGCTCGGTCGTCCCTCCGGCTGGCGCTGACGCCCGGCGGCAACGGCCTCCTCACCCCCGCGAGAAGGGGGGAGGGGTCAGCCGCGGGTGAGCTTCCGGTAGGTCGCGCGGTGCGGGCGGGCGGCCTCGGCCCCCAGGCGGGCGATCTTGTTCTTCTCGTAGGACTCGAAGTTGCCTTCGAACCAGAACCACTGGGAGTCGCCCTCGTAGGCGAGGATGTGGGTGGCGATCCGGTCCAGGAACCACCGGTCGTGCGAGGTGATCACGGCACACCCGGGGAACTCGAGCAGGGCGTTCTCCAGGGATCCGAGCGTCTCGACGTCGAGGTCGTTCGTGGGCTCGTCGAGCAGCAGCACGTTGCCGCCCTGCTTGAGCGTCAGGGCCAGGTTCAGCCGGTTGCGCTCGCCGCCGGAGAGCACCTTCGCGGGCTTCTGCTGGTCCGGGCCCTTGAAGCCGAAGGCGCTGACGTAGGCCCGCGAGGGCATCTCGACGTTGCCGACCTTGATCCAGTCCAGGCCGTCGGAGACGACCTCCCAGACGTTCTTGCTCGGGTCCAGGCCAGCCCGGCTCTGGTCGACGTACGACAGCTTCACGGTGTCGCCGACCCGCAGGTCACCGGAGGTGGGCAGCGCGGCCTTGTCCGAGGTGTCCTCGGTGGCCGCGGCCACGATCATCTTGAACAGCGTGGTCTTGCCCACGCCGTTCGGGCCGATGACGCCGACGATGCCGTTGCGCGGCAGCGTGAAGCTCAGGTCGTCCATGAGCAGCCGGTCGCCGAACGCCTTCGTCAGGTGCGCGGACTCGACCACCAGCGAGCCCAGCCGCGGGCCCGGCGGGATCTGGATCTCCTCGAAGTCCAGCTTGCGGGTCTTCTCGGCCTCGGCGGCCATCTCCTCGTAGCGATCGAGGCGCGCGCGGCTCTTGGTCTGGCGGGCCTTGGCGTTCGAGCGCACCCACTCGAGCTCGTCGGTCAGTCGCTTCTTGAGCTTCGCGTCCTTGGCGCCCTCCACCTTGAGGCGGGCGGCCTTGGCATCCAGGTAGGTGGAGTAGTTCCCCTCGTAGGGGTACGCCCGGCCGCGGTCCAGCTCGAGGATCCACTGGGCGACGTTCTCCAGGAAGTACCGGTCGTGGGTGATCGCCACGATGGTGCCGGGGTAGCGCTCGAGGTGCTGCTCGAGCCACTGCACGCTCTCGGCGTCGAGGTGGTTCGTCGGCTCGTCGAGCAGCAGCAGGTCGGGCTGCTGGAGCAGCAGCTTGCACAGCGCCACCCGGCGCCGCTCGCCACCGGAGAGCACCGAGACGTCGGCGTCGGGTGGCGGGCAGTTCAGGGCGTCCATGGCCTGCTCGAGCTGGTTGTCGAGGTCCCACGCGTCGAGGTGGTCGATCTGCTCCTGCAGCCGGCCCATCTCGGCCATGAGCGCGTCGAAGTCGGCGTCCGGGTCGGCCATCTGCTCGGAGATCTCGTTGTAGCGCGCGAGCAGGGCCTTCGTCGGCGCGACCCCGTCCTCGACGTTGCCGAGCACGTCCTTGGTCTCGTCGAGCACCGGCTCCTGGGACAGGATGCCGACCGTGTAGCCCGGGCTGAGCACGGCCTCGCCGTTGGACGTCTGGTCCAGCCCCGCCATGATCTTGAGCAGGCTCGACTTGCCGGCCCCGTTCGGCCCGACCACGCCGATCTTCGCCCCCGGCAGGAACGACAGCGTGACGTCGTCCAGGACGACCTTGTCGCCATGCGCCTTGCGGGCGCGGCGCAGCGTGTAGATGAACTCAGCCATGGTCGGCAAGGGTATCGGCAGCCGCAGCGACGCCCGAATCGCCGAGTCGGGCCCAGCACCCACCCGGTGACCGGTCGGTCGGGACCCCCGCGCCCGACCGACCGGCCACCGCCCCGGCGTCGGCGTGCCCCCGTCCCCCCGCCCGGACTGCCCGCCCCCGGCGCGCTATGCGGCGCTGTCGGCGGCGACCGGGCCGGCGGGCTCGTCCCCGGCGGTCCCGGCACCAGCAACCGGCGCGGCCAGCTCCGAGGTCTGCGGCCCGATCGGGGCCCGCTCGTACTGGGCCCGGCAGCGCGACAGGTCCAGGCCGAAGTGGCTGGCCTCGATGTCGGTGAAGGTCACGGCCATGGTCACGCCCGGCGCACTGGGCACGTCCCGGTCGACGGTGCGCTGCTTGATCCGCCCGTGCACCACCACCGGCTGGCCCTTGGCCAGTGACGCGGCCGCGTTGTCGGCGGCGCGGCGCCACACCGTGACGTTCCAGAAGCTCGTGTCGCCGTCGAGCCAGCGACCGCTGGCCCGGTCGTAGCGGCTGGCCGTCGACGCCAGCCGGAACCGCGCCAGCGCGTCGCCACGCGCGGTGACGCGGTGCTCGACGTCGCTGACCAGGTTGCCGAAGACCGTGATGGTCGTCTCGTTCATGTGCTCCCCCCGTCCGGCACCTGCCGTGGTGCCGTCGGCACGCACCCTGCCGCCCCGGCGATCATCCGGCCAGACCCCCGAGCCCGATCTGTGGACGACGCCCTAGCTGACCAGCGGCCAGGCGATCGTGATCGCCGAGGCCAGCCCGTGCGCGAGCAGGTCCTCGGCCAGGGCCCGCTCCACGTCGTCCCGGTCGAAGTGGCGCCGCCGCAGGGTCCGCCGGACCCACGCCGACTCCCGCGCCCGGCCCAGCACGTGCTCACCGGCGAGCATCCGGGCCTTGACGCGCGACAGCCCGCCCTCGTCGGCCTCCCGATGGTGCAGGTAGGCCGCCGTGGAGGCGGCCGCCTCGAGCACCGCGGCCCCGAGGATCTCGCGGGCCCGGGGCGGGCCCTGCGGGTGCAGCGCGATGCCACCACGCAGCAGCTGCCGCTGCTCGACCGGGTCCAGCGGGTGCAGCTCGCCGGCCACGAGGGCCACGACCCCGGGCCAGCGTCGGCTCACCCACACCGCGCCGGCGCAGGCCTCCACGAGGTCGGCGAGGCGCTGCGGCGGCGGGGTGCGCTCGAGCCAGTCGCCGAGCTGCACGCGTGCGGCCACCTGGGCCAGGTGCGCGTCGGTGGTGAACCGGTCGGCTCGCCCGGCGCAGTGCGGGCACCCGGGACCTGCCCGCACGGCATGGGCGTGCAGCACCACCTCGAGGACGGAGTCGCCCATGAGCTCGAGGCGCTGGAACTCCCGGCCCCGCCCGGCCCGCACCGCCTCCAGCACGTCCGCGTGCAGCTCCCCGAGCCGCGCCCGCACCACGCGGCGCTGCGCGGCCAGCGCCGCCGGGTCCTGCGCCGGCCGTTCCAGGGCGGGGGTCATGCGTCGTCAGCCGAGGATGCGCCCGGAGCAGAGCAGCGCGTCGCCGCCGGCCCGGACCACTGCGAACTCGCACCCGTCCACCAGGTCACGGACCCGCAGGTCGGGGGTCGAGGGCAGCACCACGGGGCGCCGGAAGACGATCTCGAGCTGGCGCCCCGGCGTCACCTCGTCCCGGTCGAGCAGGGCGGCGACCCGCCCGGCGATCCACCACCCGTGCGCGATCGCCCGCGGGAAGCCGAACAGGCGCGCGGGCAGCTGGTGCAGGTGGATGGGGTTGATGTCGCCGGAGACCCCGGCGAAGGCCCGGCCGGTGCCCTCCTCGGCAGGCAGCACGAGCTGGCGCGGCCATGGGCCGTCCTGCGCGGGCTCGGGCACGGCCGACGCCTCGTCGCCGGCCGCCGACCGGCTGCGCGAGAGGTACATCGCGCGGGAGCGCCAGGCGACTTCGCCGGCGACCGACACCTCGCCCCACACGTCGAACTCCAGGCCCAGGCGGACCCGGCGGCCGGGGGTGCTCCAGCAGCGCAGGTCCCAGGCCGCGTCGGCCGGCAGCGGGCCGAGGGCCTGCACGACTGCCCCCATGTGCACCATGCCCATGGCCCGCACGGGGAACGACCAGCGCGAGACGAGGTCCAGCGTCATCGCCATGACCGGTACCTGCGGGAAGGCCATGGGCATCGCCGCCTGCGACCCCAGCAGCGTGCGGTACCGGTCCAGCCGCTCGGCCGCCGGCCGCCACCGGTGCACCACCGCCTCCTGCTCGGGCAGCACGGTGTCCGCGGAGGCGCCCCGCTTCCACGGGGCCGCCGAGCGGGCGATGCTGACGGGCAGCCGGGGCAGCCCGGCCGAGCCGGGCGATGCGGGCGCGTCGGGCATGGCGACTCCCTCGATGGCGGCTTCGGCAGCGCCGACGCTAGCGGCCCGCGCGGGCCCGATGCGCCCCCGCCCGCTCGCCGCCGCGCCCCCGCCACCGTCCATCGCCACCGGCCCTCCGATCGGGCAGACTGCAGGCATGCCGGCCCATCCCGAGTGGCGCTACCTCGCCCTGGGCACGGGCGTCGCCGTGGCCGCGACCGCCACCAGCGGCACGTTCTCCCGCGGGCTGCTGCCCCGCTCCGCCAGTGACCAGGCGATGGTGACGGCAGCGACGGCGGCGTACGGCATGGGCGTCGGCACGCTGGCGGTCTCGCTCATCGAGGCCTGCTCGGAGCTGCTCATCGACGCCCGCGGCACGGGTGATCCGGACACCGTGACCCTGCTGACCGCCGGCGTGCTCGCGGCCGGCGGCGTGGTCACCTCGCGCCTGCTGCCCAACGACCACAGCGCCCCGGTGCCGGTGGCGGCGGCCTCGTCGGCGGCGTTCGTGCTCGGCGGCGGGTCGGCGATCGCCGCCCTCGTGCTGGCCGCCGACCAGGGCCTGCGCCGGGTGCTCGGACCGGGCCGGCACCTGGCCGGGATCGGGGCGGCGGCCACCCTGGGCGGCGGGCTGGCCTCGCTGCGGCTGGCCGGCGACGCCCGCCGGGCCGCCGAGCTCGGCGAGGCGCTGGACGAGCGCGCCGTCGCCAGGCCCACCGGCCTGCGCGGCGCCCTGCGGTCCCTGGGCGTCGGCGCCGCCGTCGGCGGCGGGCTGGTCGGCCTGGCCGCGGCGGAGTTCGGCGTCGCGGAGGGCAGCACGCGCGTGGTCTCCGCGATGCTGGGCCGCTCGGACCGCCCGGTCACCCCACTGGTCGGCCACGCGGTCGCGGCTGCCGCGCTGCTGCCGATGGGGCCCATCGCGCTGGACCGGGTGCGCCGGCGGATGCAGCACGCCGACGACATCGTCGAGCCGGCCTACCCCGAGCCGCCGACCAGCCCCTCCGTCACGGCCGGCCCCAGCAGCCTCATCGCCTTCGACGACATCGGCAAGGAGGGCCGCCGGTTCGTCCTGATGGCGCTGAGCGCCGAGCAGATCAGCGAGGTCATGGGCCAGCCGGCCATCGACCCGATCCGCGCCGTGGCCGGGTTCGACGCCGCGGCGACGGCGCAGGCCCGGGCCCGCCTGGCCCTCGACGAGCTCGAGGCCCTCGGGGCCTACGACCGCTCCGTGATCGTGGTGGCCGCCCCGACCGGGGTCGGGTACGTGAACTACTCGTTCGCCGAGGCGCTGGAGTACCTGACGCTCGGGGACTGCGCGATCGTCGTGCCGCAGTACGCGCTGGTGCCCAGCGCGCTGGCCCTGAACCAGACCCGGGCCGGCGTCGCCCTGCAGGAGCAGGTGCTCGCCGGCATCCGCGACCGGATCGCCGCCCTGCCCGAGGGCCACCGGCCCCGGCTGCTGCAGTTCGGCGAGAGCCTGGGCGCCCAGGTGGCGATGGACGTGGCCGCGGCCGGCACGCACCGGTTCGACGAGCTGGGCCTGGCCGCCGGGCTCTACCTGGGCACCCCGTTCCGCACGGACCTGTGGCAGTGGTGGTTCGAGGATCCGGCGGCAGCGGACCCCGCCGGCATCCTGGGCTCGGTCACCCGCGCCGACGCGATCCCCGACCTGCCCGCCGGCGTGCGCCACGTGCAGGTCATCCACGACGACGACCCCATCAACAAGTTCTCCTACGACGGGGTCGTGCGCGCCCCCTGGTGGATGGGCCCGCCGGCGACGCGGCCGCCGCTGGTGCCCAGGGAGACGCAGTTCCGGCCGGTCGTCACCTTCATGCTCACCCTCGTCGACCTCAAGAACGGCATGGACTCCAAGCCGGGCCAGTTCGTGCGGGTGGGCCACGACTACCGGATCGAGCTGGTCGACGCGATCCGGCACACGTTCGGCCTGGCCGCCACCGACGAGCAGGTGGCCCGCGTCGAGCAGGTGCTGCGCGACCGCGAGCGCGAGTGGGCGGCCCGGCGCATGGTGGCCACGCGGTTCGCGAGCGCGCGCAACTCCGTGCTCGGCCAGCTGCAGAAGTGGGGCGTCGACCCGACCGCGGTCGGCCTCGACGACGCGACGGCAGCGACGCTGGCCCGCGGGGACCTCAGCGGCTTCCTGTCGAAGCTGGGCAGCTCCGGCCCGTCGGCCTGAGCACGCCCATGTGATCAAGATCACACCCAACCGGCGAAGGCGTTGCACGGGAGGGGCGGGACCGCGCCGTTCGCCCGATCCCATCGGCAGTTGCCCGCCGCGTCCCGGCACCCCTCCCCGCGCACGATTCCCCGGCCACCGAGCCCACGACGCCAGCCCGCCGACCCACGTCCCTCGTAACCTACGCGACCGTAGGTTACGGTGGCGTAGGTAGAGAGGCAGGTGCCCCGATGACCGCGAACCCCGCCACCCCCAGGATCGGCCCACGCGCGCTCCCCACGATCATCCAGGGCGGCATGGGCGTGGCCGTCTCGGGCTGGCAGCTCGCCCGCGCGGTGTCCAGCACCGGTGAGCTCGGGGTCGTCTCGGGCACCGCCCTGGACGTCGTCCTGGCCCGCCGCCTCCAGCTCGGCGACCCGGGCGGCGACGTCCGCCGCGCCCTCGCCCGCTTCCCCGACCCCGCGATGGCGCGTCGCGTCATGCGGGCCTACTTCCAGCAGGGCGGCATCGACGCGGCCGCCCCGTTCGCCGCCGTCCCGCGGTTCCGACCGGACCCACCCGTTGCCCTGCAGGAGCTCACCGTCGTCGCCGCGTTCGTCGAGGTGGCGCTGGCCCGCGAGGGCCACGACGCCCCCGTCGGCCTCAACGTGCTGCGCAAGATCGAGATGCCCATCCCGTGGGTGCTGCTCGGCGCGATGCTCGCCGGCGTCGACTACGTGCTGGCCGGGGCGGGCAACCCCGCCGAGCTGCCGGCCATGATCCGCGCCCTGGCGGCTGGGCACGACGTGACGATGCCGATCCGCACCCAGGGGCTGCGCTCGGACCAGCAGCCGATCACCGTGACGTGCAGCCCGGCTGCGCTGCTGCCCGCGGTGGTCGCCGCCAACGACGGCTGGCCGACCCTGCCCGAGCCGCGGTTCCTGGCGATCGTGGCCTCGACCGACCTGGCCACCGGCCTGGCCGCAGATCCGCAGACCCGACCCTTCGGGTTCGTGGTCGAGGGCCCGAGCGCCGGGGGCCACAACGCGCCCCCGCGCGGCCCGCGCCGCACCGACGAGCTCGGCCAGCCCGTCTACGACGCGCGCGACGAGCCCGACCTCGCGGTGCTCGCCGCCCTGGGCCTGCCGTTCTGGCTCGCCGGGTCGTGGGCCACCCCCGAGGGCGTCGCGGAGGCGCGCTCCCGTGGCGCCCAGGGCGTCCAGGCCGGCACGGTCTTCGCCTTCTGCGCCGAGTCCGGCTTCGACCCCGCGCTGAAGCGGCAGGTGCTCGCCACGGTGCTCGACGGCACGATGGAGGTCCGCAGCGACTGGCGCGCCTCACCGACCGGCTTCCCGTTCCGGGTCGTCGAGCTCGACGGGACCCTGACCGACCCCGACGTCCGCGCTGCCCGCCGACAGGTCTGCGACCTGGGCCACCTGCGCACCCCGTTCGTGCGCCCGGACGGCGAGGTCGACTTCCGGTGCCCGTCCGAGCCGACGGCGATGTACGTCCGCAAGGGCGGGCGCGCCCAGAACGCCGAGGGCCGGGTGTGCCTGTGCAACGGGCTGCTCGCCGCGGCCGGCCTGGGCCAGCGGCGCCGGGGCGGGGTGGTGGAGCCACCGCTGGTCACCTCGGGCGAGGACGTGCGCGCGGTGCAGGCGCTGGTCACCGCCGCGGGCAGCGGCCCGGAGCCCTACCCTGCAGCGGCCGTCATCGCGCACCTGCGCTCGGCCCTGGACACCGCCCTCGCCGCCCCAGCCGGCTGATCCCGATGGCACCGCGCCTCACGCGCATACCCCCCGCGGCATGTGCTCGGCATACCCGCCGGTAACTGTCCAAGGTCCCCCGATCGCGGCCTGTTCGCCCCGCCCTCGGACTGGGTCGCACCCCTAGCGTGAGCGGCACGTGCGCCGCACGGGCGCCACTGCGCAGGAGGCACGGATGAGCATCGACCAGGACGTCGCGATGGGCCAGGGGCTGGACGCCGAGACCCTCGGACTGATGCTGGACGGCCTGGCCGAGTACCTGGCCGACGCCCTGCCGCTGGAACGCCAGCTCGAGCTGGACCACGAGGACATCTGCCCCGAGGACACCGTCCGGGCGATGTCGGCGGACCTCGGCATCCAGCTGGTCTTCGTGCCCGAGGCCTACGGCGGCATGGGCGGCGGGGCGATGGACTCCTACCGGCTCTGCGAGGTCATGGCCCGCAAGGACATCGGCCTGGCCACCGCGATCTTCGCGACCTTCCTGGGCAGCGACCCGATCCTGGTCGGTGCCACGGAGGAGCAGAAGCAGCGCTGGCTCGGCGCGATCGCCGAGGAGGGCATCGTCTTCGCCTACGGCGCCACCGAGCCCGAGGCCGGGTCGGACCTCGGCGCGATGAAGACCCGCGCGGTGCCGATCGAGGGCGAGGACGGCACCGTCACCGGCTACCGCATCTCCGGGGCCAAGCAGTGGATCTCCAACGGCACGATCGCCGATGCCACCACGATCCTGGCCCTGGCCCCCGCCGGCCCCACGTGGTTCGTCGTCGAGAAGGACACCCCGGGGTTCACCAGCGCCAAGCCCGAGGACAAGCACGGCATCCGGCTGTCGAACACCGCCGCGCTGTTCCTGGACAACGTCGAGGTGCCGGTCGAGGCGCTCATCGGCGGGGTCGAGGGCAAGGGCCTCGTGCAGGCCCAGCAGGTCTTCGGCTACACCCGCGTCATGGTGGCCGCGTTCGGCCTGGGCGGCGGCTGGGAGGCCCTCGACCGCGCGATCGCCTACTCCAAGGAGCGCATCGCCGGCGGCTCACCGCTGTCCGAGAAGCAGGGCTACACCCACAAGCTGATCGTCCCGCACGTGGCCCGCCTCGAGGCCTCGCGCGCCTTCATCGAGGAGACCGCGCTGCGCATCGACGCCGGCCAGGGCCACGACGGCGCGCTGAACACCGAGGGCGCCATCGCGAAGTACCTGGCCACAGAGTCGGGCAACGCCGCGGCCGAGGACGCCATCCAGGCCCACGGCGGCTACGGCTACACCCGCGAGTACCTCGTCGAGAAGATCAAGCGCGACGTGCGGATCACGACCATCTACGAGGGCACCTCCGAGATCCTCGAGATGACGATCGCCCGCGACCGCTGGCAGGAGCACCTGAAGTCCCGCGGCGGCTACTACGTCACGATGGCCCAGCAGCTGCGCGCCCTGCACGCGACCCACCCCAGCGTCGGCGCGGAGACCGCGGCGCTGGCCCTCGAGGCCCTGGCCGGGGTGTTCAGCGCCTGCCAGCAGGCACGGCTGACCCGCAACCAGCACATCCTGTTCCGGCTCGGCGAGCTCGTCGCCCACGCCGAGAGCGCCGGGGCGCTGTGCCGCCGGGCAGCCGCGGCCGCCGACGGCACGCTGGACCCGAAGGCCGAGACCCGGTTCGACGCCGCCGCGCTGGCCACGATCGCCCGCATCTTCGCCCGTGAGGCGGCCATGAAGGTCGCCGACGACGGCCTGCGCTGGGTGGCCGGCTCGGCCGACCCCGCCCTGGGCCTGGACCAGCAGCTCGCCGGGACCATGCGCCTGGACGCGATCCGCGCCGCGCAGGCCGGCCTGCTGGCCGACATGACCACGCTCGCCGACGTGCTCTACGCCTGAGCCGCACGGCGATCCCCGAGGAGGCAGTTCCATGACGCACACCGAGCCGATCGCCATCGTGGGGACCAGCGCGATCATGCCCGACGCCCCCACCGGGGAGCAGTTCTGGGCCAACATCCGCGACGGGCGGTACTCGATCAGCGACGTCCCGCCGGAGCGGTGGGACCCGGCGCTCTACTACGACGCCGACCCGCAGGCCCCGGACCGCACCTACTCGCGGATCGGCGGCTGGGTGCGTGAGTTCCCCTGGGACCCGATCCGCTGGAAGATGCCGATCCCGCCGAACGTCTCGGCGCACTTCGACCCCGGCCAGATGTGGTCGATCAGCGCGGCCCGCGCCGCCCTGCTCGACGCCGGCTACCCCGACTGGGACATCGACAGCGACCGCGTCGGCGTGATCCTGGGCAGCGCCCTGGGCGGCGACAAGTACGTGCGCACGACCCTGCGCATCGCCTACCCCGAGTTCGACGCGCAGCTGGCCGCGGCCCCCTCGTTCGCCGCGCTGCCCGCCGACGTGCAGGCCACCATCCGCCGCGAGGCGCGCGAGGGCTTCGTGGGCGGCCTGCCGACGATCACCGAGGACACCATGCCCGGCGAGCTGGCCAACATCCTGGCCGGCCGCGTCGCCGCCCTGTTCAACCTGCGCGGCCCGAACTTCACCACCGACGCCGCCTGCGCCTCGGCGCTGGCAGGCATCAGCTCGGCGATCGGCCAGCTGCAGTCGCGCCAGGTCGACGCGGTCGTCACCGGCGGCATCGACCGCAACATGGGCCCCGGGGCGTTCGTGCGGTTCTGCAAGATCGGCGCCCTGTCGGCCACCGGCACGCGGCCGTTCGACGCCGGCGCCGACGGCTTCGTCATGGGCGAGGGCGCTGCCCTGTTCGTGCTCAAGCGGCTCTCGGACGCCGAGCGGGCCGGGGATCGGGTCTACGCGGTGGTCCTGGGGATCGCCGGCTCCTCCGACGGCAAGGGCAAGGGGATCACCGCACCCAACCCGGTGGGCCAGAAGCTGGCCGTGCGCCGCGCCTGGGAGATGGCCGGCATCGACCCGGCGACCATCGGCATGCTCGAGGCGCACGGCACCTCCACCCGCGTGGGCGACGCCACCGAGCTCGGCGCGCTCGACGAGATCTTCGCCGGCCACGGCGCCGCACCGGCCTCGATCGCCCTGGGCTCGGTGAAGTCCAACATCGGCCACCTCAAGGCCGCCGCCGGCTCCGCGGGGCTGTTCAAGGCCGTCATGAGCCTGCACGACAAGGTGCTGCCCCCCAGCCTGCACTTCAACGACCCCAACCCCAACGTGGACTGGGGCCGCACGCCGTTCCGCGTGAACACCGAGCTGCGCGAGTGGACCCCGCGCAACGGCGACCCGCGCCGCGCCGGCGTCAGTGCGTTCGGCTTCGGCGGCACGAACTTCCACGTGGCGCTCGAGGAGCACGTGCCCGGCCGTTACCGCGCCGAGGATGCCCCGCGCGTCTTCGCCGGCGCCGACGTGCCGCGCACCACCACGACGGCTCCGACGGCGGCTGCGCCTGCTGCGGCTCCGGCTCCGGCTCCGGCCAAGGTGCCCCTGCGTGGCGCCGTCGTGCTCGGCGCGGCCAGCGACGCCGAGCTCGTCACCGCGCTGCAGGCCCTCGCGGCCGAGGCCGGTGCTGGTCGCGCCCCGGTGCCGGCCGTGCCGGACCCGGCCGTGGCCGGTGCCGCGATCCGCGTGGCGATCGACTACGCCGACGCCGCTGACCTGGCCAAGAAGGCCGGCAAGGCCGTGCAGGCCCTGCAGTCCGGCAACGCCGCGATGTTCAAGCTGCTGCGCTCGCAGGGCGTCTTCGTGGGCCGCGGGCCCGCGCCCAAGGTGGCGTTCCTGTTCACCGGACAGGGCTCGCAGTACGTGAACATGCTGCGCGAGCTGCGCGACCGCGAGCCGATCGTGCGTGCCGTCTACGACGAGGCCGACCGGATCATGACCCCGCTGCTGGGCAAGCCGCTGTCCGACTTCGTCTTCTCCGACGCCCAGGACGAGGCGACCCTCAAGCGCCTGCACGGCCAGCTGCTGCAGACCGAGATCACCCAGCCGGCCGTCCTCACCACCGATGCCGCCATGACCCAGCTGCTCGCCGCCTACGGCATCGCCCCGGACATGGTCATGGGCCACAGCCTCGGCGAGTACGGCGCCCTGGTCGCCTCCGGCGCCCTGAGCTTCGATGCCGCGCTCGAGGCCGTGAGCGCGCGCGGCCGCGAGATGAAGGCCGTCTCCACCGAGGACAACGGCGCGATGGCGGCTGTCTTCGGCCCACTGCCCGAGATCGAGCGGATCGTCGCGGGGATCGACGGCTACGTCGTCGTGGCGAACATCAACTCGAACACCCAGGCCGTCATCGGCGGGGCGACCAAGGCCGTCGAGGCCGCCGTCGACGCCTTCCAGGCCGCCGGCATCACCGCGATGCGGATCCCCGTGTCGCACGCCTTCCACACCCAGATCGTGGCCGGGGCCAGCGAGCCGCTGAAGGCCGCCATGCGCCGGCTCGACGTGCGCGGCCCGCAGCTGCCGATCGTGGCCAACGTGACCGGCGCGTTCTACCCGGCCGACGCCGACACCGAGGCGATGCTCGAGATCCTCGGCCGCCAGATCGCCGAGCCCGTGCAGTTCGTCAAGGGCCTGCACACGCTCTACGAGGCCGGCGCGCGGGTGTTCGTCGAGGTGGGGCCGAAGAAGGCCCTGCACGGCTTCGTGGAGGAGGTGCTCGGCTCCGCGCACGACGACGTGCTCGCGCTGTTCACCAACCACCCGAAGCTCGGCGACGTCGCCTCGTTCAACCAGGCGCTCTGCGGGCTGTGGGCCGCCGGCCTGGGCCTGGCCCCGGCGCCGGCGTCCGCACCTGCCCCGGCCGCCGCCCCGGCCGTCGCCCCCGTCGCGACGCCCGTCGCCGCTGCCGCACCCATCGCCACCACTGCCCCTGTGCCCACCCCCGCACCCACGGCCGCCCCCGCCGTCGCACCGACCCCGAGGACCCCCATGACCACCGCGCGCTACGAGGAACTCGGTCGGCTGTTCGCCGACGTGCTGGAGCAGGGCATGCGCGTGTACGGCGGCGCCCCGGCGACCGCCGCGCCCGCCCTCGGCGGCCCGGCCTCCGCCGCCGGCACCGTCACCACGGCGCCGGTCGTCATCACCGGCGCGGCGCTGGGCCTGCCCGGCGTCGAGCGGGTCTTCGACGACGAGAACCTCGCCCGCATCCTCGACGGCCAGCAGTTCATCGACGTCATCCCGCAGCGCTTCCGCGCCTCGATGGTCGACAAGCGGATCACCCGGCTCGTGAAGAAGGCCGGCCAGGACCCCGTCTTCGAGACGATCGACGACGAGGCCGGCGTCATCAAGCTGGCCGGCCGTGGCGCCCCGCTCGACGTCGTCGAGGAGTTCGGCGTCGAGGCCAGCCGCGACGCGGCCCTCGATCGCACCACCCGCCTGGCGATCGGTGCGGGCCTGGACGCCCTGCGCGACGCCGGCATCCCGCTGGTCATGCGCTACCGCCCGACCACGCTGGGCACGATGCTGCCCGACCGCTGGGGCCTGCCCGAGTCCATGCGCGACGACACCGGCGTCATCTTCGCCTCGGCCTTCCCCGGCTACGGCGAGTTCGCCGCCGACATCGAGCACTACATGCTCGACCGCGGCCGCCGCGACCAGCTGCTCGCCCTCGAGGCGGTCCGCGCCCGCATGACCGGCGCCGAGCCGGCGGCTGCCGAGGTGGACCGGCGCATCGCCGAGCTGCGCCACCTGCTGGCCACGGAGGGCTTCAGCTACGACCGCCGCTTCATCTTCCGCTGCCTGGCGATGGGCCACTCGCAGTTCGCCGAGCTCATCGGTGCGCGCGGGCCGAACACCCAGATCAACGCCGCCTGCGCCTCGACCACGCAGGCCACCTCGCTGGCCCAGGACTGGATCGCCACCGGCCGCTGCCGGCGCGTGGTCGTGGTCTCGGCCGACGACGTCAGCAGCGACGTGCTGCTGCCATGGGTCGGCTCGGGCTTCCTGGCCTCCGGTGCCGCGGCGACCGAGGACGTGGTGGCCGAGGTGGCCACGCCGTTCGACCGGCGCCGGCACGGCATGGTCGTGGGCATGGGCGCGGCGGCGTTCGTCGTCGAGGCCCCCGAGGCCGCCCGCGAGCGTGGCCTGCAGCCCATCTGCGAGGTGCTCTCCTCGGTGACGGCCAACAGCGCCTTCCACGGCACCCGGCTGGACGTCGACCACGTCGGCCAGGTCATGGAGGACCTGGTCCGCCGGGCCGAGGCGCGCGGCATCGACCGCCACGCCATCGCCCCGAGCACCGTGTTCGTCTCGCACGAGACCTACACGCCGGCCCGCGGCGGCTCGGCCAGCGCCGAGATCAACGCCCTGCGCCGGGTGTTCGGCGCGGCCGCCGACAGCATCGTCATCACGAACACGAAGGGCTTCACCGGCCACGCGATGGGCGCCGGCATCGAGGACGTCGTGGCCATCAAGGCGCTGGAGACCGGGATCGTGCCCCCGGTGCCCAACTACAAGGAGCCCGACCCCGACCTCGGCGCCCTGAACCTGTCCGTGGGTGGGGCCTACCCGGTGTCGTACGCCCTGCGGCTGGCGGCGGGCTTCGGCTCGCAGATCGCCATGTCGCTGTTCCGCTGGACGCCCATGCCCGACGGCCGGCACCGCCACCCCAGCGAGCTCGGCTACGCCTCCCGGATCGTGGACCCGGCTGCCTGGGCACGCTGGCTCGACGCCGCCGCCGGCCGTGCCGGCGCCCAGCTCGAGGTGGACCGCCGTCGCCTGCGGGTCGTCGACGCCGGTGCGCCCGCCGCCCCGGCCCCGGTCGCCGTGCCCGCGGCTGCCCCGGTCGCCCCGGTCGCCCCGGCCGCACCCGCTCCCGTCGCGCCCGCGGCGCCTGCCGCGCCAGCCGCCCCGGCAGCCGTCGCCGACCCGATCACCGAGGCCATCG
This sequence comes from Candidatus Nanopelagicales bacterium, assembly GCA_025456015.1. Classification (GTDB taxonomy): domain Bacteria; phylum Actinomycetota; class Actinomycetes; order S36-B12; family CAIYMF01; genus Prado023. The sequence continues at coordinate 56,234 of JALOLK010000002.1, forward strand.
TGGGCCTGGTGTCGGAGATGACCGGCTACCCGCCGGAGCTGCTCGACGTCGACCTGGACCTCGAGGCCGACCTCGGCGTGGACACCGTGAAGCAGGCCGAGGTGTTCGCCGCGGTCCGCGAGCGGTTCGGCATCGAGCGCGACGCCAACGTGGCCCTGCGCGACTTCCCGACACTGACCCACGTCATCGGCTGGGTCCGCGAGCGCACGGGCACCCCGGCGCCCAGCGCCGCCCCCGCTGCTGCCGTCACGCCAGCCGCGCCCATCGCGCCAGCTGCTGCCACCGAGGCACCGGCGCCCGCGGGCGACGAGGTGACCGACGCCATCGTCGGGATCGTCTCGGAGATGACCGGCTACCCGCCGGAGCTGCTCGACCTCGACCTCGACCTCGAGGCCGACCTCGGCGTCGACACGGTCAAGCAGGCCGAGGTCTTCGCCGCTGTCCGCGAGCGCTTCGACGTCGAGCGCGACCCCAACCTGCAGCTGCGCGACTTCCCCACCCTCACCCACGTCATCGGCTGGGTCCGCGACAAGACCGGCCCCCCGCCGCCCAGCTCGCCACTGGTGACCCGATGCTCGCCAGGGTCGAGACGATGGCTCCCGCGCCCGCCCCGGCAGCCCCGGCCGCCGACGAGGTCACCGACGCCGTCGTGAGCATCGTCGCCGAGATGACCGGCTACCCCGCCGAGCTGCTCGACCTCGACCTC
>JALOLK010000162.1 GCA_025456015.1 Candidatus Nanopelagicales bacterium
CGTGCCTGGTGTGCACCGTGCACGCCTACGACGGGAAGACCGGCCGCGAGCTGGCGCAGTTCCGCATGGGCGGGGTCTGAGGGGTTGGCTGACGAGACAGCGCCCGGGCCTCCGGCAGCCCACACGGTCGTGGTGGGCTGCGGGAACCTGATCCGGGGGGATGACGCCGCGGGGCCGGTGCTGGTGCGCCTGCTCGCCGAGCGCGGCGTGCCCGACGGGGTGCGGCTCGTGGACGGCGGCACCGCAGGGATGGACGTTGCCTTCGCCATGCGTGGCGCCTGCCGGGCCATCGTGGTGGACGCCTCCCGGGTGGGCGTGCCGGCCGGGACCGTGCACCGCGTGCCGGGCGAGGCGCTGGTGGACCTGCGCCCGCCGGAGGGGAACCTGCACCGGTTCCGGTGGGACCAGGCCCTCGGGTTCGCCCAGTGGCTGCTCGGGGCCGACTATCCGCAGGACGTGACCGTCTGGCTGGTCGAGGGTAGGGTGCGTCGTTCGAGCCCGGCACACCGTTGAGCCCGCCCGTGCAGGCGGCGGTCGACCGGGTGGCCGGGGCGCTGCTGGCCGAGCTGGGCGGGGGTGCCGAGTTGGAGGGGGGTGCCGAGCTGGAGCCCGAGGTGGGAGCCGACGTGGGGCCGCCGGCGGCGGGCCGAGCCACCACCCCGCAGGGAAACGGCCGATGACCGACGAGACGGTCCCGGGGCCACGGCCGCAACCCCTGGGGGTGCTGCCGTGGCCGGCCGGCCTGCTGCTCATGCCGCCGGGCTCCGACGCCGTCGCCGCGGACCTCACCCAGGGCAAGGTCCCCGAGGTGTGGCCCGAACCCCTGGCCTTCTACGCCGCCGCGCTCGACGGGGACCCGGAGGCCGCGGCCGCGCTCGTGGGCGACACGGGCCCGGTCGACCGCTACAACCGGGCGGTGCTCGTCGGGGGCGACGAGGCCTGGCTGGCGCTGGCGACCGAGACCACCGGCGCGCTGCGCGCCCTGGTGGACACAGCGCGCTTCACCATGGGCCTGTCCGACGCGCCCCCCGACGTGCACGGGCTCAGCGGCGAGATCGCGGCGATGGCCCGCAGCGCCCGGGCCTCCGCGGCGCTGGAGGCGCGCGACGCCGAGCTCGCGGCGGCAGAGCTCGCGCTGGCCGTGGCCGACGCCCTGGCCGGGGGCAGTCCCGTGCTGGCCGCGTCGTTGCGGCTGTCGCTGGCCGAGCTGCTGCGGGACGCCGGCGACCCTGCCCGCAGCGCCCGGGAGGCCGACGCGGCCCTCCAGCACCTGCCCCCCACCGCCGATCGCGAGCTGCGCGCCCAGCTGCAGATGACCCGGGCGCTGTCCCGCCAGGAGCTGGCCGGCACCGAGCGCGGCGCGCTGCTGGCCGTGGTGGCCGACCTCACAGAGGCGGCACGCGTCTTCCGCGAGGACACCCACCCGGAGCTGTTCGCGGTGTGCAACCAGCACCTGGCCCTGGCGTACCTCGTCATGCCGATGTCCGACCAGGGCGACCGCATCCGGGTCGGCGTCGCCGTGAACGCCCTGCGGGCGGCGCTGCGCGTCTACACCCCGGACACCCACCCGCTGGCCTGGGCCAGCACGCAGATGAACCTGGCCAACGCGCTGCAGTACCTGCCCAGCGCCCACCAGGAGCAGCACCTCGACGAGGCCGTGCAGCTCTACGAGGAGCTGCTGGCGCACCGCGACCCCGCCACCGACCCGATCGGCTGCGCGCGGATCCTGTCCAACCAGGGCAACGCCCTGGGCCACCTCGGGGTGTTCTCCGACGCCCGGGATCGGCTCACCCGGGCGCGCGGGCTGTTCCAGGCCGCCGGCGACGCGGAGTCGGCGAGCACCGTCGAGGACATCCTGGCCGGCCTCGACGAGGCGGCCGCGAGCGCCGGGAGGCCGTGATGGAGCTGTACGCCCGCCAGCAGTTCGACCTCATGCTGCGTGAGGCGGCCGCCAACTACGCCGAGCGCTGCGTCCACCGCGCCGGCGGCCCGGACGCCGCCCTGGCCCTCCTGCGCGAGGACCCCGGCTCGGCGGTGCTGGGCCGGGCGGAGTTCGTGGCGGCGGTGCTCAGCGAGAACCTGCTCGACTCCACCGCGGGGCACTGCTTCGTGCTCGAGGCGCTGGATCGGCGGACCCTGCCCGCCGATCCCGGCGGCCCCGCGGCGCAGGTCCTGGGCCGGTTGGCCGGCGCCGCCCTGGCCGAGGTGCTCACGATCCAGGCCACCCAGGTGATCGGCCAGCAGCAGGTGTACGCATGATGCCGACGGCGAGCACCTCCACCGAGGCGTTCGAGGACCTCGCCGCCCGGATCGACAGGTTGCGCGACCGCGTCGGCCATGCAGATCCCGCCAGCCGGGACCTGCTCGAGGAGACCCTGGCCGCGATCACGGAGTTCAACCGCCGCGGGCTGGTGGCGCTCGTCCACGCCCTGCGCGAGGACCCGGCGGCTGCCGAGGTCCTCCATGCGGCCGTCGACACCCCCGAGGTCATGGCCCTGCTCGTGGCGCACGGGATCGTGCGCACCGGCCGCACGCTGGACGTGCTCACCGTGCTGGAGCAGATCCGGCCGCACCTG
>JALOLK010000112.1 GCA_025456015.1 Candidatus Nanopelagicales bacterium
GCGCCGGCGCTCGGCGTAGATGACCAGGCGCTGGCGGTTCATGACGTCGTCGTACTTCAGGACGTCCTTGCGGATCTCGAAGTGCTGGGCCTCGACCTGGGTCTGCGCCGAGAGGATGGCCTTGGTCACCATCTTCGACTCGATCGGCTGGTCGTCGGGCACGTTCGCGCGGCGCAGGAAGGCGTCGACCATGTCGGCCTTGAACAGGCGCATGAGGTCGTCCTGCAGCGACAGGTAGAACCGCGAGGCACCGGGGTCCCCCTGCCGGCCCGACCGGCCGCGCAGCTGGTTGTCGATGCGCCGGGACTCGTGGCGCTCGGTGGCCAGCACGTAGAGCCCGCCGAGCTCGGTGACCTCCTCGTGCTCGGCGGCGAACGCCTCCTGGGCGGCGTGCAGCGCCGCGGGCCAGGCCGCCTCGTACTCCTCAGGGGTCTCCGAGGGGCTCAGGTCCTGCTGCTGCAGCGACAGGTCGGCCAGGAAGTCGGCGTTGCCGCCCAGGATGATGTCCGTGCCGCGGCCGGCCATGTTCGTCGCCACGGTGACCGCGCCCTTGCGGCCGGCCTGGGCGATGATCGCGGCCTCCTTGTCGTGGTACTTCGCGTTGAGGACCTGGTGGGGCACGCCCTCCTTGCGCAGCAGCGTGGACAGCTTCTCGCTCTTCTCGACGCTGACGGTGCCCACGAGGATCGGCTGGCCGGCGGCGTGCCGCTCGACGATGTCGGCGACGACGGCGTCCCACTTGGCGTCCTCGGTGCGGTACACCAGGTCGCGCAGGTCCTCGCGGATCATCGGGCGGTTGGTCGGGATCTGGACCACGCCGAGCTTGTAGATCTTGTCGAACTCCGCCGCCTCGGTCATGGCCGTGCCGGTCATGCCCGACAGCTTCGTGTAGAGCCGGAAGAAGTTCTGCAGCGTGACGGTGGCCAGGGTCTGGTTCTCGGCCTTGACCTCCACGCCCTCCTTGGCCTCGATCGCCTGGTGCAGGCCCTCGTTGTAGCGCCGGCCGTGCAGCATGCGGCCGGTGTGCTCGTCGACGATCATGACCTCGCCGTTCATCACGACGTAGTCGCGGTCGCGCTTGAACAGCTCCTTGGCCTTGATGGCGTTGTTGAGGTAGCCCACGAGGCGGGTGTTGGCCGGCTCGTACAGGTTCTCGATGCCCAGCCAGTCCTCGGTGCGCTCGATGCCGGACTCGAGGATGCCGACCGTGCGCTTCTTCTCGTCGACCTCGTAGTCGGCGTCGATGCGCAGCCGCCCCACCAGCTTGGCCATCTCCTGGTACCACTTGTCCGCCTCGTCGGCGGGCCCGGAGATGATCAGCGGGGTGCGCGCCTCGTCGATGAGGATCGAGTCGACCTCGTCGACGATGGCGTAGTGGTGCCCGCGCTGCACCATCTCCTCGCGCGACCACGCCATGTTGTCGCGCAGGTAGTCGAAGCCGAACTCGTTGTTCGTGCCGTAGGTGATGTCGCAGGCGTAGGCGACCCGGCGCTCCGCGGGGGTCATGCGCGACAGGATCACGCCCACCTTGAGCCCCAGGAACCGGTGGACGCGGCCCATGTTCTCCGCGTCGCGGTGGGCCAGGTAGTCGTTCACGGTGACGATGTGCACGCCCTCACCGGTCAGGGCGTTGAGGTAGGCCGGCAGCGTGGAGACCAGGGTCTTGCCCTCACCGGTCTTCATCTCGGCGATGTTGCCCAGGTGCAACGCGCCGCCGCCCATGATCTGCACGTCGTAGTGGCGCTGCCCCAGCGTGCGCTTGGCCGCCTCGCGGACCGTGGCGAAGGCCTCGGGGAGCAGGTGGTCCAGCGTCTCGCCCTCGGCCAGGCGCTGGCGGTACTGCGGGGTGAGGGCCTTGAGCTCCTCGTCGCTCATCGCCTCGAACGCCGGCTCCAGCGCGTTGACCTGCGCGGCGACGCCCTCGAGCTTGCGCAGCGTCCGGCCCTCGCCGGCCCGCAGGATCTTGTCGATGATGGGCACGCGGGCACCTCTCGTCGTTCGTGGTCGCGGTCGGGGCCCGCAGGCGCGCCCACGCGGTGCGCGGGTCCGGGCGCCGGGGCCGTCCGGACCTCCATGGTAGTCGTCCCGGCTCAGCCGGCGAGATCCACGAGGCCGCGGCGCAGGGCGGTGGTGACCGCGTCCGTGCGGTTCGAGGCCCCGAGCTTGGCCAGGATCGCGTGGACGTGGTTGCGCACCGTGTGCTCGCTGATGCCCAGCGCGGCCCCGATGCCGGCGTTCGTCTGCCCGCGGGCCAGGCCGCGCAGCACCTGCAGCTCCCGGCTGCTCAGGTGGGCAGGCGATCCGCCGGCGGCGCTGGCGAGCAGCTCGGCACGCAGCAGGCCGGCGAGCGGGGCCGCGACCAGGTCGGTGCCGGCCAGCGCGCTGCGCACGGCGTCGACGAGCTCGGCCGGCTCGCACCAGCGGTGCACGAGGGCTCGTGCACCGGCCTCGAACGCGGCCACCAGCCCGTCCGGGCGCACCTGGTCGACCACGACCACCACCGCCGTGCAGGGCGCGGCGCCCGCGAGGCGGGCCACGAGGTCCCGGCCGTAGGGGGCGCTGCCCAGCCGGGCGTCGAGGACCACCACCCGCGCCGGGCCGGCCTCCAGGGGCCCGTCATCGACCGCTGCCGGACCTCCGTCCGCGAGGGGCAGCGCGGCCAGGTCGATGGGCCGGGCGGCGAACCCAGCCGCAGCCAGGATCGCCTGTACCCCGGCGCGGTAGACCGGCTCGGCGTCGGCGACCAGGACCTCCGCGGGGCTACTGCTCAGCGTGGCCGTCCAGGCGGATCAGGCCGTAGTCGAAGCCGCGCCGCCGGTAGACCACCGCGGGCGACTCGCCGTTCTCGAGGTCGCGGAAGAGGTAGAAGTCGTGGCCGACGAGCTCCATCGCCTCGACGGCCTGCGCCACCGACATCGGGGCGGCGGTGTGCTCCTTGAGCCGCACGACGATCGGGCCCTGCTCCCAGACGGTGCCGTCGTCGTCCTCCTGGGCCGCGGGCGGCTCGGCGGCCTCCGCCGCCGGGGTGAGCGCGAGCTCGGCGGCCGGCACGACGAGGACCTTCTCGGCCCTGCGCTGGCGGCGCTTGTCCGAGGCACGGCGCAGCCGCTCCTCCAGCCGGGCCAGGGCCACGTCGGTGGCCGCGTACTTGTCCTGGGCGTGTGCCTCGGCGCGGATCACCGGGCCCGCCCCGCGGCACGTGAGCTCCACCTCGAACGCCCGGTCGGACTGCCGGGGGTTGGGCTCGTAGGAGACCTCGACGTCGATGTGGCTGATGGGCAGGCCGAACCGATCCGCCCGGCTCAGCTTGCCGGTCACGTGGGTGCGGAACCGATCCGACACATCGACATGACGACCCCTGACGACGATGTCCACGAGACCTCCGATGGTTGGCCGGCGTGACCAGCACGCCGAGCGGTGGGCGAGTGCTCCCCCTGGGCCTTCCTGCCCTCAACGCTAGTCGCGCCGGGCCGGTGACGCGAGGCCCGAGGCCGCCACAGGCGGGGCGGCCCAGGTGATGCTCGCCGCACGCAGCGGCCCGCTCGGCCGGGCGGCCCGCAGCGCCCGGGCCGCCTCGCCCAACGTCGCCCCCGTCGTGGTGACGTCGTCGACCACCACGAGCAGGCCGCGGGGCAGCGGACCGGCCGCGGCGAGGGTGCCGGCCACGTTCGCGCGGCGGGCGGCTCGGCCCAGGCCGACCTGGTCGCGGCTGTCGCGCACATGCACGAGCACGTCGAGGCGGTGCGCGGGCACCCCGTGCCGACGCAGCCGCCCAGCCGCCAGGCGTGCCAGCTCGCGCATGTGGTCCCCACCACGGGCACGCCGTGCCGAGCGCCGGGCCGGGACGGGGACCAGCCACACCGGGCTGCCCGGGCCCAACCCGCCGGCGCCGGGGCCGCCGGCCGTCGGGAGCACCGCGCGGACCGCGTCGGCGAGCAGCCCGGCCAGCGGGGCGGCCAGCCGTCGGGCCCCGTCGTCCTTGAACGCCGCGACCGCGCGGCCGGCGGGCCCGGCGTGCGGTGCCGCGGCGCAGGTGCGGGCCTGCCCGGGCACCGCCCGCACCTGACCGGCCACGGCCGCGGCACAGGCCGGGCACCACGCCGTGCCGGGCCGCTGGCAGCCCGCGCACCGCTGCGGCACCACGAGGTCGAGCACGGCCTCCCCGAGCCCGGCCCAGCGCCCCGTCCCCCCGACCACGAGCGTCCCGGGTCAGCCGGGGTAGGCCACGGCCCGACCGGGGCCGCGGTCGCGCCACTGCAGGCCGACGTTGGTGAGGATCCGCTCGTCGGCCGCAGCCACGAGCGACACCGAGCTGGGCGCCGCGGCCAGCTCGATCGGCTCCATGGGGACCCCGAGCGGGGCGACCTGGCCGTTGGCCACGGACATCCGCAGCGCCTGGGCGCCGGTGTCCCCGAGCCGGCCGATGAGGTCCAGGGCGGTCGCGTCGCGCCAGGCGATCGCGCTGACGTCGAGCACGATCGTGTCCGTCGGGACCGGTCGCGCCACGACCAGCTGGCCCTCGGAGCGATGGACCGCGGCCACGTAGGACCGCCCGCCGGCGACCAGCGCGATCCGGGCGCCGTCCCGGGCCAGCCGGGCGTTGCGCAGCGGGGGCAGGCCCTCGGCGTCGATCGGGACGGACTCGGCGGCCCCGTCGGGGCCCACCCGGCGCAGCCCGCCGTCGTCGACGAACCACAGGGCCCCGTCGATGTCGAAGCTCAGGTCGGTGACCTCGGCCGCGGGGACCTCACGGGTCGTCGTGGTCCTGTCCAGCGGCAGCAGCCAGACGCCGGTCCCGTCGCCGGCCGCGCTGGCGGCCCGCCGCTCGTCGAGGGAGATCGCGAGCCCGCGCAGCGAGCGAGCCCCCTCCGCGCGCACAGGCAGGGCGGTCCGGGCCACGTCCGTGACCCGGATGAGCTCCTCGCCGACCAGCACGTAGGAGGGCGGCTGCAGGGTGCCCGAGGCCCCGCGCGACAGGGCATCGGGGGCCATGGGTTGGAACGTGGTGCGCGTGTACGGGGCGAGGCTGCCCGGGACGGCGAACTCCTCCCCGGCCACGAGCAGCCGCACGGCGGAGACCTCGGGCAGCTGGGTGAGGGTCCAGGTCAGCTGGGCCGCGAGGTCCCGACGCTGGGTGTCCGTCGCGGACAGCGCCTCGGCGGAGAGCTCCACCAGCGCGACGCCGTTCTCCACCGGGACGGCCGCCAGGGCCAGCGTGGTGCCGGCCGGGACCCCGGTGCGCACGGCCGGCGCCAGCCAGCCGGAGGGCCCGCCGAGCACCAGCTCGGTCAGGGCGGTCGGCAGGCTGGGACCGACCACCGGCACGAGCCGGCCGTCCGGCACGAGCACGTCGATGCGCCGGGACATGAAGCCCGCCCAGTACGGCCGGTACGCCCGGCGCAGGTCGGTGGAGCTGATCACCGTGCCGGGCGGGGCGCTGCTGATGCGCCACTGCGGCGGCCCGTCGGCCTGGCGGACCCGGGAGACCGGGAAGACCAGCGTGCGCTGCTCGGGGGTCTCGAGGTTGGCCAGCGTGCCGTCGGCCAGGAGCTCGGCGACCACCGACAGGCGCACCCGCACCTCGCCGCCGCGGTCGTTCACGCGGACCGAGGCCGGGTCGTACACGCCGGTGCTCGCCGCGGCGTCCCAGGCGTCCGCGGCCTCGCTGGTGAGGTACTGCCGGGCGATCGCGTGGTCCTCCTCGAGGCTGGCGTTGGCCTCGAGGAAGCCCCGCACGATCGCCTCGGGATCGGCCCCCGCGCTGGGCGGGGCCGCGATCACGCGGATGAACTGGGTCGACTCCCCCGAGTCCACCACCGGCCCCTGCTCGATCGGCCCGGAGGTCGGCACGACCGAGCAGGCTGCCAACAGCGCCACCGCGACCGCCAGGGCGGCGGCCCGCGCCCCGCGGCTCATGGCGCGACCGCCATCGGGGTGGCGCGGGGCTGCGCCGGCAGGCGCAGCGTGAAGGTGGCGCCCTGGCCCGGCGCGCCCGCCGCGCAGAGCGTGCCGCCGTGGGCCCGCGCGTCACCCAGCGCGATCGACAGGCCCAGGCCGGTGCCCCCGATGCGGCGCACCCGAGCCGGGTCGGCCCGCCAGAAGCGGGTGAAGACGCTGGCCAGCTCCTCCTCGGTCAGGCCGATGCCGTGGTCGGTGACGGCCAGCTCGGCGCCCCGCGCGTCACCCCTGACCCGCACCTGCACCGGCCGGCCCTCGCCGTGCTCGAGCGCGTTCGAGAGCAGGTTGGCCAGGATGCGCTCGACGCGCAGCGCGTCGCACGCCACCGGGACCGCCGCGTCACCGGCCACCTCGACGGTGGAGCCGGTCTCCTCGGCCAGCGGCTGCAACGAGCCCACCACGCCCTCGGCGAGCTCGCGCAGGTCGACCTCCTCCACGTCGAGCTGGACCGAGCCGGAGTCCTGCCGGGAGGTCTCGAGCAGGTCGGCCAGCAGGGCCTCGAAGCGGTTCAGCTGGTTCTGCAGCAGCTCCACGGCCCGGGCATCGTCGGGCGGCAGGTCGGCGCGCTTGTCGTGGAGCAGGTCCGCGGCCATCCGCACGGTGGTCAGCGGCGTGCGCAGCTCGTGCGAGACGTCGGCGACGAAGCGCTGCTGCACCTTCGACATCTGCTCCATGTCGCGGATCTGGCCCTGCAGCGTGCTGGCCATGTCGTTGAAGCTCATCGCCAGCTGGGCCAGGTCGTCCTCGCCGCGCACGCGCATGCGGGCGTCGAGATGGCCCGCGGAGAACCGCCGGGCCGAGCGGGCAGCCTCGTGCACCGGGGTGACGAGGAAGTAGGTGACGGCTGCGGCGAGCGCGGCCAGGCCCAGCACGACGAACAGCCCGGCGAGGACCGTCGAGTTGCGGACCAGCAGCAGCGTCTCCTGCTCCTGGGTGAGCGGGAAGAGCTGGTAGAGC
>JALOLK010000037.1 GCA_025456015.1 Candidatus Nanopelagicales bacterium
GCAGATCCCGATGAGCTCGGGCAGCTCCGAGGAGATGACCAGCACGCCCTTGCCCTCGTCGGCGAGCCGGTTGATGATCGTGTAGATCTCGTACTTGGCACCCACGTCGATGCCACGGGTCGGCTCGTCGAGGATCAGCACGTCGGGGTCGGTGAAGATCCACTTGGCGACGACGACCTTCTGCTGGTTGCCGCCGCTGAGCTTGCCGACCAGGGAGGCCACGCTCGGGGCCTTGATGTTCATCGAGACGCGGGACTCGTCAGCGACCTTGTACTCCTCGTTGGAGTTGATCCAGCCCCGCTTGGACACCTTGCCCAGGGCGGCGGCCGTGGTGTTGCGCTTGACGTCGGCGATGAGGTTCAGGCCGTAGCGCTTGCGGTCCTCGGTCGCGTAGGCGACGCCGTGGGCGATCGCGTCGGCGATGGAGCGCGCGTGGATCTCCTTGCCGTCCTTGAACATGCGCCCGGTGATGTTGTGGCCGTAGGCGCGGCCGAACACGCTCATCGCCAGCTCGGTGCGCCCGGCGCCCATGAGGCCGGCCAGGCCCACGATCTCGCCGCGGCGGATGCTCAGGGCCGCATCGCGCACGACCACGCGGTCGTGCTGGGTGGGATGGTGGACGGTCCAGTCCTCGATCCGGAAGATCTCCTCGCCGATGCTCGGCTCGTGGTCCGGGAAGCGCCGGGACAGGTCGCGGCCGACCATGCCGCGGATGATCCGGTCCTCGGTGACGTCCTGGGAGTGCACGTCGAGGGTCTCGATGGTCAGGCCATCGCGGATGATCGTGACCGAGTCCGAGATCGCCTCGATCTCGTTGAGCTTGTGGGAGATCATGATCATCGTGATCCCCTGCTCCTTGAGCTGACGCATGAGGTTCAGCAGGTGCGCGGAGTCGTCGTCGTTCAGCGCCGCCGTCGGCTCGTCGAGGATGAGCAGCTTGACGTCCTTGGACAGGGCCTTGGCGATCTCGACGAGCTGCTGCTTGCCGACGCCGATGTCCATGATGCGGGTGGTCGGGACCTCCTTGAGGCCGACCCGCTCGAGCAGCTCGGCGGCCCGGGCGTTGGTCTCGTTCCAGTCGATCCACCCGCGCTTGGCCCGCTCGTTGCCCAGGAAGATGTTCTCCGCGATGGACAGGTAGGGGCTCAGCGCGAGCTCCTGGTGGATGATGACGATGCCGTGGTGCTCGCTGGCGCGGATGTCGTGGAACTGCACCTCCTCGCCCTCGAAGACGATGTCGCCCTCGTAGTCCCCGTGCGGGTACACCCCGGACAGGATCTTCATGAGGGTGGACTTGCCGGCACCGTTCTCCCCGCAGATCGCGTGGATCTCGCCTCGCCGCACCTGCAGGTTGACGTCCTGCAGGGCCATGACGCCCGGGAACTCCTTGGTGATCCCGCGCATCTCCAGGATGTGCTCGCTCATGCGCTCACGCACCGGTCCTTCTGGTGGAGCCCCCTGGGCGCCGGCACGGCACCGACGCCCAGGGAGGGTTTGCGGGGTGCTTACAGGCCGAGCTCGTCAGCGGTGTAGTAGCCGCTGCCGACGAGGACGTCCTCGACGTTGTCCTTGACCACGATCTGCGACTCGAGCAGGTACGACGGGACGACCTTGACGCCGTTGTCGTAGGTGGTCGTGTCGTTGACCTCCGGCTCGCCGCCGGTCAGCAGGGCGTCCACCATCTGCACGGCCTGGGCGGCCAGCAGGCGGGTGTCCTTGAAGATGGTCGAGTTCTGCTCACCCGCGAGGATGGACTTCACCGAGGCGAGCTCGGCGTCCTGGCCGGTCACGATGGGCCACGCCTTGTCGCCGGAGCCGTAGCCGGAGCCACCGAGGGCGGACAGGATGCCGATCGACAGGCCGTCGTAGGGCGAGAGCACGCCGTCGACCTCTTCACCACTGGCGTACGTGGAGGTGAGCAGGTTCTCCATGCGGGACTGGGCGGTCGCCGGGTCCCAGCGCAGGATCGCGACGGTGTCGAAGTCGGTCTGGCCGCTGGGCACCACGAGGGTCCCGTCGTCCATGAACGGCTTGAGCGCGAAGATCTCGATGTTGAACGGGCCCTCGGGCGCGTCAGCGGCCTTGGCGCCCTCGAGGTCGGTCAGGCCCAGGCCGTACAGCAGCGCGGTGGCCTGCTGGACGCCGACCTTGAAGTTGTCGAACGTGGTGTAGAAGTCGACGTTCTCCGAGTCGCGGATGAGCCGGTCGTAGGCGATCACGGGGATGTTGTTGGCCGCGGCCTGCTCCAGCTGGCTGGTCAGCGCCGTGCCGTCGATCGCCGCGATGACCAGGGCGTCGGCCCCGTTGGTGATCATGTTGTCGATCTGGTTGACCTGCGTCGGGATGTCGTCCTCGGCGTACTGCAGGTCGACGGTGTAGCCCTTGGCCTCCAGCTGCTCCTTGACGTTGTTGCCGTCGGCGATCCAGCGCTCCGAGGACTTCGTGGGCATCGCGACGCCGACGGTGAGGTCGGCGGCCGGGGCGGCACTGCCGCCGGTCGGCTCGGCCGCGGTGTCGCCTGCGCCCTCGCCGCCACAGGCCGCCAGGCCCAGGACGAGCGTGGCGCCCGCAGCCAGCGTGAAGAACTTCTTCAGAACCATGCTTCCTCCTGTGAGTGCCCTGCGATCGCGCGGATGCCACTGGCACACGCTGGCTGCAGGGGTTCGATCGAGCCCGCGCCCAGTGCGGGGCGGCGCCCTCCCAGCGGACCCGGGCGCTGTGGCCCCGCGGTCAGCCTGCTTGCGCTTGCTCCCCCGGCGGGTGAGCAACTGGCCATCCGCGGCTTGTGCGCCGGGGTTGTGACCATGCGGGGATGTTAGCGTTAACACGTCTGGGCAACAAGGGTGTGTTACCGAATTGTTACCGTTCACAATCGTGTGCCCCTCGCGCGTGCGGGGAAGCCCCCGACGGGACGCCCGTGGTGGGCCCGTCCGCCCCTCAGCGCCGGGAGCCCCGGGAGCGCCGTGCGGGGGGCTGCGCCCGCGGCGGCGGGGCCGTGGTGGCGCGCACGACCAGCGTGGGGGCCACCTTGGCCGAACGCTCCGGGACCTCCCCGGCCGCCTTGGCCGACATCCCGGCGAGCAGCAGCTCGATGCAGGTCTTGCCCAGCTCCTCGAACGGCTGCCGGACGGTCGTCAGGGGTGGGGTGAAGTAGTCCGCGCCCTCGATGTCGTCGTACCCGACGATCGACACCCGGCCGGGGACCTCGACCCCGGCCTCGTCGAAGGCGCGCAGCAGGCCCAGTGCGAGCTGGTCGTTGGCCGCGAAGATCGCGGTGGGCAGCGCGTCGACCGGGTCGCCGCTGGCCGCATGCGCCAGCAGGCGCCGGCCGATCCGGTACCCCGCGGCCGACGTCCAGTCGGCGACGAGCGGGTCACGTTCCGGCAGCCCCCAGGCGGCGCGCTCGGCTCGCCAGCCGTGCACGCGCTCGACGGCGTCGTGCCAGTCGAGCGGCCCGGTGACGTGCACGACGTCGGCGTGGCCGAGCTCGAGCAGGTGGCGGGTCGCCAGGGCGGCACCGAGCTGCTGGTCGACCGAGGCGACGAAGAATCCCGGGCGCGGCCGCTCCCCCGCCGCCACGACGACGACGGGGACGCTGGGGCTCGCGGCCGCCCGGGCGACCTCCACGATGTCGGCCACCGGGGCGATGACGACGATCCCCTCGACCGCCTGGTCGCGGAAGTACTCGAGTGTCTCGGTCGTCGCCTGCTCCGAGGGCTCCGCGACGACGGCCAGGCTCACGTAGCGCCCGGCGTCCCTGGCGGCGGCGGCGACGCCCAGCATGGTGCTGGCCGGCCCGAGCCTGGGCTCTCCCTGCACCATGAGGCCCAACGTCTGGCTGCGGTTCGTGGCCAGGATCCGGGCCGCGGCGTTGCGCCGGTAGCCGAGCGCGTCGATGGCGGCCTGCACCCGTGCCCGGGTGTCCGGGCTGACATTGGGTCGGTCGTTGATCACGCGGGACACCGTCTGGTGGCTCACGCCCGCGTGCAGCGCCACGTCGTGCAGGCTGGGGCGGCGCAGCAGCGCCCGGCCCGCAGCGGCGGCGGTGTCGGCGACGGCCACGAGATCCCCCACGTCGGTCACCGGGTCAACCGCGCACGGCGGTGCGCAGGGCCGCGACGACGCGGTCGGCGACCGGGTCGTCCAGCGCGAACTCGTGGGTCACGTGACCGACCCGGACCCGCACGTGCGCCACGCCGGCGAACCGCTCGCTCGGGGCGGTCTCGATCCCCGCGACGCGCTCGAGCGGCAGCAGCGTGCGCGCCAGGGTGTGGATGGGCCGGAAGCCGGTCCGGTACGGCCGGCCACGGTGCAGCACCTGCAGCTCCGTGGCGCTGAGGATGAAGATCGCGCTCTGCAGGGCCGTGGGCCAGGCGCGGGCGACCGCGCGATCGATGGAGCTGCCGCGGACCGGCAGGACGACGTGGCGCCGCTGCACGCCGGCGGTCCGCATCGGACCCTCGTGGCTGACCCGCCGGAACAGCACCTGCAGCTCGCGCTCCACGTCAGGGGGCCCTGCGACGGAGGCCGACCGCGTCCCGGGCGGGGGGGCTGGCGCCGGCTCGATGTAGCGCTCGCGCAGCAGGCCCACGAGCTGGGTCATGACGTCGTTGGACGAGGCGTTGTACTTCACGCGAACGTCACCGCCCTCGGCGGCGAGCACCAGCCGGCCGTCGAGCAGGTCGACCGACTCGGTGATCCCCTGGAGGTCGCGGTAGGGCACGTCGCGGAAGTCGAACCGGTGTCCCTGGCGCGTGAGGACGGTCACGTGGTCGGGGCCCACGGACAGGACGACGTCGTAGAGGTCCATGTCGGGGTTGGCGTCACGGCGCTCGATCTCGCGCGGCACCTTGATCGTCATGGCCGCGGAGGCGAGGTCGAGCGGGAACTCGCGGTACAGCTTCGGGATCTCGTCCTCGGTGCGGATCTCGTAGACCCATGGGCCGAAGGCGTCGTACTCGCGGGTGGACTTGCGCATCATGAGCACCTCCGCTCCGACGTCATCGCCGCTGCCCGTCGGCACGGCCACCTGTCGAATCGCGGATCCACGGGCAGTCCCGAGGAGCCACCACCATGTTAACGCTCACATGGTCGGACGCACAAGGCGCTTCAGTCCTGCGGCGGGCGCTGTCGCCGGGCCTGCGCCAGGCCGAGCACCCCGTACCCGGCGACGAGCAGCCCGATCAGGCCGATGAGCCAGTTCGCCCAGTTGGCGGTCCCCCCGCTGATCGGCCCCCACTGGAAGCCGACCACGGCCGCGCCGGCCACGATCTGCAGCGCGGAGGAGAACCACCACCGGTCCCGCACCGACTGCTGGTCGTCGGGGGCACCAGGGGCGTCGTCCGGCTCAGCCATGCGGCCAGCCTGCCAGTCCTCCCGGCCGGGCGCCGGCGACGCGCCGATCCGCTCGCGCAGTGGACCATCGGGTGCCTCGGGGGACGGCGGGCTCACGGCGCGACCGTCCGCTCCCAGCGGCCCGCGACCCGACGGAACCCGACGCGCTCGTGGTACGGCCCCTCGCCGGCCACGTCGTCGACGAGGCGCAGCACGCGGAAGCCCCGGGCGGCGAAGATGCCCGAGCGCCGGTAGACGAACTCCCCCGGGGTGAAGTCGCGGAACCGCTCGGTGACGTAGTCCAGCTCGACCTCGCCCACGCCGTGCCCGGCATCGCGCACGATCACCATGCCGACGGTCTCGTCACCGTGGAGCACGAGGAAGGCGCCGCGGTCGGCGGCGGCGTCGCCCGGCAGCTGGAAGCTCGGGTGGCTGCGGGCGATGTCGTCGGCCTTGACCGCCAGCAGGTGGCGCAGGTAGTGGTCGTCGATGCCCACCTCCACCACCTCGTACGCCGCGAGGTCGTGGCGCTGCCGCAGCAGCCGCGCGATCCAGTAGGCGTCGATGATCGCGATGGCGCCGTTCATGGCCACGAACGGCCACAGCCCGACCAGCGCGTTCACGACCGTGGCGATGACGGCGCCAGCCAGGTTGAGCACCCGGAAGCGCAGCACCCGGGCCACCGTCAGCGACCAGACGACCAGGATCGAGCTGAGCCAGCCGAAGGCGTCGAGCCAGGTCACGGCTGCACCTCCTCCCCGCCCGACGCGGGCGTGCCCGCGTCGTACGGGCGCCGCGGTACCCCCTCGGGCCGGCACCGCAGCAGCGCGGGGTCGGCCCGGCGCGGGTCGTCGTGACCGGTCGCGTCGAAGGCGACCCCGTTGCGCTGGGACGGCATCCGCTCGTCCATGAGCGTGAGCAGGGCGTAGGCGCGCTCGTCGGCGGGGAACAGCAGCATGATGTCGACCCCGCGCGGCCACAGCTGCCAGGCGCGGACCACGGAGATCTCGTAGCAGAACACGATGGCGTTCGACACGAGGAACAGCACCGAGATGATGCCCACGACCGTGGCGAACACCCCGTACACCGCACTGGAGTCGGCGATGAAGCGGGAGACGACGACCGAGCCGAGGCTGAGGAACAGGGTCATCGCGACCGCCCCCAGCGCCGCCCCCAGCGCGTACTCGCGCAGGGCCAGCCGGCGCCGTGCCAGCGCTCGTGGCGCGGCCAGCAGCACCCCGAACGCGACCGCCCAGACGAGCACGAACCCACCGAGGCGCTGGACGAAGGCCGCGTCGCCGATGGTGGCGACCACCGCGGAGCCGATCGCCACCACGAGCACCCCGATCCCGAGCAGCAGCACGAGGAGCAGCACGACCAGGTAGCGGGGTCCGAAGCCGTAGCGGAAGCGGTAGGGCACGGCGAAGACCTGGTTCACCATCGCGTAGGCGGAGAACACCCCACCGGTCCCGGCCAGCAGCAGGCCGACCAGGGCCACCCACAGCCCCGCCCCGCCGCTCGGCAGGGACTCGTAGGCGGCCAGCAGCTGGGCCTGGTACTGCTCGGGGACGGCCTGGTCGATGATGCCGGCGACGAGCTCGGGCCGATCGGCCAGGAACAGGTTGAGCACCGCGATGCCGCCGATCGCCAGCGGGAACAGGCTCAGGAACGTGTAGTACGCCAGCAGCGCCGCGAGCCGGCTGCCCTCGTCGTCGGCGTACTTCTTGAACACCGCGTAGCCGAAGGCGACGGGGGTCCAGCGCGACTGCGCCCGGTCGACCCAGCGGCTGACCCCGAGCACCCGGCGCTCGACCTCGAGGGCAACCCCGCTGTGCGAGGTGGCCGGCTCGGGGGTCTGCCAGGTGCGCCCCGGGTCGCGCCAGGGCTCGTAGAAGGGCTGCGGGTCGGGGGTGAGCCGCGGGTCCGCGCCGCCTGGGGCGTGGCCGGGGCCGGCCCCCTCGGGCAGCTCGGCGGAGGGCGGCTGCGGCGCCCCGACCTTGCCCGGAACCTCCTGCATGACCCGCACGATACGGCCGCGGCGGGGTCCCGCCGGGGACCGATGGCTCCGGGCCGGCACCCGGCAGCCGGACCGACATGGCCCCGGTCCAGACTGGTCACGTGACCTCCCCGTACCCGCACCTGCTCGAGCCCCTCGACCTGGGCTTCACCACCCTGCGCAACCGGGTCCTCATGGGCTCGATGCACACCGGCCTCGAGGACAGCCGCACCGACTTCGACCGGCTCATCGCCTACTTCGCCGAGCGCGCCGCCGGTGGGGTCGGCCTCATCGTGACCGGTGGCTTCGCCCCCAACCAGGAGGGCTGGGCCAAGCCGTTCAGCGGCACCCTGGCCACCTCGGCGCAGGCGCGCCGGCACCTGCCGATCACGCAGGCCGTGCACGCCGAGGGCGGCAAGATCGCCCTGCAGATCCTGCACACCGGGCGGTACGCGTACCACCCGCTGGCCGTGGCCCCGTCGCGGATCAAGAGCCCGATCTCGCCGTTCGCGCCCCGCGCGCTCACCGGCCGGGGTGTCGAGCGCCAGATCCGCGCCTTCGTGCGCTGCGCCCAGCTGGCCCGCGAGGCCGGCTACGACGGCGTGGAGATCATGGGCTCCGAGGGCTACTTCATCAACCAGTTCCTCGTCACGCACACGAACCACCGCACCGACGAGTGGGGCGGCTCGTACGCCAACCGCATGCGCCTGCCCGTGGAGATCGTGCAGCGCACCCGCGAGGCCGTGGGCGAGGACTTCATCATCGTCTACCGCCTGTCGATGCTCGACCTCGTGCCGGACGGCTCCACCTGGCCCGAGGTCGTCGAGCTGGCGCGGGCGATCGCGGCGAGCGGGGCCACGATCATCAACACCGGCATCGGCTGGCACGAGGCCCGCGTGCCCACGATCGCCACCTCGGTGCCGCGGGCGGCCTTCACGTGGGTGACCCAGAAGATGCGCGACACCCTGCGGGCCGAGGGCATCACGATCCCGCTGGTCACCACCAACCGGATCAACACCCCGGAGGTGGCCGAGCAGGTGCTCGCCGAGGGCGTGGCCGACATGGTGAGCATGGCCCGCCCGCTCCTGGCCGACCCGCACTTCGTCCGCAAGGCCGCCGAGGGCCGCGCGGACCGGATCAACACGTGCATCGCCTGCAACCAGGCGTGCCTGGACCACGTGTTCCAGAACAAGCACGCCTCCTGCCTGGTGAACCCCCTGGCGGCCAATGAGACCGAGCTGGTCATCGGGCCCGCACCCACGCCCCGGAAGGTGGCCGTCGTGGGGGCGGGGCCGGCGGGGATGGCGGCCGCGACGACGCTGGCCGAGCGCGGGCACGAGGTGCACCTCTACGACGCGGCCGAGGCCATCGGCGGGCAGTTCAACCTGGCCCGGCGGATCCCGGGCAAGGAGGAGTTCGCCGAGACCCTGCGGTACTTCGCCAACCGGATCACCGACACCGGGGTGCACCTGCACCTGGCCACCGAGGCGACCGCCGACCTGCTGCGCGAGGGCGGGTTCGACGAGGTCGTGCTGGCGACCGGCGTGACCCCGCGCGACCCGGAGATCCCGGGCCAGGACGCGCCCCACGTGCTGTCCTACGTCGAGGTGCTCCAGGGCGCCCCGGTCGGCCAGCGGGTCGCGATCGTGGGCGCCGGCGGGATCGGCTTCGACGTCGCGGAGTTCCTGGTCGTGCCCGAGGGGGACTCCCCGACGCTGGACCTCAAGGAGTGGCTGCAGGAGTGGGGGGTGGTCGACCCCGAGGAGGCCCGCGGCGGCCTGGCCAAGCCCCAGCCCGCCCCCGCCGCCCGACAGGTCACCCTGCTGCAGCGCAAGCGCGGCAAGCTGGGTGCCGGCCTGGGCAAGACGACCGGCTGGATCCACCGGGCCTCCCTGGTGGCGCGCGGCGTCACGATGCTGCCCGGCGTCAACTACGAGCGGATCACGCCCGAGGGCCTGGTGGTGTCCTTCGGCCCGGAGCACGCGAACGAGCGGCTGATCGAGGCCGACACGATCGTGCTGTGCGCCGGGCAGGAGTCGCTGCGCTCGCTCGAGGCGCCGCTGCAGGCTGCCGGCATCCCCGTGCATGTCATCGGCGGAGCCGACGAGGCCGCCGAGCTCGACGCCAAGCGGGCGATCGACCAGGGCACTCGGCTGGCCGCCGCCCTCTGAGCACCCCCGGGGCCCGCCCTCCCCCGCGGCCCGCGGCCAACGTGCGCCGGGTCTCCTCGCCGGCAGGCGCGTTGCGCCGGGTTCGCGGAGCCACGCCTGATCGAAACCCGGCGCAGAACGACCGGGCCCCCGCGCGCGTCAGGCCTCGATCGTGCCCTGGCTGACCAGCACCGACTCCCCGCCGATCCACACGCCGAGCACCTGGCCCAGGCACTTGTCCGCACGGGCGACCATGCGGCTCGGCCGGCCCATCTGCACCCCCTGCGCGATGGTCCAGCGCGGCGCCACGTCCGACTCGGGGAGCAGGTCGGCGAGCAGCGCCGCCAGCGCGCAGTTGGCCGACCCCGTGGCCGGGTCCTCGGGCACCCCGTCGAACGGGGCGAACATCCGGGCGCGCAGGTCGATGCCGTCGGCCGCGCCGGGCGTGCGCACGTAGCAGTGCACGTCGGCGGTGGTCGCTCCCACCTCGAGCAGGCGCGCCAGGGCGGCGGTGTCCGGCCGGGCCCGGTCCAGGGCGTCCTCGTCGCGCAGCTCGACGACCACGAACGGCAGGCCGACCGACACCACGCAGGGAGCATGCGCGGCGGTCGCGAGGTCGTCCGGCGCGAGGCTGAGGGCCTCGGCGACCGGCCCCACCGGCAGGTCCGGGCCCACGGTGAGCCGCTCGGGGGCGCGCAGCTCGCAGCTGAACCGGCCGTCCCCGAGCGGGCTGATGGTCACCGGCACGTCGCCGGCGCGCTCCTCGAAGACGACCACGCGCTCCTCGGCCAGCTCCCCCAGCTCGCCGAGGACGGCCAGCGCGAAGGCCGTCCCGACGTTCGGGTGCCCTGCGAAGGGCACCTCCCGAGTCGGGGTGAAGATGCGCACGTGCCGGTCGCCGGCACGTGCGGGCGGCAGCACGAACGTGGTCTCGGAGAAGTTGAACTCCCGCGCGATGGCCTGCATCTGCGCGTCCGTGAGGCCACGGGCGTCGGGCAGCACCGCCAGCGGGTTGCCGCCGAAACGGACGTCGGTGAAGACGTCGCAGGTGACGAAGCCGTACCCCACCTCAGGCACCTGCTCGTGGGACAGGCGGGACGGGGTGGCGGTCCATGGGAGTCATGGGTACTCCGATGCCCTGTGCGGACGCCCGACAAACGCGGCTCGATGGGGACAGGGCTGGGGACACTGCGCGCGAGGCGAGCCGGCGACCGGTGGCCACTGGTCGGCACGGAACAGGCGGTGGCTTGCCCGACCACCTGCCGAATGGTCCAATACGGGTGGTTGAATCGACAACAAGGAGCCATCATGCCCGCCATCCGGGTCGACATCTGGTCCGACGTCGCCTGCCCGTGGTGCTACATCGGCAAGCGGCGGTTCGAGCAGGGCGTGCGCCGCTTCTCCGCCGCGCACCCCGACGTCGACGTGGAGGTCACGTGGCGCTCCTTCGAGCTCGCGCCCGACCAGCCGCTGGACGTGACCAGCACGGTCACCGAGTACCTCTCCGAGCGCAAGGGCATCCCGCGCGACCAGGTCGAGCAGATGCTCGAGCACGTGACCGACCTGGCCCACGCCGAGGGCCTGGCCTACGACTTCGACGCGGTCCAGCAGACCCGCACGCTCAAGGCCCACGAGCTGCTCCACCTGGCCAAGGCGCACGGCCGGCAGGACGCGATGAAGGACCGGCTGCTCGCCGCCTACTTCGAGCAGGGCCGGCACGTCGGGCACGTCGACGAGCTGGCCGCGCTGGCCGGCGAGGTGGGCCTCGATCGCGACGAGGTGGTGGCCGCGCTCGAGGCAGGGCGATACGCGGACGACGTCCAGGCCGACATCGCCTTGGCGAGGACCTACGGGATCTCCGGGGTGCCGTTCTTCGTGCTCGACGACCGGTACGGGATCAGCGGCGCCCAGGCCCCCGAGACGTTCGCAGCCGCCCTCACGCAGGTCGTGACCGACCACGCAGCGGCTGACCGCGCCGGCGTGCGGACATGACCGGGACGCCCCCGGGCCCCATCGCCGTGGCAGGGGATGTGACCCCCGCCGCCCCAGCCTTCACCATGCTGGGCGCCGACGACGCCGCGGCCTGCGCCGGCGACACCTGCGCCATCGCCCCGGACGGTGGCCCCGCGCACTAGCGTGCCCCGGGTGGCTGCCGCGAGCGCGACCGGGACGGCGCACCACCAGGTGCGCGAGGGCCTGGCCTGGGCGCTGCTCGGCGTGCTGCTCTTCTCCGCCTCCGTGCCCCTGACCAAGGTGGCCGTGGGCGGCTTCGACCCGTTCCTGGCCGCGATGGCCCGGGCCGTGATCGCCGGCAGCATCGCCGTGGTGCTGCTGCGGGCGCGCCGCGTGCCGCTGCCGGCCGCGCCGTTCCGCGGCCCCCTGGCGTTCACGATGCTCGGGGCGGTCTTCGGCTGGCCGATCCTGCTCGGCCTGGCCCTGCAGCGCACCACCGCCGCGCACGTGGCGGTCATCGCCGCGTTCATGCCGCTCACCACGGCGCTCTTCGCGGTGCTGCGGGTCCGCGAGCGGGTCTCGACGCAGTTCTGGCTCGCGGCCGCCACGGGCACTGCCGCCCTGGTCGCCTTCGCGTTATCCCGCGGCGGCGGCACCGGCCTGGACCCCGTCGCGGACCTGCTCGTGGTCGGGGCCGTGCTGTTCTCGTCCTGGTGCTACGTGGAGGGCGCCTCGATCACCCGGGCGATGCCCGGCTGGCAGGTGATCTCGTGGGTGGTCGTGCTGGCCCTGCCCATCACGCTGCCCGCCACCCTGCTGCTGTGGGCCCTCACCCAGCCCACGCCGACGCCCACCCAGTGGGCGGCGCTGGTCATGCTGGGCGTGTCCTCGATGTACCTGGGGTTCTTCGCCTGGTACCGCGGCCTGGCCATGGCGGGCATCGCGCGGGCGGGCCAGACCCAGCAGCTGCAGCCGCTGCTGACGCTGCTGTGGTCGGCGCTGTTCCTCGGCGAGGTCGTCACCGCCGCGACGATCGCCGCCGCCGTGGTGGTGATCGCATGCGTCGTCTGGGCCCAGCGCAGCCGGGCCCCTGCGGCGGTCGCCCCGGAGGAGTGACGCTGGCGCCGGCCCGCCTCACCCATCCGGCGGCTTGACCGGCGTCGGGCTCTTCAGGACGAATCGCCGGGACGCTTCGGGACGAACCCACCCGACACACCCGACCCATTGCTCCATGTGGTCAGATGACTACAATGAGTGGTGTACGACAAGCAGACGGGGAGCCAGATGATGTGGTCGCATGCGATCTTCCGCGACAGCCCGATCCCCCAGCTGGTGCTCGACACGTCCGGGCGGGTCCAGATGGCGAACCCGGCCGCGCAGGCGCTGGCCGGAGGACGTCCCCTGAACGGAGTGGTGCTGGACGGCCTCGTCGACCCTACCGACCGGCCGGCGGTCGCCGCGTTCGTCGCTGCCCTGGCCGGGCTCCCGCCGGGCACGTCCCGCGCGCTCGCCCGCATCCAGCTGACCTGCCACGGCACCCGCCGGAGCGTCGGGCTGCACGGCTCGGCGTCGCGCGAGGGGGGCGACCCGCTGATGCTCGTCGTGACGGTCGAGGAAGCGCCCGAGGCGGGCGACGGCCTCACCCGCGTGCCGGGCCGCCAGGCCGGCATGGCGATGCTGGCCGACGCGGTGGCCCCGGAGGCGCCGGGCTGCGTGCTGGCGATCGACCTCGACGCCTTCGAGGAGCTCAACGCCGAGTTCGGGTTCGACGCCGGCGACGTGGTGCTGGCCATGGTGGCCGACCGGCTGCGCACCACCGTCCCCCCGGGCACGCACCTGGCCCGCATCGACGGCGACATGTTCCTGGTGGTCGTGCCGGGGATCCCACTCGGCCACGCCTCGACCCTGGCCGGCCAGCTGCTCGGGGCGGTGGTGGCGCCCATCGAGGTGGAGGGCACCCCCAAGGTGGTGACCGCGAGCATCGGGGGGGCGGGCCTGGCCATGCCCACGAGGGACCGCGCCCTGGCGGCGGCGCTGCGGGCCCTGGCCCTGGCCAAGGACCGCGGCGGGGCGCAGGTGGTCATCGACAACCCCCAGGAGCCACGCCGCGGCCGGCGGCGCCGCGACCTCGAGGACGAGCTGCGCCGGGCCGAGGATGAGGCGGCGATGGCGCGGCTCGAGGCCAGGACCGACCCGCTCACCGGGCTGGCGAACCGGCGGCGCCTCGACGAGGACCGTCAGCTGCTCCAGGAGCGGGCGCGGGCCACCGAGCAGTGGGTGGCGGCGGTGTACGTCGACCTCGACGAGTTCGGCTCCATCAACCGCGCCCGGGGTGACGATGCCGGGGACCACGCGCTCGCGGCCGTCGCACGCATCATGGCCGATCAGCTGCGCGCCGAGGACAACGTCTACCGCAAGGGCGGGGAGGAGTTCGTGGTCCTGCTCACGGATGCCGACCTGGCCGGGGCACACGGGGCCGCCGAGCGGCTGCGGATCGCGGTGCAGCAGGCCCAGATCCCGCACGGCGGGACGCCGGAGCGCACCGTGGTCACCATCTCGTGCGGCGTGGCGGCGGGCCGGGGACCGCACCTCGACCTCTGGCGGCTCACCCGCCAGGCCAACGACGCCATGCGCCTGGCCAAGGGGATGGGCCGCAACCGCACCGCCTTCCTCGTGGGGCCGCCCGACGAGCCGCAGCCCCACGACGACCAGCCGCAGCCCCAGGACGACCAGCCTCTGCCCCAGCACGACCAGCCGCAGCCCCACGACGACCAGCCGCAGCCCCACGACGACCAGCCGCAGCCCCACGACGACCAGCCGCACGAGGGGCAGGGCGCCTGACGCCAGGGCCCCACCGTGATGCTGGACCGGCCGACACGGACGAGGATGGCGCCATGCCGTTCGTCGCCATCAACGTCCTGACCGTGCCCGAGAGCTCCGGGGCCACCCTCGAGGAGCGGTTCGCCCGCCGCGCCGGCTCCGTCGAGCGTGCCCCGGGGTTCGAGCGGTTCGAGCTGCTGCGCCCGATCGAGGGCACTGACGCGTACCTCGTCTACACGCGCTGGGCCAGCCGGGCCGACTTCGAGGCCTGGACGACCTCACAGGCCTTCGCCGGCGGCCACGGCCAGGCCAGCGGTCGCAGCCAGGCCGAGCCGCGCGCGGCGACTGCGAGCACCATCTGGAGCTTCGAGGTCGTGCAGGTCGCCGATCCGCTCGTCTGAGCGGCCCTCCGGCGCGAGGCGATCTCAGGCGGTGGTGCGGCGGACCAGGACCCGCGCCTGCACGGTCACGATCCAGCCGATGAGCTCGGAGTCGATGAGGGACTCGATGCGCCCGGCGAGGGGGAACGGCAGCTCGGTCGAGGTGCGGGTCGAGGTCCGCAGGACGCTGCCGTCCGCCGCCGGCGCCAGGGCGCACTCGCCCACCGCCGTCGCGCCGGGCCGGCCCTGCAGCACCACGTCGAGCCGACCCGCCGCGCTGTCGTCGGCGTCCAGCGCCGCCCACGACTGCGCCCAGTCCAGCCGCACCCGGGCCGGCAGGAAGCGCTTGGCCAGCTCGGGCACGCCGGGGATGTCGGGGTCGAACGACCAGCCCATCCGCGCCACGGAGCGGTCCTGCTCCTGCCCCACCTCGAGGTCCTCGAGGGTCACGCCCACCTCGTCGGCGAAGGCGCGCAGGAAGGGCTCGCTGGTGAGCTCGCCCCACGTGAGGGCCGGCGGGATGCTGAGGTTCGACACGTGCTCCACGGCCGTGATTGTCCCCGTTCCCGCGCCCGCCCGCGCCCCGAGCGGCGCGCAGGCCGGTCGGGCTACGACGACGGCGGGTCGGGCAGCTCGTGGACGCGCGCGTGCAGCAGCGCGTCGCCGTGCCCGCTGAGCGCGGCCCGCAGGGCCCGGTGCAGCCCGTCCTCGAGGTAGAGCTCGTCGCGCCACCGGACCACGTGGGCGAACAGGTCGCCGAAGTAGGTGGAGTCCTCCATGAGCAGCCGCTCGAGGTCCAGCGTGGTCCGCGTGGTGACCAGGTCGGACAGGCGCACCCGCGTGGGGCGGATCTGCGCCCAGTCGCGCGACGTCAGGCCGTGGTCGGGGTAGGGCCGGCCGTCCCCGACGCGCTTGAAGACCATGGGCCCGATCCTCTCAGGTGCTGGGCCTGGCCAGGTCCCGGCGCCGCCTGGGCACCTGGTCGGCCATGAGCCGCTGGTCGGCCAGGGAGGTGCGCCGGGTGACCCCCCGCGGCTCGGCGACCTGGACGAGCAGGGGGATCGCCCGGCGCATGTCGGCCAACCACCGGTCGGCATCCTCGTAGCTGAAGAACTGGTACATGAGGCCGTCGCGCAGCGCCGTCACCAGCGAGGCCAGCGCGTTGAGGTCGGCGTACTCCTCCTCGGCACTCACCGAGATCTGGACGAGCAGATCGCGGTGGAACTCCCACGAGGGGTCGCGGAAGTGCCGCAGCGGCAGCTCGACGGGATCCTCGGAGCGGCAGCCCAGCGCCATCTGGTAGCGCAGCAGCTGCACGTTCGCGGGGTCGTCCATCCAGGCGCGCATGCGCTCGGCCTGCCGGGTCAGCTCCACCTCCAGCCCCCCGCCGCCGACGAGGTAGACCGCGTTGTAGGTGGCGTCCTCGAACTCGAGGAGCAGGTCGTTGAGCAGCACCGAGGTCACCGAGTACGCCCGGTGCAGCGTCCCGATGGGCCACCCGAGGTGACCGGCGACCTGCTTGAGCGTGAGCTCCTGGAAGGGCACCCCACCGGCGAGCAGCTCCCGGGCCGCCTGCCGGGCCAGCGCCTTGCGCTCGGCCATCTTCACGTAGGTGCCCACCGGGCGCAGGCTACGGTTCCAGAAGTCCAATGTGCAACTGTG
This sequence comes from Candidatus Nanopelagicales bacterium, assembly GCA_025456015.1. Classification (GTDB taxonomy): domain Bacteria; phylum Actinomycetota; class Actinomycetes; order S36-B12; family CAIYMF01; genus Prado023. The sequence goes on from JALOLK010000037.1 coordinate 16,296, forward strand.
ATTCGCAATGCGGGCGCGGATTTGGTTGCAGATCCACACCTGCTTACCATGTGCCACGGTTCGCCGGACGGGCGCCTCGTCCGAGCCGGCGGGGCTGCTGCGGCGGCGGGTACCGAGCCGACGGGGGTGGTCCGGTCCCCGCCGCCGCTGTCTCGTCGGAGTCCCCCGGCCACGGGCCGCGCTCCCGCCCCGCCCCACGCCGCACCCGACGGCACGAGCACGGCCGCCGGCGTTTCGTGGCAGGCTGCCGGGGTGCGGCGTGACGAGGATGGGTGGGCATGAGGCAGGCGGACGCAGCCGAGCAGGACCTCGGCCTGGTCGGGTTCATCCTCGACACCATCGACACCCTCGGCGAGCTCGGCGTGGGCCTGCTGGTCCTGCTGGAGTCGGTGATCCCGCCGATCCCCAGCGAGATCGTGCTGCCGGCCGCCGGCGCCCTGATCGAGCTCGGCCGGCTCAACGGCCCGCTCACGTGGCTGGCCGCGCTGCTCGGCTCGGTGCTCGGCGCGCTGATCCTCTACGGGGCCGGCCGCGCGTTCGGCGAGCAGCGCACCCGCCGTGTCCTGCTGGCCGTGCCCCTCGTGGAGTCCGACGACGTCGACCGGGCCGACGCCTGGTTCGCCCGCCGCGGCGAGCTCGCCGTCTTCGTGGGCCGGCTGATCCCCGGCGTGCGCAGCCTCATCTCGCTGCCGGCCGGCGCGGCCGGCATGCCGCTGGGCAAGTTCGTCCTGCTCACCGCGGCGGGTTCGGCGATCTGGAACTCCCTGCTGATCGGGGCCGGGGTGCTGCTCGGCACCCAGTGGCAGCGGGTCGAGGAGCACATCGACGTGATCAACGACCTCATCTACGTGACCATCGGGGTCTCGATCGGTGTGTTCTTCATGCGCCGCTGGGCGCACCGCCGGCGGCAGGCGCGGGCCGGGGATGCCTGAGCCGGCGGCGACGACGGCCGGTGCTGCCCCCGCCCCATGGTCGCTGACCGGGCGCACCGCGCTGGTGACCGGTGCCGGCAGCCCCTCCGGGATCGGGATGGCCACGGCCCGTCTCCTCGGGCAGCTCGGCGCCTCGGTCTGGCTGGCCGCCACGAGCGACCGGGTGCACGCGCGCGCGGCCGAGCTGCGCGCTGAGGGGCTCGCGGCCCACGGGCTCGTGGCCGACCTCGCCGACCCCGACCAGGCGCAGCGGGCCGTCACCACCGCGGCCGGGGAAGGCCTGCACGTGGTCGTGAACAACGCCGGGATGGTCGCCGTCGGCGACCCGGCGGGCGCCGAGCAGGGCGACATCGCCGCGATGGGCGTGCAGGCGTGGCGGGCCGGGCTGGCGCGCAACCTCGACACCGCCTTCCACGTGACCCGTGCCGCCGTGCCGCACCTGCGCCGGGCCGGATGGGGCCGGATCGTCATGGTCGCCTCCGTGACCGGGCCGGTCATGGCGATGCGCGGCGAGCCCGTGTACGCGGCGGCGAAGGCCGGCCTGGTGGGGCTCACGCGCGCGCTGGCGGTCGACCTCGCCGCCGACGGGATCACCGCCAACGCGGTGGCACCGGGCTGGATCGCGACCGGCTCCCAGCTGCCGCACGAGGTCCGCGAGGGTGCGCACGCGCCGGTCGGGCGCAGCGGCACGGCTGCGGAGGTCGCCGCGGCGATCGCCTTCCTGGCCTCGCCCGGGGCCTCCTACGTCAGTGGGCAGCTGCTCGTCGTCGACGGGGCGGCCAGCGTCGCCGAGGAGCGCGCGCTGCCCTGACGGGCGGCCGAAATGTGACCTACGCCACTCGTCGTGGGTGGCCCGCCGTTCGTCGTGACCTGGATCACCTTCCATCGGCACACCCCGCCCGCTCGCCGCAACCCCGTGGCGCGGCGTTCCCTGCGGCCGGCCGGCCGTCCTACGTTCCTCGCACCCGCTCACCGGATCCACCCCGCTCCCCCGGTCCTCGGGGCTGAGCGGCCAACGGCAAGGAGGCGCCGACCATGAGCAGTGATCTTCAGGGCCCGCCCGACCAGGGCGCGCCCGTGGCCACCGGCGGTGGGGGCGTCCCCGACCCCGAGGCCTACAACCGCGCGCAGGTCAGCCCCGAGTTCCAGGAGTTGCGCAAGCGCTACCGCGGCTTCGCGTTCCCGATGACGCTGGCGTTCCTCGTGTGGTACTTCGCCTTCGTGCTCGCCGCGGTCTTCGCGCCCGAGTGGATGGCCACCCCGGTCTGGGGCAACGTGAACATCGGCATCGTCTTCGGCCTGCTGCAGTTCGTCTCGACAGGCCTGATCACCTTCCTGTACGTGCGCCACGCGAACAACCGGCTCGACCCGCTGGCCGCCGAGATCCGTGACGAGATGGAGGGCACCCGATGAACACCCTCGTGCGCGCCGCCGAGAGCACGACCACGGGCAGCCCCGCGGTCAACATGGCGATCTTCCTGGCGTTCGTGGCCGTGACGATGGTCATCGTCATCCGGGCCTCGAAGACCAACAAGAGCGCCGCCGACTACTACACGGGCGGCCGGTCCTTCACCGGTGGGCAGAACGGCACCGCCATCGCCGGCGACTACCTGTCGGCCGCCAGCTTCCTGGGCATCACCGGTGCCATCGCGCTGACCGGCTTCGACGGCTTCCTCTACTCGATCGGCTTCCTGGTCGCGTGGCTGGTGGCCCTGCTGCTCGTCGCCGAGCTGCTGCGCAACACCGGCAAGTTCACGATGGCCGACGTGCTGGCCTTCCGGATGCGCCAGCGCCCGGTGCGCACCGCCGCGGCGATCTCGACGCTGGCTGTGTCGTTCTTCTACCTGCTCGCGCAGATGGCCGGCGCGGGTGGCCTGGTCAGCCTGCTCATGGGCATCACCGGGGACGTCGGGCAGTCGATCACGATCGCCATCGTCGGCATCCTCATGATCGTCTACGTGCTCGTCGGCGGCATGAAGGGCACCACATGGGTGCAGATCATCAAGGCCGTCCTGCTCATCTCCGGAGCCGGGCTCATGACGTTCTGGGTGCTGAGCAAGTACGGCTTCAGCCTGTCGAACGTGATGGGTGCCGCGGCCGACGCCAGCCCGCTGGGCGACAAGCTGCTCGAGCCGGGCGCGAAGTACGGCGTCAGCACGCTGACGAAGGTGGACTTCATCTCCCTGGCGATGGCCCTGGTGCTCGGCACCGCCGGCCTGCCGCACGTGCTCATGCGCTTCTACACCGTGCCGACCTCGAAGGAGGCCCGCAAGTCGGTGGTCTGGGCGATCACGCTGATCGGCCTGTTCTACCTGTTCAGCCTCGTGCTGGGCTACGGCGCGGCGGCGATCGTGGGGCCCGAGACCATCGCCAGCGCCCCGGGCAAGGCCAACTCCGCTGCACCGCTGCTGGCCTACGAGCTCGGCGGCACCCTGCTGCTGGGCTTCATCTCCGCGGTGGCCTTCGCCACGATCCTCGCGGTGGTGGCCGGCCTGACGATCACGGCGAGCGCCTCGTTCGCCCATGACGTCTACGCCAACGTCATCAAGAAGGGGACCGTGGCGGCTGACGCGGAGGTGCGGGTGGCCCGGATCTCGGCCGTCGTCATCGGCGTGGTGGCGATCCTCGGCGGCATCCTGGCCAAGGACCAGAACATCGCGTTCCTGGTCGCCCTGGCCTTCGCCGTGGCCGCCTCGGCGAACCTGCCGACGATCCTCTACTCGCTCTTCTGGCGGAACTTCACCACCCGAGGCGCCCTGTGGAGCATCTACGGCGGCCTCATCGCCTCGGTCGGCCTGATCATCTTCTCGCCGGTCGTCTCCGGCAAGGTCAACCCGGCGACCGGGGAGAGCCTGTCGATGATCAAGAACACCAGCATCGACTTCTCCTGGTTCCCGCTGGAGAACCCCGGCCTGATCTCGATCCCGCTGGCCTTCTTCCTCGGCTGGCTGGGCTCGGTGACCGACAAGGAGAAGCCGAACGGGCCGAAGTACGCCGAGATGGAGGTCCGCTCCCTCACCGGCGCGGGCGCCGAGAAGTCCGTCTCCGTCCACTGAGCCGACGCTGGGGCCCGCCCGCAGGGGTGGGCCCCAGCAGGGCCCGGCCGGCGGGGACGGGCCCTGCCAGCTCCGTCCGGGCGCCGATGAGCCTCCTCAGCCCGGCGCCCGGACGCCACCAACCCGCCCGACGACCTGCACCGCACCCCACAGGAGCCCCGATGTCCACCGATGCGCTGGCCAACCTCGCCACCGAGACCCGTTCGTTCCCGCCCGACCCGGCCTTCGCCGAGCAGGCCAATGCCACCGAGGCGCTCTACGCCCGCGCCGACGCCGACCGGCTCGGCTACTGGGAGGAGCAGGCCCGGCGGCTGACCTGGGCCAAGCCCTGGGACCAGGTGCTGGACTGGTCCGACCCGCCCTTCGCCAAGTGGTTCGTCGGTGGCGAGCTCAACGTCGCGGTGAACTGCGTCGACCGGCACGTGGAGGCCGGGATCGGCGAGCGCACCGCCATCATCTTCGAGTCCGAGGCCGGCGCGCACGAGGAGATCTCCTACGCCGAGCTGCAGCGGCGGGTGTCCCGGGCGGCGAACGCGCTCGAGGGCCTCGGCGTGACCGCTGGGGACCGGGTCGCGATCTACCTGTCGATGACGCCCGAGGCGATCGTGGCGATGCTGGCCTGCGCGCGCATCGGGGCGATCCACTCCGTCGTGTTCGGCGGGTTCGCCGCGGAGGCCCTGCGCTCCAGGATCGACGACGCGCAGGCCAAGCTGGTCATCACCGCCGACGGCCAGTACCGCCGCGGCCACTCGATGCCGCTCAAGCCCGCGGTCGACGAGGCCGTCGAGCACTGCCCGAGCGTCGAGCACGTGCTCGTCGTGCAGCACACCGGCGAGGAGGTCACCTGGCAGGAGGGCCGCGACGTCTGGTGGCACGAGTGGATGCCGACCTTCCCGGACACCCACGAGGCGCAGGCGTTCGACGCCGAGCACCCGCTGTTCATCCTCTACACCTCCGGCACCACCGGGAAGCCCAAGGGCATCCTGCACACCTCGGGCGGCTACCTGACCCAGGCCGCCTCGACCCACTTCAACGTCTTCGACCTCAAGCCGGAGACCGACGTCTACTGGTGCACCGCCGACATCGGCTGGGTCACCGGGCACTCCTACATCGTCTACGGGCCGCTGGCCAACGGCGTGACCCAGGTCATCTACGAGGGCACCCCCGACACCCCGCACCGGGGCCGGTTCTGGGAGATCGTCGAGAAGCACCAGGTGTCGATCCTGTACACCGCCCCGACCGCGATCCGCACGTTCATGAAGTGGGGCGACGACCTGCCCGCCGCGCACGACCTCTCGTCGCTGCGGCTGCTCGGCTCGGTCGGCGAGCCGATCAACCCCGAGGCGTGGATGTGGTACCGCGAGGTGATCGGCGGTGGGCGCTGTCCCATCGTGGACACCTGGTGGCAGACCGAGACCGGCGCCATGATGATCAGCCCGCTGCCCGGCGTCACCGCCTGCAAGCCCGGCTCGGCCATGCGCCCGCTGCCCGGCATCGGCGCGGCGGTCGTCGACGACGAGGGCCATCCGGTGGCCAACGGCGGCGGCGGGTACCTGGTGCTCACCGAGCCGTGGCCGTCGATGCTGCGCGGCATCTGGGGCGACAACCAGCGCTACGTGGACACCTACTGGTCGCGCTGGCCGCAGTACTACTTCGCCGGCGACGGCGCGAAGCTCGACGAGGACGGCGCCATCTGGCTGCTCGGCCGGGTCGACGACGTCATGAACGTCTCGGGCCACCGGATCTCCACGACCGAGGTGGAGTCCGCGCTGGTCTCCCACGACGCGGTCGCCGAGGCCGCCGTGGTCGGCGCCGCGGACGCCACGACCGGCCAGGGGATCGTCGCCTTCGTGATCCTGCGCCAGGGGGTGGAGCACACCCCGGACCTCGTGGGCGTGCTGCGCAACCATGTCGCCCACGAGATCGGCCCGATCGCCAAGCCGCGCCAGATCCTCATCGTCACCGAGCTGCCGAAGACCCGGTCGGGCAAGATCATGCGCCGGCTGCTGCGCGACCTCGCCGAGCACCGTGACCTCGGCGACGTCACGACGCTGGCCGATCCGACGATCATGGCCCAGATCCAGGCCGGCCTGGCCGCGCCGACCCCGGCCTGACGCCGTCCTCGCCGGCCTCCTCCCCCCGCCCCTCCCCCTCCC
>JALOLK010000038.1 GCA_025456015.1 Candidatus Nanopelagicales bacterium
CCTGCCCCAGCCGATCAAGGGGTTCGGCACGACCTTCATCACGCAGTTCCGCAAGGTCGTCACCGAGCAGTACCCCGAGGAGAAGGACGAGTACCCGCCCAAGCCGCGGTTCCACGGCCGCCACCAGCTGAACCGCCACCCGGACGGCCTGGAGAAGTGCATCGGCTGCGAGCTGTGCGCCTGGGCCTGCCCGGCCGACGCGATCTACGTCGAGGGCGCGCCGAACACCGAGGAGGAGCGCTTCTCCCCCGGTGAGCGGTACGGCCGCGTCTACCAGATCAACTACCTGCGCTGCATCCTGTGCGGGCTGTGCATCGAGGCCTGCCCGACCCGGGCCCTGACGATGACCAACGAGTACGAGCTGGCCGACCACACCCGGGCCTCGCTCATCTACGAGAAGCAGGACCTGCTCGGCCCGCTGCTCGGCGGCATGGTCGCACCGCCGCACGCCATGGTGGAGGGCACCGACGAGGGGCACTACTACCGCGGCGAGGTCACCGGCGCCACGGACGCCCAGCGTGCCGAGGTCGCGGACCGTCAGGCCGCCGCGGAGGCCGACGGCGATGCGACGGACGAGGACGCGGCCACGGCCCAGCAGCAGGGGGCTGAGGCATCGTGAGCGCGCTGGCCACCCTCGCCCCGGTCGTGGCGGCGGGCCCGATCGGGGTCGAGCCGAACACCGGCGAGACCGTCACCTTCTGGATCTGCGCCACCCTCGCCGTCCTCGGCGGCCTGGGCATGGTGCTCTCGCGCAAGGCGGTGCACAGCGCGCTGTTCATCGCCCTGACGATGATCAACCTGGCCGTGCTCTACGTGGCACAGGACGCGCTGTTCCTGGGCATGGTGCAGGTGATCGTCTACACCGGCGCGGTCATGATGCTGTTCGTCTTCGTGCTCATGGTCGTGGGCGTGGACGCCTCGGACTCCCTGGTCGAGACGCTCAGGGGCCAGCGCCTGCTGGCCGGCATCGCCTTCGTGGGCTTCCTGGGCCTGCTGCTGGCCGGGGTGGCCAACGCCTTCGACGGGATCCCCTTCGTCGGCCTGACCGAGGCCAACGCCGCCCAGGGCACGAACGTCCAGGGCATCGGCGCACTGATCTTCACGCGCTACCTGCTGGCGTTCGAGGTCACCTCGGCGCTGCTCATCACCGCCGCGGTGGGCGCCATGGTGCTCACCCACCGCGAGCGCATCCGGCCGCGCAAGTCCCAGGCCGAGCTGTCGACGGAGCGCTTCACGCCCGGCCGGCACCCGGTGAACAAGCCCAGCCCCGGCGTCTACGCCCGCAACAACGCGGTCTCGATGCCCGCCCTGCTGCCCGACGGCTCGACCGCCGAGGAGTCCGTGCCCGGGCCGCTGCGGGTGCGCGGCGATGCCGGGCAGGCCGACCTGCTCGCCCTCGAGGAGGCCGAGCACCTGGCCCACCACGAGGCGATCACGGTCGAGGACACCGCCGGGGCCGGTCCGGGCGGGCGCGCCGACCGGTCGGCTGACCGGGATGCCGCCGGCGAGGAGGTCCGGCCATGAACCCGACGAACTACCTGGTCCTCTCGGCGATCCTGTTCTCCATCGGCGCCGCCGGGGTGCTCGTGCGGCGCAACGCCATCGTGGTGTTCATGTGCGTCGAGCTCATGCTGAACGCCTCGAACCTCGCGTTCGTCACGTTCGCCCGCACGAACGGGACGCTCGACGGCCAGGTCGTGGCCTTCTTCGTGATGGTCGTGGCCGCGGCCGAGGTCGTGGTCGGCCTGGCGATCATCGTGACGATCTTCCGCACCAGGAACTCGGCCTCGGTCGACGAACCGAACCTGCTGCGGCTGTAAGAGGGGATGGCTGTGATCACCACCGCACTGTCGATCGCGACCGAGGGCGCGCCGAACCCCGGCGAGGTCGTCGCGGCCAGCGGCACGTTCACGCTGACCGCGCTGCTCATCGCGATCCCGCTGGCCAGCGCCGCGCTGCTGCTGCTGCTCGGCCGGCGCGCCGACCGCTGGGGCCACCTGCTGGGCACCCTCGCCGCGGCCGCCTCCGCCGTGCTCGGCGTCGTGCTGCTCGTCGCGATGATGGGCCAGCCCGAGGACGCGCGCACCATCGGCCAGTCCCTGTGGACCTGGATCGACGTGGGCAGCTTCACCGCCGACGTCGCCCTGCAGCTGGACCCGCTGAGCATCAGCTTCGTGCTGCTCATCACGATCGTGGGCACGCTGATCCACGTCTACTCGATCGGCTACATGGCCCACGACCCGGACCGCCGCCGGTTCTTCGCCTACCTCAACCTGTTCATCGCGGCGATGCTGCTGCTGGTCCTGGCCGACAACTACCTGCTGCTCTACGTGGGCTGGGAGGGCGTGGGCCTGGCCTCGTACCTGCTCATCGGGTTCTGGTACCGCAAGCCCTCGGCGGCCACCGCGGCCAAGAAGGCCTTCGTGGTGAACCGCGTCGGCGACGTCGGCCTGAGCCTGGCGATCATGATCATGTTCGCCACGATGGGGACGTTCACGTTCTCCGGGGTGAACGAGGCGATCGGCTCGGTCGATCCCGACACCACGACCTGGCTGGGCCTGGCCCTGCTGCTGGCCGCGTGCGGCAAGTCGGCGCAGTTCCCGCTGCAGTCCTGGCTGCTCGACGCCATGGAGGGCCCCACCCCCGTCTCGGCCCTGATCCACGCCGCCACGATGGTGACCGCGGGCGTGTACCTCATCGTGCGCTCGAACGCGATCTTCGACCTGACCGAGACCGCGCAGCTCGCCGTGGTCGTCGTCGGCACGATCACGCTGCTCATGGGCGCGATCATCGGAACGGCCAAGGACGACATCAAGAAGGGCCTGGCCGGCTCCACGATGAGCCAGATCGGCTACATGGTGCTCGCCGCGGGCCTGGGTCCCGCGGGCTACGTCTTCGCGATCTTCCACCTGCTCACCCACGGCATGTTCAAGGCCGGGCTCTTCCTCGGGGCCGGTTCGGTCATGCACGGCATGAACGACGACGTGAACATGCGCCACTACGGGGCGCTGCGCGCGGTCATGACCATCACCTGGGCCACGTTCGGCCTGGGCTTCCTGGCGATCATCGGGATCCCGCCCTTCGCAGGGTTCTGGAGCAAGGACGAGATCATCAAGGTGGCCTTCGCCGTGCACCCCGTGGCCGGCGTGGCGGCCCTGCTCGGCGCCGGCGTGACCGCGTTCTACATGACCCGCATGATGGCCATGACCTTCCACGGCAAGGCCCGCTGGGAGCCCGACGTGCACCCGCACGAGAGCCCGGCGGTCATGACCGTGCCGATGATGGTGCTGGCCCTGGGCTCGGTGTTCGGTGGCCTGGTGCTGCTCTTCGTGGGCAACATCGAGGAGTGGCTGGCCCCGGTGGTCGGCTTCGAGAAGGCCGAGCCGGGGATCCCGGTCCCGCTGCTCATCGGCCTGACGATGGCCGTCGTGGTCGTCGGTGCCGTGATCGGCTGGCGCCAGTACGCGATGCGCGAGGTGCCCCGGATGGCCCCGACCCAGGTCTCGTGGGCCACCCGTGCGGCGCGCGCGGACCTCTACGGCGACGCCGTGAACGAGGCGGTGTTCATGCGCCCCGGCCAGTACCTGACCCGCACGCTGGTCTGGACCGACAACAAGGTCATCGACGGCGCCGTGAACGGCACCGCCGCCGGGATCGGCGGGCTGAGCGCGCGCAGTCGGCGCTGGCAGTCCGGGTACGTGCGCTCCTACGCCCTGTCGATGCTGCTCGGCGCCGTGGTCATCGGCGCCGTCCTGGCCCTGGTGAGGTTCGCATGAGCACCGAGCAGTACCTGCCCCTCGTGGCCCTGGTCGCCCTGCCGATCCTCGGCGGGCTGCTGGTGTCGCTGCTGCCCAAGGGCAACCCCACCCTGCCCAAGCAGGTGGCGCTGGTCATCTCGCTGCTGACCCTGGCGCTCGGCGTGGTCGTGGGCCTGGCCTTCGACCCGTCGGCCGCCGACCGCTTCCAGCTCGGCGCGTCCTGGGACTGGATCCCGGCCTGGGGCGTGAGCTTCGCCCTGGGCGTGGACGGCATCTCGCTGGTGCTCATCCTCATGACGGCGATCCTCGTGCCCGTCTGCATCCTCGGCGGCTGGGCCGACGCGGATGCGACCGCGGGCTCCCCGCGCGGCTACTTCGCGTGGATCCTCGTGCTCGAGGGCCTCGTGCTGGGCGTCTTCGCAGCCACCGACGTCTTCCTGTTCTACGTGCTGTTCGAGGCGATGCTCATCCCGATGTACTTCCTCATCGGGCGCTACGGCGGGGCGCAGCGCCAGTACGCGGCCGTGAAGTTCTTCCTGTACTCGCTGGCCGGTGGCCTGCTCATGCTCGCCGCGCTCATCGGGCTGTGGGTCGTCTCGGGCGACCAGCTCGGCGCCGGCACCTTCGACTACGCGGCCCTGGTGGGCCTGGACATCCCGGTCGAGACGCAGAAGTGGCTGTTCCTCGGCTTCTTCATCGCGTTCGCCATCAAGGCCCCGCTGTGGCCGCTGCACACCTGGCTGCCCGACGCCGCCTCCGAGGCGCCGCCGTCCTCGTCGGTGCTGCTCGTCGGCGTGCTCGACAAGGTGGGCACCTTCGGGATGCTGCGGCTGTGCCTGCCGCTGTTCCCGGACGCCTCGAAGTACTTCACGCCGGTGATCATCGTGCTGTCGATCGTGGGGATCGTCTACGGCGCCCTGCTCGCGATCGGCCAGACCGACCTCAAGCGGCTCATCGCCTACACCTCGATCAGCCACTTCGGCTTCATCGCGCTGGGCATCTTCGCGATGACCTCGCAGGGCCAGAGCGGGGCGACGCTCTACATGGTGAACCACGGCTTCTCCATCGCCGCGCTGTTCCTCATCGTCGGGTTCATGGCCACGCGTCGCGGCTCGCGGATGGTCGCCGACTTCGGCGGCGTGCAGAAGGTGGCCCCGGTCCTGGCCGGCGCCTTCCTCGTCGCGGGCCTGTCGTCGCTGGCCCTGCCCGGCCTGAGCTCCTTCGTCTCGGAGTTCCTCGTGCTGGCCGGCACGTTCACCCGGTACCCGGTCGCGGCGGTCGTGGCGACCCTGGGCATCGTGCTGGCCGCGCTCTACATCCTGCTGATGTACCAGCGCACGATGACCGGCCCGGTGCGGCCCGGCGTCGAGGGCATGCCCGACCTGCGCGGTCGTGAGGTCCTGGCGATCGCGCCGGTGCTGGCGATCATCCTGGCCCTGGGCTTCTTCCCGCAGGTGGCGCTGGACATCATCAACCCGTCCGTCGACCAGACGATGACCGCCGTCGGGTCCACCGACCCGGCGCCCGTCGTCGCCGAGGGGAAGTGAGCCCCGTGGTGCACCTGGCCGTCCCGCTGGCCGAGACGCTGACGTTCCCGTCGTTCCAGTACCGGGCGATGGCCCCGATCCTGGTCGTGCTCGGCGCCGCCGTGCTCGGCGTGCTCGTGGAGGCGCTCGTGCCCCAGGGCGCGCGCCGGGCCGTGCAGCTGGCCGTCACCCTGGGCGGGCTGGGCGCGGCGCTGGCCCTGGTCGTGGCCACGCCCGCCAGCGAGCAGGGCATGGTGGCCGCCGGCGCGCTGGCCGTCGACGGGCCCACGCTGTTCCTGCAGATGACGATCCTCGTGGTCGCCATCGTCGCCATGCTCGTGGTGGCCGAGCGGCGCGTGGACCCCTCCGGGGACGCCTTCGCCCCACGCGCGGCCGCCCTGGTCGGCTCGACCGAGGAGCAGGAGCAGACCCGGCTGGGCTGGACCCAGACCGAGGTCTGGCCGCTGTTCCTCTTCGCCGTCTCCGGCATGCTGCTGTTCGTCGCCGCGAGCGACCTGCTCATGCTCTTCATCGCGCTGGAGGTCATGTCGCTGCCGCTGTACCTGCTGGCCGGCATGGCACGGCGGCGCCGCCTGCTCTCGCAGGAGGCCGCCATGAAGTACTTCCTGCTGGGCTCGTTCGCCTCGGCCTTCCTGCTCTACGGCTCGGCCATGCTGTTCGGCTTCGCCGGCTCGCTGGACTTCGCGGTGATCGCCGACGCGTTCCGGGACAAGCCCGGCCAGCTGGGCCTGCAGCTGCTCGGCCTCGGGCTGGTCTCCGTGGGCCTGCTGTTCAAGATCGCCGCGGTGCCGTTCCACATGTGGGCCCCGGACGTCTACCAGGGCTCCCCGACGCCGATCGCGGGCTTCATGGCCGCCACGGTCAAGGTGGCCGCCTTCGGCGCCCTGCTGCGCGTCATGTACGTGGCCCTGGGCGGGGCGGCGTGGGAGTGGCAGCCGGCGTTCTGGGTGATCGCCAGCATCACGATGCTCGTCGGCGTCGTGCTGGCGGTGACCAGCAGCGACATCAAGCGCATGCTGGCCTACTCCTCGATCGCGCACGCGGGGTTCCTGCTGCTGGGCGTGGTCGCGTTCTCCACCGCCGGGCTGTCGGCGACGATGTTCTACCTGCTCGCCTACGGCCTGACCACGGTGGGCGCGTTCGCCATCGTCATGCTCGTGCGGGGGCCGTCCGGCGAGGCCGGGCACCTGTCGAGCTGGGCGGGCCTGGGTCGCACCTCCCCGCTGCTGGCCGGGGTCTTCGCCCTGTTCCTGCTCGCGCTGGCCGGCATCCCGCTCACCAGCGGGTTCACGGCGAAGTTCGGGGTGTTCGCCGCGGCGATCGAGTCCGGCGGCGTGTGGGCGGTGCTCGCCGCCGTGCTGGCCTCGGCGATCTCGGCGTTCTTCTACCTCAAGGTCATCGTGCTGATGTTCTTCGCCAAGCCGGGCCCCGATGCCCCGGCGGTCGTGGTGCCCAGCCTGCTGACCTCGACGGCGATCGGCGTGGCGGTCGTGGCGACTGTGGTGCTCGGCGTCTTCCCGCAGGTCTTCCTGGACCTCGCCGACGCCTCGACCCCGTTCCTGCGGTAGCCCCGCGAGCGCCCCCGCCCCGCGCCGGCGGGGTCGCTTCGGGGTGCACCGGGCGGCGGCCGGGCACGTTCGGTAGCCTCTGGCCCCATGACGGCGCCCCAGCAGCACAAGTACCTGCTCACCGAGGACGAGATGCCCACGTCCTGGTACAACCTCATCCCCGACCTCCCTGCGCCGCCGCCCCCGCCGCTGCACCCGGCCACCCATGAGCCGATCGGCCCGGAGGCGCTCGCGCCGCTGTTCCCGATGGCGCTGATCGAGCAGGAGGTCTCGGCCGAGCGCTACATCCCGATCCCCGAGGCCGTCCAGGACATCTACCGGCTCTGGCGGCCCTCGCCGCTGTTCCGGGCCCGCAACCTCGAGAGGGCGCTGGGCACCCCGGCGCGCATCTACTACAAGTACGAGGGCGTCTCGCCGGCCGGCTCGCACAAGCCGAACACGTCGGTCCCGCAGGTCTACTACAACGTGCAGGAGGGCGTGCGCCGGATCACCACCGAGACCGGCGCCGGCCAGTGGGGCACGGCCCTGGCGTTCGCCTGCTCGCTGTTCGGCGTGGAGTGCGAGATCTGGCAGGTCGGCGCCAGCTACGACCAGAAGCCCTACCGGCGCCTCATGATGGAGGCCTTCGGCGGGCTGGTGCACCGCTCCCCCTCGGCGCTGACCGAATCGGGCAAGGCGATCCTGGCCACCGACGAGCACCACCCCGGCTCACTGGGCATCGCCATCAGCGAGGCCGTCGAGGTGGCCGCCCAGGACCCGACCACCCGGTACGCGCTGGGCTCGGTGCTCAACCACGTGCTGCTGCACCAGACGGTCATCGGCGAGGAGGCGCTGCTCCAGCTGGCCAAGGCCGGCGAGGACCGCATCGACCTGGTGGTCGGCTGCACCGGCGGTGGCTCGAACTTCGCGGGCCTGTCGTTCCCGATCCTGCGCGAGAAGCTCGCGGGGCGCTTCGACCCCGAGATCCGCGCCGTCGAGCCGGCCTCCTGCCCGACGCTGACCCGCGGCACCTACGCCTACGACTTCGGCGACACCGCGGGCCTCACCCCGCTCATGAAGATGCACACCCTGGGCCACTCGTTCGTGCCCGACCCGATCCACGCCGGTGGCCTGCGCTACCACGGCATGAGCCCGCTCATCTCACACGTCTACGAGCTGGGCCTCATGACGGCCAAGGCCGTGCCGCAGACCGAGTGCTTCGAGGCCGGCGTGCTCTTCGCCCGCACCGAGGGGATCCTGCCCGCGCCGGAGCCGACCCACGCGCTCGCCGAGACCATCCGCGAGGCCCGCCAGTGCGCCGAGACCGGCGAGGAGAAGGTCATCGTGACGGCGCTGTGCGGCCACGGCCACTTCGACCTCGCGGCCTACGACGCCTACCTCAACGGCCGGATGGTCGACGAGGAGACCCCGGACGAGCGGTTCGCCCCCTCGCTGGCGGAGCTGCCGACCATCTGAGCGCACCCCCGGCGCCGCCGATCACCGGGGGGGTAGGGCAGGAGCCTCGAGCGGGGTCGCGGTGGAGGCCGTGGCCAGGGGCCTTGACGCCGGCGGGGCGGATTCGGCGGGATCGAGGGGCGTGGGGGAGACTGGGCCCGTGCCGTCGCTGACCTCGAGCCGTCCGGAGGGCCTGCGCCTGCCGGACCCGCAGCTCGATGCACGCGTGTCGGCCGGGCTGCTCGCTGTCGAGGAGCTGCTGCGCGCCTCGGTCGTCAGCGAGTACCCCTTCGTCACGACCGCCGCGCGCCACCTCGTCGATGCCGGGGGCAAGCGCTTCCGCCCGCTGCTGGCCCTGCTCGCCGCCGAGTTCGGCGACCCGCAGGCGCCCGGCGTGGTCCCGTCCGCCGTCGTGGTCGAGCTCACCCACCTGGCCACGCTCTACCACGACGACGTCATGGACGAGGCACCGCTGCGCCGCGGGGCCGCGTCGGCGAACGCGCGGTGGGACAACACCGTGGCGATCCTCACCGGCGACTTCCTGTTCGCCCGGGCCTCGGACCTGCTGGCCGACCTCGGCCCGGCTGCGGTGCGCATCCAGGCGCGCACCTTCGAGCGGCTGTGCACCGGCCAGATCCGCGAGACCGTCGGCCCGGCCGACGGCGAGGACCCGATCGCCCACCACGTCGAGGTGCTGGCCGACAAGACCGGCTCGCTCATCGCCACGGCCGGGCGGTTCGGCGCCATGATGGCCGGCGCCCCGCCGGAGGCCGTGGAGACGCTGGCCTCGTTCGGCGAGCGCATCGGCGTGGCCTTCCAGCTCGCCGACGACCTGGTGGACATCACCAGCGAGCGCTCCCAGTCCGGCAAGACCCCGGGCACGGACCTGCGCGAGGGGGTGGCCACCCTGGCGGTGCTGCACGCCCGCACCTCGACCGAGCCCGCCGACGCCCGGCTGCTCGAGCTCACCGCCGGTCCGATCCACGACGACGCCGCGCACGCCGAGGCCCTCGCGCTGCTACGGGCCCACCCGGCGATCGGCCTGGCCCGCGCCGAGGCGCATCGCTGGGCCGACGACGCCCGTGCCCTGCTCGGGTCGCTGCCCGCCGGCCCCGCCCGGGACGCCCTCGAGCTGCTCTGCGACTACGTGGTCGACCGGACCGGGTGATGGAGGTCCGCGACGAGCGCGGACGCCAGCGAGCCGGGATCGCCGCCGGATTCACCGCGTACGTCCTGTGGGGCCTGTTCCCGCTCTACTGGGGGTTCCTGGAGCCCGCCTCGCCGACCGAGGTCCTCGCTGCGCGGGTGGTCTTCTCGCTGCTGTCGCTGGCCGTGCTCGTCACGGCGGTCCGCCAGTGGCCGGCCGTCCGGGCCGTGCTGGCCGACCGGCGGCGTCTGGGCATCCTCGCCCTGGCCGCCGTGATCGTGTCGGTGAACTGGGGGGTCTTCATCTGGTCGGTCGCCAACGGCCACGTCGTCGATGCCTCGCTCGGCTACTTCATCAATCCGCTGGTCTCGATCGCGCTCGGGGTGGTGGTGCTCCGGGAGCGACTGCGGCGGCTGCAGTGGATCGCGGTCGGGATCGCCGCCGTGGCGGTGGGGTACGCGACGGTCAGCGCCGGCCGGCCGCCGTGGATCGCGCTGATCCTGGCGTTCTCGTTCGGCGTCTACGGGCTGGCGAAGAAGCTGGCTGGCGTGGACGCGGTCCCCAGCCTCACCGTGGAGATGCTCGTGCTCACGCCGTTCGCCGCGGGCTACCTGGCGTGGCTGTGGAACCAGGGCTCGCTGGTGCTGGGCACCCAGGGGTGGGGGCACGCGATGCTCATGGCCGGCGCCGGGCCGGTGACCGCGCTGCCGTTGCTGTTCTTCGGCTTCGCGGCTCATCGGGTGCCGCTCAGCGTCCTCGGGCCGCTGCAGTACGTCGCCCCGACGCTGCAGCTGATCATCGGCGTGCTCGTGCTCGACGAGGCCATGACCGCCCAGCGGTGGCTGGCCTTCGCCGGGGTCTGGATCGCGCTGGTGGTCTTCACCACCGATGCGCTGCGGACCGCGCGCGGCCGCGGCCTGGACCCCGCCGCCGACAGCCTCTAGCCGCACGCCCGCCCGACCCCGCCCGCCCGCGCCACCAACCTTGCGAACGCTCCTGATCGTGCAGGGATCTCCCCGAATTCCGGGACAGTGGCGCAGGGTGGGGAGATCTGGCGGCCTGCGGGGCCAGATCGGCCCCGGCGTAGCATGGGCGTGGGCCGGGCCGGGCGGCGCGGCCGCCGCTGAGGAGCCCGCATGAGCCAGCACGTCGACCGCATCCCGCCCCTCGAGCTCACGCTCGCCGACGCGTTGCGGATCACCGTTGGCGAGCAGCACCGGTGGGCGCCGGTGATCGGCCTGGTGCTGGCCGGCGACCAGGTCGTGGTCACCTGTGCGGGTCTGGACCGCGCGCTCACCCTGCCGGCCGGGGTGCCCGTGGTGGTCTCGCGGGTGATCGACGCGCCCGGCGACGACGGCGACGTCGAGGCCTCGATGTCCGGCTGGTACGCCGGGGACGTCGACTCGGCCGGGGCCGCGGCCAAGGAGCGGGCGAGCAGCCCGGCCCCGCCCCTGCGCGGCTCGGGCGTGGTGGCCGCCGCCGCAGCGGGGCTGTCCCGGGACCCCTCGCTGGTGGGCATCTACGGCGGGGACCTGGACCACATCGTCGACGCGATGGGTGGCGGGGACCCGAATGTCGCCGCCCGGGAGCTGCGGGTGGCCGCGATCCAGCGCACCCTCGCGGCGGCCCGCGAGGAGCACGCCCCCCAGCCGGGCGAGGCCGAGACCGACGAGATCACCGCGGCCGTCGAGGCCCGCATGGCGGGGTGGTACGCCGGGGACGTGGACTTCGTGGCCGAGCACCGTGACGAGCATCCCGAACCGGGCGACGCCGCGCAGGACGAGCCCGCGGACACCCCCCGGGACGCGCACCGGTGACGGTCCCGCCGGGGCCGCTGGCGGGCGTGCGCTTCGTCGAGCTCGGGGGCATCGGCCCGGTGCCCCACGCGGGGATGCTGCTGGCCGACCTCGGGGCCACCGGCGTGCGCATCGACCGGCCGAACGCGCAGTTCCTCGGCCATGACCCAGCCCGCGATCCCCTCCTGCGCGGCCGACCCACCCGGATGGTGGACCTGCGGGCCGACGAGGGCCGTGCCGAGGTGCTCGCCCTGGTCGCGGAGGCCGACCTGCTCGTCGAGGGGTTCCGGCCGGGGGTCGCCGAGCGGCTGGGCCTCGGGCCCGACGACTGCTGGGCGGTCCGCCCGGCGCTGGTGTACGGCCGGATGACGGGCTGGGGCCAGGACGGCCCATGGGCCCAGATGGCCGGGCACGACCTCAACTACGCGGGACTGGCCGGTCCGCTGCGCCACACCGCGCGGCCCGGGGAGCGCCCGGTCCCGGCACTGAACCTCCTCGCCGACCACGGCGGCGGCTCGCTGTACCTGGTGACCGGGGTGCTCGCCGCCCTGCTCGAGGCCCGGCGCACGGGTCGCGGCGTCGTCGTGGACGCGGCAATGGTCGACGGCGCGGCCAACCTCATGAGCCTCGTGCACGGCATGCGGGTGCAGGGTGCCTGGCCGAACCCGCCGGGGGAGAACGTGCTCGACGGCGGCTGCCCGTTCTACGACACCTACACCTGCAGCGACGGGCGCTACGTCGCGGTCGGCGCGCTGGAGCCGCCGTTCTACGCCGAGCTCCTCGCGGGCCTGGGCCTGGCCGACGCAGGCCTGCCGCCGCAGTGGGACCAGGCCGGGTGGCCGGTCCTGCGCGCGCGCTTCACCGAGGCGTTCGCCGCCCACCCCCGCGAGCACTGGGCGCAGGCCTTCGCCGGCACCTCGGCGTGCGTGACGCCGGTGCTCGAGATGACCGAGGCACCGGCCCACCCGCACCTGGCGGCGCGCGGCACCTTCGTGACCGACCCTGTCAGCGGCCAGCCCGTCCCGGGCCCGGCCCCGCGGTTCCCCCGCCGGATGGGCGATCCCGCCTGACCCGATCGCCGCCCGGCGCCGATGGTCCCTTCCCCCGGAGCTCGCGGCGGAGCAGCATGGAGACGTGGGGCCCACCGCGCGCGGTGGTCGCGCGCGACGCCCCGGCAGGGGGTGCTGCCATGGCAGGCCGGACCGAGCTCGTGGTCGGCTACGACGGGTCCCAGGACGCGCGCGCGGCGCTGGACTGGGCGGTGCGTGAGGCCGGTGCCCGTCACGTGGGCCTGCGCCTGGTACTCGTGGAGGTCGACACCAGCGGCTGGGACGCGGCCGCGGCCACGATCGCCGGTGCGCCGGTGCTGACCGCGGCGCTGCCGCCCGAGCGCTCGGCGGCGGTCCTCGACCCTGCCCTGGCCGTCGCCGCCGACGCCGGCGTCCAGGCACGCGCGGTCACGGCCGCGGGCGCCACCACCGCGGCCCTCGTCGAGGAGAGCCGGACCGCCGGCATGGTCGTCATCGGCTCCCGCGGGCACGGTGCGGCCAGCTCCGCGGTGCTCGGGTCCACCGTGTCGCACGTCGCCTCGCACGCGCACTGCCCGGTGGTCGTCGTGCGGTCGGAGGGCCGCACCGAGGGCCCGGTCGTGGTCGGCGTGGACGGCTCACCGGAGTCCGAGGGACCGCTGGGCTGGGCCTTCGACCACGCCTCCCGGCACGGCCTGCCCCTGGAGGTCGTGCACGCCTACACGATCCCGGTGTACCCCGGCGTGGTGCCCTACGTGCCGCCCGTGGAGATCACCGAGGCGACCGTGGCGTTCGAGCAGCGGATCGCCCACGAGGCGCTCGCCGGCTGGGGGGAGCGCTACCCCGACGTCCCGGTGAGCTTCACCGTGCAGCACAGCAGGCCGGCACCGCTGCTCATCGAGGCCAGCGCGCGGGCCAGCCTCACCGTGGTCGGCTCGCACGGCCGCGGGGCGTTCCTCGGCATGCTGCTGGGGTCGACCAGCCAGTCGCTGCTGCACCACGCGCACGGGTCGGTCGTGGTGCTGCGCCACCGGCGGCACTGACCCGCGACCCGCCCCGGCGCAGGGCACGGTGAGCGGCTACGGGGCGGCGGGCGCGCCGATCGTCCAGGTGTCCCGGCCGCGCAGCAGCGTCGCGAGGTCGCCGGTGCCCGACGCGCGCGCGGCCTCGAGCTGGCCCGCCAGCAGCTGGTCGTAGACCGGCCGGTGCACGTCGCGGAACACCCCGATGGCGGTGTGCTCCAGGGTGGTGAAGTCGGCCAGCCGCGACAGCGCGAACGCGGTCGAGGGCTCCACGGCGTGCGCGTCGTGCACCCACAGGCAGTCCCCGCCGCACTCGGCCACGTCGTCGACGACCACCAGCATCCCGTCGTCACGGCGGGCGACACCCTTCTGGCCGTCGCGGCCGAAGCGGATCGGCTTGCCGTGCTCGAGGCGGATGAGGTTGTCCTCGCGGATGCCGGCGTCCTTGAGCGGCTCCCACGCCCCGTCGTTGAAGATGTTGCAGTTCTGGTAGATCTCGACCAGGGCCGAGCCCTCGTGGGCGGCGGCCGCGCGCAGCACCTCGGTGAGGTGCTTGCGGTCGGAGTCGATGGTGCGGGCCACGAACGAGGCCTCCGCACCGAGGGCCACCGAGATCGGGTTGAACGGGTAGTCGATCGAGCCCATCGGCGTGGACTTCGTGATCTTGCCCGCCTCGGACGTGGGCGAGTACTGGCCCTTGGTCAGGCCGTAGATCCGGTTGTTGAACAGCAGGATCTTGATGTTGACGTTGCGGCGCAGCGCGTGCAGGAAGTGGTTGCCGCCGATGCTCAGCGCGTCGCCGTCGCCGGTGATGACCCATACGGACAGGTCCGGTCGCGAGGTGGACAGCCCGGTCGCGATGGCCGGGGCCCGGCCGTGGATGGAGTGCATCCCGTAGGTGTTGAGGTAGTACGGGAAGCGCGACGAGCAGCCGATGCCCGAGACGAACACGATGTTCTCCCGGCGCACGCCGAGCTCGGGCAGGAACGACTGGACCGCGGCCAGGATGGCGTAGTCCCCGCAGCCGGGGCACCAGCGGACCTCCTGGTCGCTCTTGAAGTCCTTCGCGCTCTGCGCAGCCTCCGCCTTGGGCACCAGGGACAGCGCCGGGGCGGCGGTCAGGTCGATGGTCACAGCAGCTCCCTGATCTGGTCGGCCAGCTCGGTGGCCTTGAACGGCAGGCCCCGCACCTGGTGGTACCCCACGGCGTCGACGAGGTACTTCGCCCGGATCAGCATCCACAGCTGGCCCAGGTTCATCTCGGGGATGAGCACGCGGTCGTAGCGGCGCAGCACCTCGCCGGTGTTGGCCGGGAACGGGTTGAGGTGGCGCAGGTGCGCGCGCGCGACCGCCCCACCCTCCGATCGGATGATGTGGCAGGCCGCGCCGATGGGGCCGTGGGTGGAGCCCCACCCGAGCACCAGGACGCGGGCCCCGTCACCGGGGTCGTCCACCTCGAGGGCCGGGATGCTCCGGGCGATGCCGTCCACCTTGGCCTGCCGGGTGCGCACCATGAAGTCGTGGTTGTCGGGGTCGTAGCTGATGGCCCCGGAGCCGTCGGCCTTCTCGATGCCGCCGATCCGGTGCTCGAGGCCGGGCGTGCCGGGGATCGCCCAGGGCCGGGCCAGCGTCTCGGGGTCGCGCTTGAACGGCCAGAAGACGTCGTTGCCGGCCCCGTCGACGTGGTTGGGCTCGGTCGCGAAGTCGACGTGCAGGTCGGGCAGCTCGGCGACGTCAGGCACCCGCCAGGGCTCCGAGCCGTTCGCGAGGTAGCCGTCGGAGAGCAGGAACACCGGCGTGCGGTAGGTCAGCGCGATGCGACAGGCCTCGATGGCCGCGTCGAAGCAGTCGCTCGGGGACTGCGGGGCCACGATCGGGACGGGGGACTCGCCGTTGCGGCCGTACATGGCCTGGAGCAGGTCGGCCTGCTCGGTCTTCGTCGGCAGGCCGGTCGAGGGGCCCCCGCGCTGCACGTCGACGACCACCAGCGGCAGCTCGGTGGCCACGGCCAGGCCGATGGTCTCGGACTTCAGCGCGATGCCCGGCCCGGACGTGGTGGTCACCGCCAGCGAGCCGCCGTAGGCGGCCCCCAGGGCCGCGCCGATGCCGGCGATCTCGTCCTCGAGCTGCAGGGTCCGCACGCCGAACTCCTTGTGCCGCGACAGCTCGTGGAGGATGTCCGAGGCTGGCGTGATCGGGTAGGAGCCGAGGAACAGCGGGAGGTCGGCCAGCTGCGAGGCGGCGATCAGCCCGTAGGACAGCGCCGTGTTGCCGGTGATGTTGCGGTAGGTGCCCTCGGGCAGCGGCGCGGGCGCGATCTCGTACTGCACCGCGAAGTCCTCGGTGGTCTCGCCGTAGGCCCAGCCCGCGTCGAAGGCGGCGAGGTTGGCCGCGAGGATCTCCGGCTTGCGGCCGAACTTGGCCGTCAGGAAGGCCTTCGTGCCCTCGGTGCCACGGTCGTAGAGCCAGGACAGCAGGCCCAGGGCGAACATGTTCTTCGCGCGCTCGGCCTCCTTCTTCGTGACCGCGAACCCCTTGAGCGCCTCGACGGTCAGGGCCGTGAGGTTCACCGCGCTCACCTGGTAGGAGTCCAGGCTGCCGTCGACCAGCGGGTCGGCCTGGTAGCCCACCTTCTCCAGGGCCCGCTTCGTGAACTCGTCGCGGTTCACGATGAGGGTCCCCCCGCGGCGCACGTGCTGCAGGTTGCTGCGCAGGGCCGCGGGGTTCATCGCCACGAGCACGTCGGCGGCATCGCCGGGGGTCTGGATGGCGTGGTCGGCGAAGTGCAGCTGGAACGCGCTGACGCCGGGCAGGGTGCCGGCGGGGGCGCGGATCTCGGCGGGGAAGTCGGGCAGCGTGGACAGGTCGTTGCCGAACGAGGCGGTCTCGTGGGTGAACCGGTCGCCGGTGAGCTGCATGCCGTCGCCGGAGTCGCCGGCGAACCGGATGATGACCTTGTCGAGCGGGACGACGGGCTTGGCCACGGCGTGGTGCCTTCCTTCCAGCCCCGAGGACTGCGGATGCGTGCGCCCTCCATTCTGGCCCATCGCAGCGGCCGCCGCTGCGTGCCCCGCCGGGTATCTGTGCCGCCGCGGCCATGGTGCGGGCATGCCGCCGCGGCCTACCCTGTGCAGCCATGACGGTCGAGGCGGTGGACCGGCGCTGGCTGGAGGTGGCTGGCCGGCCGGTGGCCCTGCACGTCGTCGAGCTGGGCCTGGCCTGCTGCGGCATCGAGGTCCGGGAGGCCCGCCGGCTGGCCGAGTCGCTGGGTGCCGCGGTGGAACCGCTGGGTGTCGACCAGCCGCCGGCCGTGCACGTCCTGGTGGCCGCGGGCACGGTGACCGCCCGCCTGGCGCCGGACCTGCGCGCCGCCTACGAGGCGCTGCCCGAGCCGCGCGCCGTGCTGGCCTTCGGGGCCTGTGCCGCCACCGGCGGGCCGTACTGGGACTCGTACAGCGTGCTGCCCGGCGCCCACGAGGTGGTCCCGGTCACGGCCTGGGTGGCCGGGTGCCCGCCGCGCCCGGCGGACCTGCTCGCCGGTCTCGCGGAGGTCGTCGATGCGCTGCGCTGAGCTCGCGGTGCCGGCGGACCGGTGGCGTGCGACCTGTGCCGAGCTCGCCGGCGCGGGGCACACGATGCTGGACCTGCTCACGTGCATCGACGACCCCGCCGCCGGGCGCATCGCGGTGCTCGTGCACCTCGTCGACGTGCCCGGCCGCCGGCGGGTGCTGCTGCGCACCGAGGTGGCCCGTGAGGACCCGGTGCTCGACTCGATCGTGGCCGTGCTGCCCGGCGCCGCCTGGCACGAGCGCGAGGCCCACGAGATGTTCGGGGTGCGCTTCGCGGGCAACCCAGACCTGCGCCCGCTGCTCACCACCGGCGACATGGGGTTCCCGCTGCGCCGCACGACCCCGCTGCCCGCCCGGCTGCAGGCCGCCTGGCCCGGGACCGCCGATCCCGCGGACCGGCCCCCGCCCGCGCCGCCCGGCGCAGGGGCACCGCGCACCGCCGCCCGGCCGCGCACCCGGCTGGCGCCGCCCGGGGTCCCGGCCGAGTGGTCCCCGCCGACCCCCGAGGAGGCGGGCGCCCCATGAGCCATGCCCGGATCGCGCTGGACCCGCAGGCCTGCACCTCCTGCATGCTCTGCGTGCGCGAGTGCCCCACCTGGTGCATCAGCCTGCAGGCCCACCAGGAGCACGTCGGCGACCCGGGCGCGCGCCGGCCGCGCACGGTGAACGTCCTCGATGCCTTCACCATCGACTGGGGCCTGTGCATGTACTGCGGCATCTGCGTCGAGGTCTGCCCGTTCGACGCCCTGGCCTGGCGGCCCGACCCGGTGCCGGCCACCGCGGACCCTGCGGGCCTGCGCCACGGGATCGCCGAGCTGCGCTGAGGCCACCGGCGGTCCTGCACGCCGGTGGCCTATCCCAGCAGCACCGGGATCAGGTCCAGCGGGTCCGCCAGCACCACCGCGGCGCCGGCCGCCCACAGCTCGTCGGCCGAGCCGTAGCCCCACAGCGCGCCGATCGCGGGCAGGGCGTGCGCGCCGGCCCCGGTCACGTCGTGGTGGCGGTCGCCGACCATCACCGGCGCGGGACCGCCGCAGCGTCGCAGCGCCTCGGCGATGACCTCGGCCTTGGCCGTGCGCCCGCCGTCGAGCAGGGAGCCGACGACCGCGTCGAAGCGGTCGAGCAGGTCGAAGTGGGCCAGGATCGACCGGGCGTAGGGCTCGGCCTTCGACGTCGCCACGACGAGGCGCCGGCCGTCGGCGCGCAGGGCGTCGAGCACCTCGGGGATGCCCGGGTACACCGCGTTCAGGTACTGGCCGACGACCTCGTAGTGCCCGCGGTAGGCCAGCACCGCCTCCCACGCCCGCGGCTCGTCGAGGCCGCACTCGGCGACGAAGGACTCGAGCAGGGGCGGGCCGATGAACCGCGCCAGTGACGCCCCGTCCGGCTCCGGCTCGCCGAGCACGGCCAGGGCATGGCGCACGGAGGCCAGGATGCCGGGGCCGCTGGCCGTCAGGGTGCCGTCGAGGTCGAACAGGACGGGGTCGGCCCGCGTGGGCAGGCGGTGCGCGCCCGCCCCGGCGGGCACCCCGGCCGCCGGCAGGCTCACCGGTAGTTGACGAACTGCACCGCGAAGTCGAGGTCGGCCTCGCGGACGAGCCGCTGCACGGCCTGCAGGTCGTCGCGGCTCTTCGAGGTGACCCGCAGCTCCTCGCCCATGACCTGGGACTTCACGCCCTTGGGCCCCTCGTCGCGGATGAGCTTGTTGAGCTTCGCGGCCTGGTCGCGGCTGATCCCGGCCTTGAGCGTGCAGCCGATCCGGGTCTCCTTGCCCGAGAGCCGCGGCTCCCCGGCATCGAGGGCCTTGAGCGAGACCTGCCGCTTCACGAGCTTGTCCTTGAGCACGTCGAGGGCAGCCCGGGCGCGCTCCTCCGTGCTCGAGGTGATCTCGATGGCCATGTCGCCCTTCCAGGCGATCGACGTGCCGGTGTTCTTGAAGTCGAACCGCGTGGCCAGCTCCTTGGCCGCCTGGTTCAGCGCGTTGTCGACCTCCTGGTGGTCGACCTTGCTCACGATGTCGAAGCTGCTGTCTGCCATGCCGGCAGGGTAGCCGGGCCGGGGCCGGGGGGTCGTTCCGCAGTACCGGCGGTGGTTTGGAGTCGACCGAGGCCCGCGGCTACCATGGTCGCGCCCTGGCGGGTTGCCCGAGCGGCCAAAGGGAGCAGACTGTAAATCTGCCGGCTCAGCCTACGTTGGTTCGAACCCAACACCCGCCACGCGCCCGAGGCGCCCGCCGGTCCCGCACCGGTCGGGCGCCTCGTCGCATCGGGGCCGGCGTGCGCTGGTGCGGCCCCCGGACCCGGGTGCGACGATCGTGCCCATGACCTGGAGCATCACGGACGTCCCCGACCTGACCGGCCGGACCATCGTGGTCACCGGTGGCAACTCCGGCATCGGCCTGGAGGCGGCCCGGGTGCTCGCCGACCGGGGTGCGGCGGTGACCCTCGCGGTGCGTGACCTCGTGAAGGGCGGGGCGGCGGCGGCTGACCTGCAGCGCACGGCCAGCGCCCCGGTGGAGGTCGCCCGGCTCGACCTGGCCGACCTCGCCAGCGTGCGCGACTTCGCCAAGGCGTGGCCCGACGCGCACCCGCAGGGCCTCGACGTGCTGGTGAACAACGCCGGCGTCATGGCGATCCCCCGGCGGGAGACCGTCGACGGGTTCGAGATGCAGCTCGCCACCAACCACCTCGGGCACTTCGCCCTGACCGGGCTGCTGCTGCCGGCGCTGCGCCCGGATGCCCGGGTCGTGACGGTCTCCAGCGGGGTGCACCGGATGGGCCGCATGGCCTTCGACGACCTCCAGCACACCCGCCGCTACCAGCGGTGGGCCGTCTACGGCCAGAGCAAGCTGGCCAACCTGCTCTTCGCCCTCGAGCTGCACCGCCGGGCCGAGGCCGCGGGCGCGGACCTGCGCAGCATCGCGGTCCACCCCGGCTACGCCGCGACCAACCTGCAGGCGGTCGGGCCCCAGATGTCGGGCAGCCGGATCGCCATGGCGCTGTCGCGGCTGGGCAATCGGGTGCTCGCCCAGTCCGCTGAGGCGGGAGCCTGGCCCACGATCATGGGCGCGACCGACCCGGACGTCCCGAGTGGGGCCTTCCTGGGCCCCACCGGCCTGGCCCACCAGCGCGGCCTGCCGGGCTACGAGACCCCGTCGCAAGCCGCCCGCGACCTGCCCAGCGCAGCCCGGCTCTGGGCGGTCAGCCAGGACCTGACGGGGGTCACCTACCCCTGGTGATGGGGCCTGCGCAGGGCCGCCCGGAGCGCGGATCCGCGCTGCCGGCGCGATTTCGCCCGGTGGGTGGCGGTCGGGTACCCTTGTGCGGCATTGCCCCTTTAGCTCAGTCGGCAGAGCGTCTCCATGGTAAGGAGAAGGTCTACGGTTCGATTCCGTAAAGGGGCTCGGAAGAGCAGGCCTGCGGGCCCTGCTCGCCGGGGCGGAGTAGCTCAGCCTGGCAGAGCAAGCGGCTCATAATCGCTGTGTCGCCGGTTCAAGTCCGGCCTCCGCTACCAGACCAGGCGCCGCACGGCGCACCAGCAGGACCCGCCCGCCAAGGGCGCAGCGACGACAGGAGTGCAGTCCCGTGGCCAAAGCCACCGACATCCGGCCCAAGATCACCTTGGCGTGCCAGGAGTGCAAGCACCGCAACTACATCACCAAGAAGAACCGGCGCAGAACCGGCGCAACGACCCGGACCGCCTCGAGCTGAGCAAGCACTGCCCGAACTGCAACAAGCACACGGCGCACAAGGAGACCCGCTGACCGCCTGACCGGCGGGGCGGGCCGGCTGGCGCCCAGCCGGGTCCACGTCCACACGCACGAGGGGAGCCCCGAGGGGCTCCCCTCGTCGCATGTCCGCCTCAGTCCCGGCGGCCGAACCAGCGGCGCCGGCCCACCATCGCCGCCTGTCCCGTGGGCGGGTGCTCGGCGCGCACCCGGGCGGCGGCAGCATCGGGCGGCAGCGCCGGGTCCGGCTCCGGCTTCACGATGGCCCAGCCGCCCGGCAGTGACGCGTCCGGGGTGCGCAGCGTGCGCTCGGGCCGGCCGGCCAGTCGCAGCTCGCGGGATTCCACGCGCAGCAGGAAGCGGTGCTCCACGAACTCCGGCTGCTGGGGCTTCCACGTGCCGATCTCGAACTCGGCGACCCGGAAGCCGGCCCGGTGGAACAGCATGTGCCAGCTGTCCGGCGGCACGCAGTGGAAGTGCGTGGTCATCCAGACCCACCGGTCGTGGTAGGCCGGCACGGTGACCAGCAGCCGGCCGTCGTCGGCGAGCAGCTGGTTGTAGGCCCACAGCTGGAACAGCGGCACGAAGCTGTGCTCGAGCGTGTGCCGGGTCGTGATGAAGTCCAGCGAGCCGGGCTCGAAGTGGCGCAGCACGTTGAACATGTCGTCGGTGATGGCCGGGCCGGTGAACGTGCGCGGCGCCACGAAGTCGTAGTACGTGACGTCGCAGCCCTTGGCCGCGAGGTGCTCGCACAGGTACTCGGTGCCGCCGATGTCGACGCCCCTGGCCCCGGCCGGCACGCGCTCGATGAGCCAGTCGCAGGAGCGCTCCTTGGCCTTGGTCCAGCGGTAGGACTTCTCCGGGAACGCGCCGCTCATCGCGGCCATGAAGCGGGCGAATCCCGCGAGGTCGGGCTCCGGGCCCTGACCCGGGGTCCCCGGGGCGGCGGTGGTCGGCTCCTCGGCCATGGTCACGCTCCTGGTCTCGTCGGCCCGATCCGAACGATCGTCGCACGGGTGCGCGAGCCCGGCGTCGAGGGGCCTCGCGCCCGACCGGTCAGTAGCATGGCCGCGCGCGGCGACCGCAGCGGACCAGGCAGGAGTCGGCGTGGAGACCCAGAAGCTCTTCCCAGGCAAGCTGTTCATCTCCCAGGTGCTCGACATGCTCGAGTACAAGTCGGAGATGACGGGGCAGACCAAGCGCCGCTACCTCATGCGCGCGGCGATGGCCGGCGTCATCGTGGGCTTCTTCTACGTCGGCAACTACACGATCCAGGCCGGCATGGACGCCATCGACCTCGGGGCCCAGGAGGACCTGCTCCCGATCGGCAGGATGCTCGGCTCGGCGTTCTTCGGCTTCGCCCTGGTGTTCATCTACTTCTCGAAGTCCGAGCTGCTGACCTCGAACATGATGATCATCTCGATCGGGCACTACTTCCGCCGGGTGTCCGCGCGGGCCAGCTCGCGCGTCCTGGGCCTGTGCTACCTCGGCAACTTCCTCGGCGGGCTGGCCCTGGCGGGCATGATCGCGCTGTCCTCGATCATCTCCGTGGAGGCCATGGGCCTGATGGAGGAGAGCGTCGCGCACAAGCTGGCCTACATCACCGACGGCCCGAGCGGCTGGGTCGACCTGTTCGTGCGTGCCGTCTTCTGCAACTTCTTCATCAACCTCGCGATGCTCATGGCCTACAACGGGTCCATCAAGGAGGACCTGATGAAGGCGATCGCGATGATCGCCGCGGTCTTCGTCTTCGCCTACCTCGGCTTCGAGCACTCGGTCGCCAACACGGTCCTGTTCAGCGTCGTCGGCCTGCAGGAGGGCCTGGATCTGCTGCCCGCGGCCGGGAACATCGCCATCGCGCTGCTCGGCAACTTCGTGGGCGGCGGCATCCTCATCGGGGTCTACTACGCGTACCTCAACGACGAGGCCGGCTACATGCGCCGCCACCCCGAGCTGCGCCAGGGCGGTGGGGCAACCTGAGCAGCGGATCGCCGAGCGCACCGCGGACCCTGGCCCAGCTGACGACCCTGCGGGTCGGAGGCCCTCCTGCCCGCACCGTCACGGCAGCGACCACCGAGGAGCTGGTCAGCACCGTGACCGCCGCTGACGCCGTGGGCGAGCCCGTGCTGCTCGTCGGCGGTGGGTCCAACCTGCTGGTCGCCGACGCCGGGTTCCCGGGCACGCTCGTGGTCGTGCGAACCGACGGGGTGCAGGTGCGCCGGGATGGCGGTGGCGTGCTCGTGCAGGTCGCGGCCGGTGCGTCCTGGGAGGGGCTGGTCGGCCGTGCCGTGGCCGAGGGCTGGTCGGGGCTCGAGGCCCTGTCCGGGATCCCCGGCACGGTCGGGGCCACGCCCATCCAGAACGTCGGGGCCTACGGCGCCGAGGTCGGACACCTGCTCGAGGCCATCACCGTGCTCGACCGGCGGACCGGGGTGGTCGGCCCGATGGCCCCGGCGCAGGCGGAGCTGGGCTACCGGACCTCGGTGCTCAAGCGCTGCCCGGGACGCTGGGTGGTCCTCGACGTGACGTTCCGGCTGGCGCTGCGCGCCGAGGCCGCCCCGATCCGCTACGCCGAGCTCGCGCGCACCCTCGGGGTCGAGGTGGGGGCCACGGCGCCCGCCGCCGAGGTCCGCGCCGCGGTGCTCGCGCTGCGCCGCGGCAAGGGCATGGTGCTCGACGACGCCGACCCGGACACGTGGTCGGCGGGCTCGTTCTTCACCAACCCGGTCCTCCCGGCCGACCTCGCGGCGGGCCTGCCGGCCGAGGCACCGCGGTTCCCGCAGGCGGACGGCCGCGTCAAGACCTCAGCCGCGTGGCTCATCAGCCATGCGGGCTTCGAGCGGGGGTTCGCGGTACGGCCCGGGGCGCCCGCGAGCCTGTCCACCAAGCACGTCCTGGCGCTGACCAACCGCGGGGGCGCCACCGCTGCGGACCTGCTCGAGCTGGCCCGCGCCGTGCGCACCGGGGTGCAGCAGCGGTTCGGCATCCTGCTGGAGGCCGAGCCCGTGCTCGTGGGCTGCGAGCTCTGAGGCCTCAGCGCGCCTCGCCGAGCAGGGCTGCCATCCGGGCCACGCCCTCCTCGAGGTCGGCGTCGCCCAGCGCGTAGGACAGCCGCAGGTAGCCGGGCGTGCCGAACGCCTCCCCGGGCACCACCGCGACCTCGGCCTCGTCGAGGATCAGCGTGGCGAGCTCGGCCGACGTGGCCGGACGTCGTCCCCGGAGCTCCAGGCCGAGGAGCTCCTCGACCGACGGGTAGACGTAGAAGGCGCCCTCCGGCTCGGGGCAGATGATCCCGGGGATGGCCGAGAGCAGCTCCACGATGCGCCGGCGCCGCCGGTCGAAGGCCACCTTCATCGCCTCCACCGCGGTGAGGTCGCCGGACACGGCGGCCAGCGCGGCGACCTGCGAGACGTTGGCGACGTTCGAGGTCGCGTGGGACTGCAGGTTGGTCGCCGCCCTCACGATGTCGTCCGGGCCGATGAGCCAGCCCACTCGCCAGCCGGTCATCGCATAGGTCTTGGCCACGCCGTTCACGACGATGCAGCGGTCCACCAGCTCGGGGACCTCGACGGGCATCGAGGCGAACTCCGCGCTGCCGTACACGAGGTGCTCGTAGATCTCGTCGGTGACCACCCAGAGGTCGTGCTCGACCGCCCAGCGCCCGATCGCGGCGACGTCCTCGGGCGAGTACACCGCACCGGTCGGGTTCGAGGGCGAGACGAACACGAGGGCCTTCGTGGCCGGGGTGCGCGCCGCCTCGAGCTGGTCGACGGTGGCGCGGTAGCCGCTCTCCGGGGACGTGGGCACGACCACCGGCGTCCCGCCGGCCAGCGCGATCGACTCGGGGTAGGTCGTCCAGTAGGGCGCCGGGAGCAGGACCTCGTCGCCCGGGTCGAGCAGCGCGGCGAACCCGTTGTAGAGCGCCTGCTTGCCACCGTTGGTGATGAGCACGTGGCTGGGCGCCACCTTGAGGCCGGAGTCGCGGAACGTCTTGGCAGCGACCGCCTCCTTGAGCTCGGGCAGCCCGCCGGCCGGGGTGTACCGGTGCCACCGGGGGTCCCGGCAGGCCGCCGCTGCGGCCTCGACGATGTAGTCAGGGGTGGGGAAGTCCGGCTCCCCGGCGCCGAACCCGATGACCGGCCGGCCGGCGGCCTTGAGCGCCTTGGCCTTGGCATCGACGGCGAGGGTGGCGGACTCGGCGATGGCGCCGATGCGGGCGGAGACGCGGTGCTGGGCGGACATGCGGGTCATGGTAGTGAGCGCGGCCCACCGCTGGGCCCCCCGCCGGGGCGTGCGCATTTGGTCCGGGCCGGGGGTCGGGCCGTACACTGGGACGACCGGGTCGCGCACCCCTGCGGGAGCGTGCCCGGACCACATGTCCAAAGGGTCGTAGCTCAATTGGTAGAGCACCGGTCTCCAAAACCGGCGGTTGGGGGTTCAAGTCCCTCCGGCCCTGCGAGGCGGGACGCCTGCGTCCCGCGTCGGCGAAGCCGAGCCTCTGGGCGCGTCTGACGCTGTTCCTGCGGCAGATGGTCGCCGAGCTGCGCAAGGTGATCTGGCCGACGCGCAAGGAGCTGATCACCTACACCTGGGTGGTGATCGTCTTCGTGGCCGTCGTCACCGCCATCGTGGGCGTCTACGACCTGGTGTTCACCCGACTGGTGCTGCAGATCTTCGGCTGAGGCCGGGGACCGGGCACCCCCGAGACCTGCGAGGACGACTGTGCCAGGAACGACCGACGAGTTCGACGCCCCCGAGGGCGGCGCCGCCGCATTCGACTGGACGGCTGCCGTGGCGGCCGCCGATGCCGCTGATGCCCCGGTCGCGGTCGATCCGTTCCCCGCCGCGCCGGTCGGCGAGGCGCAGGACGCGCCCGACCCGTTCGCCACGGCCGTCGCGGAGCCGCCCGCCGCACCCGAGGACGCGCAGGCCGAGGACGCGCAGGACGTCGTCTTCGGGGATGTCGCGGTCGAGGCCGTCGCCGTCGAGGACGTCGCCGTCGAGGACGTCGCCGTCGAGGACGTCACGTCCGGCGAGGCCGAGGAGGCGCCGGTCGGTGACGACGCCGCGCAGGCCCAGGCCGGGGCCGAGGTCGTGGATCCCGT
>JALOLK010000163.1 GCA_025456015.1 Candidatus Nanopelagicales bacterium
GCCCGCGAGCATGGCCACGAGGACGGCCTCGCGCACGCCGGCCCCGGCCGGCAGCGGCACGAGCAGCAGCCCGGCGACGAACGCGAGCGCGAACGCCCCGGTGACCGGCGCGAGCAGCTCGGCGCCCGCCCCGAGCGGGCGGGCCAGCAGCCAGGCGTGCAGGCCGAAGGCGAGCCACCCGACGCTCGCCCACGCCCCCGCGGTGGCGAGCACCCGGCCCGGCAGCGCGAGCTCCGGCAGCGGTCGGCCCAGCCGGCCGGCGACCCACCGGATCGCGGCGTTCACCGCCGCGGGCCGCGCGACGGCCAGCGCGAGCACGACCGCGACCCCCGCCAGCGCCAGGGCCAGCCCGGCCACGTCGCGCCGGCCGGCCCCCGTCAGCGCCAGCAGCCCGACCAGCCCACCGGTCACCACGGCCACCAGGACCGCGACGAGGTAGCTGAGCACCATGACCGCTCGCGGGATCCGCAGCCGCTGGCCGAGCTCGGCCTGGATGGCCACCACCCAGACCGCCCCCGGCACGTACTTGCCCAGCTGGCCGGCGCTGTAGAGCGTCATCCCCGGGCCCAGCGCCACCGGGTGGCCCAGGCCCCCCACGACCGCACGCCAGGCCAGGCCCGTGCAGGCCACCGCCACGATCCCGGCGATCCCCGAGGCGAGCAGGTCCTGCCACCCGAGCTGCCCCAGGTCGGCGCGCACGGCCTCCCAGTTGCGCCACAGGGCCAGCCCCACCGCCACGACCGCCACCCCGAGCAGCACCGCGCCCAGGCGGCCGCGCAGGCCGGCCCGACGGGGGGCCGTTGGCGTCGATCCGCTCACGCGGGTGGGGCCAGCGGGGCGCGCCCGACGAGCACCAGGCCGGGGCCACGGTCGGGGAAGCGCCGCTGCGCCCAGCGGCCGGGCGCCGTGGCCAGGCGGGTCGCCGGCCCGGCCCACGCGGGGGGCTGCAGGAAGGAGCTGCTGCCCTCGGTGAAGGAGGCGAGGTCCGGGTCGCCGCCCTGGGCGCCGTCGGGCCCGGGGTCGGCCGGGCCATGGCCGAACGTGCCCGCCGGCGGCGCCCCCTGGGCCGCCAGCCGCCGGGCCGCCACGCGGTTGCGCACCGCCTCGAGGGCGTAGCCGAACGGGTAGCCGACGTGCACCACCCGCACGTCCACCAGGCCGGCGTCGCGCGCCAGCCCGGCCAGCGCGGTGGGGTCGTAGCGACGGAAGTGCCCGGCGATCCGGTCGGCCGGGCCCATCCGCTCGGGCCCGCCGGGGGTGGACAGGATCAGGGCCCCCCCGGGACGCACCCGGGCGGCCCACGCGGCCAGGGCGGCCGCGTCGTCGTCGATGTGCTCGATCACCTCGAAGGCGCACACGAGGTCGAACTGCTCGTCGTCGGCGAGCTGGTCCATCGAGGCCAGCAGCCGGCCCGGGCTGCCCTGCGCGGCCAGCCGCTGCTCGGTGATCGCCCGCGTGCGGGCCGAGAGCTCCACCCCGGTGTAGGCCCGGCCGGGGGCGAGCCGGCACGCCGCGGCCCCCTCCCCGGGGCCCAGCTCGAGCACGTCGCGCACGGCCAGGCGCGCCAGCTCGGCGCTGATGATGTCCCACCGAAGCCAGGCGTTGAACGTCAGCGGCGGCAGCGCGGGCCGGCCCGACGGCCGCTGGCGCAGGCGCGCGTCGAGGGCGGCGGTGACCGCCTCGGGGGTGTGCGACGCGGCGGTCGCGCGGGCACGGCGTCGGGCCATGACGAGGGCCTCCCGGTCGGTGGCGAGGTGGAGCAGGGTCTCGGCGAGCGCGGCGTGGTCACCGGGCGGGACGCGCAGCACACCGTCGCCCAGCGCCTCGGCGGCGGGGGTGTCCCCCGTGACGACGGCGCAGCCGGCGGCCAGGCCCTGGTAGACCTTCGTCGGCACGACGCGCTGGGCCTTGGGGCCGGTCCCGACGATGCCCAGGCACACGTCGTGCCCGGCGACCAGGCCCGGCAGCGCGTCGGCGTCGACCCAGTCGTGCCAGGTGACTCCCGGATGATCAGCCAGGATCGCGCGCACCTCGGCGTGGTCCTGGCCCTGGCCCACGAGCGTGGCGCTGATCGGCTGCCCGCGCAGCAGGTCCAGCGCACGCGCGATCGTGGGCGTGCCCTGCAACGGGGTGAACAGCCCGACGAAGACCACCACGCCCCGACGGGCACGACCACCGCGCGGGCCCGGGTGTCGGCGGGCAGCATGGCGGCCTGCTCGGGGGTGTCGACCACGACGACATCGGCGGCCCGCAGGGCCGCGCGATCGGCCAGCGCCAGCGCGCGGCCGGTGGGGCCGCGCTCGAGGCCGCGGTCACGGACGGTGTCGGCCAGCCCGACGAGGTGGTCCAGCACGATGGTCGCGCGGGGGAACAGCGCCCGGGCCAGGTGCACGTCGGCGTGGCCGAGGTAGCCGACCAGCACGATCTCCGGCGGCTCGGCGATCCGCCGCCGCCCGGCGACCAGGCCGCGCCACGCCCTGGCCTGCCGGCCTGCCAGGCCGACCGCGGCGCCGGCCGAGGTCGCCGCGGCCACCTTGTCGGCGGTCGAGGCACCCAGGGGGACGTTGAGCTCGTCGACCTGCCAGCCATGCTGCGCCAGGCCCTCACGCAGGACCGCGACCCGTGGGTGCAGCCGTGCGTCGTAGGAGCCGAACAGCAGCACGCGGCCAGCCACGACACCACCTGCCTGCTCCGGCGCGGGTGCGGACCCCGCGCTCGCCGGGGCCCAATCCTAGGCCGGGTCCCCCGGGCCCTCGGCCGGCTCGGCCGCCGCGGGTGGAACGGCCAGGGCCACGACGGGCAGCTCGTCGGTGTCGTCGTCGGCCACCGCGGTGTGCGGGGCCGCCACCGCGTCGCGCGGCTCGCCGTCCTCCGCTGGGGCCTGCCCCGGCTCCTGCGCCGCGCGCAGGTCGACCGCGTGGGCCGCGTCACGGA
>JALOLK010000113.1 GCA_025456015.1 Candidatus Nanopelagicales bacterium
CGGCCGGTCAGGTACGCCACGGCGTGCCCGGCCCGCGCGGCAGTGGCGACCGCGGACAGGCCCTCGGGCAGCGGCGGGTCCAGCGGGGCTGCACCGAAGAAGGCGTCCCAGTCCTTGGGTCGCGCGGCGACGTGGTGGAGGCGATGGCGCACGTCAGCCAGGACGCCGTCGATGTCGAAGACCGCGACGGTCGGGCGTGGCGCGGCGCCGGCAGGTGCGGCGTCGGTGGCGTCGCGGCGGTCCTCGGGCACGTGCTGGACGCTACCGCGCAGGGCCGGGACCGGCGTCCGGGGCGTGGCGGGCGCCGGGTAGCGTCGCGGCCATGGACTTCCACGACCTGGTCTCGCAGATGCCCAAGGCGGTGCCGATGGTGGGCACGCTCAACATCGAGTTCCTCGAGCTCGCCCCCCAGCGGGTCGTGCTGCGCCTGCCCGACCAGCCGGCGTACCACAACCACATCGGCGGGCCGCACGCCGGCGCGATGTTCACGCTCGCGGAGACCGCGACCGGGGCGATCGTGCTGGGCAACTTCGGCAGCCAGCTGCATCGGGCGACCCCGCTGGCCGTGGAGTCGACCATCCGGTACCGCAAGATCGCGATGGGGCCGCTGTACGCCGAGGCCCTCATGGACCAGACGCCGGAGTCGATCATGGCCCGCCTCGACGCCGGCGAGCGGCCGGAGTGGCGCATCGAGGTGTCGCTGGCGACCGAGGACTGGACGGTCACCGGGGAGGCCAGCTTCCTCTGGACCCTCAAGCCCACGAAGCGCCCGCCCGCCTGATCCCCGCACGATCCATTCGGGTTCTGGTCCCATGTGGGACCGCAACCCGAATGGATCATGGACGGGGAGCGTGCGGGTTCGGCGGCCCACGGCGATGAGCCGACGTGCCGAGGGGCCGCCCGCCTGACGCGGACGGCCCCTCGGCGGGCGTGGCTCAGGCCTTGGGCTTCGAGGCGTCGATCACCTTCTTCGCGATCTGCGCCGGCATCGGCTCGTGGCCGATGTACTCACGGGTGAACGTCCCCGTGCCGTGCGACATCGAGCGCAGCTCGATCGCGTAGCGGGTCAGCTCCAGCTCGGGCACCTCGGCCTTGATCAGGGTGCGCCCGTTGCCGCCCGGCTCGCTGCCCAGCACCCGGCCGCGCCGGCCGGACAGGTCGCCCATGACCGCGCCCACGTACTCGTCGGACACCAGCACGCTGATCCGCGCCACCGGCTCGAGCATCGCGATCTGGGCAGCCGCCGCGGCCTCCTTGAGCGCCAACGAGCCGGCGGTCTGGAAGGCCATGTCCGAGGAGTCCACGGAGTGCGCCTTGCCGTCGAACAGGGTGACCTGGATGTCGACCACCGGATATCCGGCGACGACGCCGCGCTCCATCTGGGCGCGCACGCCCTTCTCGACCGATGGGATGAACTGGCGCGGCACCGACCCGCCGACCACCTTGTCCACGAACGTGAACCCGGAGCCGGCCGGCAGCGGGGCCACCTCGATGTCGCACACGGCGTACTGCCCGTGGCCCCCGGACTGCTTCACGTGCCGGCCGTGGCCCTTCGCCGCGGAGGCGAAGGTCTCGCGCAGCGACACGCGCAGCTCCTCGGACTCCACGGCGACCCCGTACCGGTTGCGCAGGCGGTCCAGCAGCACGTCGACATGCGCCTCGCCCATGCACCAGAGCACGAGCTGGCCGGTCTCGGCGTTGCGGTCCAGCCGCATGGTCGCGTCCTCGGCGACGAGCCGGCCCAGCGCCTGGCCCAGCTTGTCCTCGTCGGCCTTGGACTTGGCCACGATGGCCACCGGCAGCAGCGGATCGGGCATGACCCACGACTCCATGAGCAGCGGCTGGTCCTTGTCCGACAGGGTGTCGCCGGTCTCGGCCCGGGTGAGCTTGGCCACGGCGACGATGTCCCCCGCGATGCCGCGATCGATCGTGCGCTGGACCTTGCCCAGCGGGCTGGACAGCGCGCCGATCCGCTCGTCGAGGTCGTGGTCCTCGTGGCCGCGGCCCTCCGCGAAGTGCCCGGAGACGTGCACGATCGAGTCGGGCCGGATCGTGCCGGAGAAGACCCGCACCAGGGACAGCCGCCCGACGTAGGGGTCGGTCGTGGTCTTCACGACCTCGGCGCACAACGGCCCCGCCGGGTCGCACGCCAGCGGCCCGCGCGGCTGGCCCTCGGGCGTCGTGACCGGCGGCAGGGGGTGCTCCAGCGGGGAGGGGAAGCCGCGGCGGACCAGGTCGAGCACCTCGGCGGTGCCCAGGCCGCCGGGCTCGTTGGCGGTGCCGAGCACCGGGTAGAACGAGCCGCGGGCGACGGCCTTCTCGAGGTCCTCGACCAGCGTGTCGGTGTCGATGTGCTCGCCGGCGAGGTAGCGGTCCATGAGGGTCTCGTCCTCGCTCTCGGCGATGATCCCCTCGATGAGCGCCGCTCGCGTGCTCTCGATGAGCTCGCGGTGGGCGTCCTCGGGCTGGCGGTCCACCCGCGTGCCCGAGGAGTAGTCGTGGATGGTCTCGGTGATGAGGTCGATGAACCCCGCCGGGGCACCGTCGTCGCCGGCCATCGGCAGCATGAGCGGCATCACGCCGTCGCCGAAGACGCGCTGGCAGATCGCGACGAGCTCCTCGAAGTCGGCCCGCGGGTGGTCCAGACGGGTCACCACGACGGCGCGCGGCATGCCGACCGCGGCGCACTCCTCCCAGAGCAGCTGGGTGCCGCCGTCCACGCCGTCGACCGCCGAGATCACGAACAGGGCCGCATCGGCGGCGCGCAGCCCCGCGCGCAGGTCGCCGACGAAGTCCGCGTAGCCGGGCGTGTCCAGGAAGTTCACCTTCACCCCGTCGACGACGACCGGCGCGAGCGCCAGGCCGACGGAGCGCTGCTGGCGCACCTCGGCCTCGTCGAAGTCCGACACCGTGGTGCCCTCGGTGGTGCGACCGGCCCGGGCGATCGTCCCGGTCGAGGCGAGCATCGCCTCGAGCAGGGTCGTCTTGCCCGCCCCGGAGGGCCCCACGAGGACCACGTTGCGGATGTCGGCGGGGCTGCTCGGTGCGACGACCGAACCACCACCTGCCCCGGTGTTCGCTCCAGCCATGGGAGACGCCTTTCGTCGAAGGTTGGGGTGACCGGGGTCCAGCCTTGCAAGAAGGACCTACGTCCCGCACACCCGGGGGCACACTTTCTCGCTACCATCCCCGCGATGCTCAACAACGCCGACGCCCGGGGCGTCATCGCACCCGTGGTCGAGCCGATCGCCCGGGCGCTGCTGCGGATCGGCCTGAGCGCCGACGCCGTGACGGTCATCGGCACGGCGATCACGGTCACCTCGGCCCTGTGGCTCATCCCGCAGGAGCGGTTCCTGCCGGCGCTGCTCATCGTCACGTTCTTCGTGGCCGCCGACGTCCTTGACGGCACGATGGCCCGGCTGTCCGGCTCGCAGGGCCCCTACGGGGCGTGGCTGGACGCGACCATGGACCGGGTCGCCGACGTGGCCGTGTTCGGCTCGCTGGTGATGTGGGCCGCGTGGCACAGCGACACCTTGACGACCTACTTGGCCTGGGCCTGCCTGGCCGGGGCGGTGGCGATCCCATACGCCAAGGCCCGTGCCGAGGCCGTCGGGGCCACGGCCAACGGCGGCATCGCCGAGCGTGCCGAGCGGCTTATCGTGGTCGGCCTCGGGGCGATCCTGTTCATGCTGGGGCTGTCCTGGGCGATGACGGCGGCGCTGGGCGTGCTGGCGGTCCTGGTCACGATCACCATCGTGCAGCGCGCCGTCGACGTGCGGGGCCAGCTGCGGCCCGCCGGAGCGGCGACGACGACCGCGCCGCAAGCCCCCGACGCGCCGGGCCCCGACGCGGACACCGACCCGGGCGCCTGAGGCCCGGCGATGACGGGAACGGCCGCGGCGACGGCCACCTACCTGGCGTACGCGACGGGCTGGCGGGCCGTGCGGCTCATGCCCGAGGCGGCGGCGTACGCGCTCTTCGAGCGGATCGCCGACCAGCAGTGGCGCTCCGGCGGGGGTGCGGTGCGCCAGCTCGAGCGCAACCTCGCGCGCGTCGTGGGCCCGGTGCCCGACGAGCAGCTGCGCGAGCTGACGCGCGAGGGCATGCGCTCCTACCTGCGGTACTGGTGCGACGCGTTCCGGATGCCCGGATGGTCCGCCGAGCGGATCGCCAGCTTCGAGCTGCGCTCCAGCGAGCGCATCCTCGAGCCGCTGGGTCGGGGCCGCGGGGTGATCGCCGCGCTGGCCCACATGGGCAACTGGGACCACGCCGGGGCCTACTTCTCCGGCCAGCACGCCCAGGTCGTCACCGTGGCCGAGCGGCTGGAGCCGGCCAGGCTCTTCGAGGCGTTCCTGGCCTACCGCGAGTCCCTGGGCATGCGGATCCTGGGCCTGGGCGAGCCCGGGGTCTTCGACGAGCTCGCCCGAACTCTCGACGCTGGGGGCTTCGTCCCGCTGCTGGCCGACCGCGACCTCTCCGCCAAGGGCGTGCCGGTGACCTTCTTCGGCGAGCCCACCCGGTTCCCGGCCGGGCCCGCGGCCCTGGCGATCGACACCGGCTCGGTGCTGCTGCCGGTCGGGCTGCACTGGGAGCCCGATGGCGCCGCAGGTCGGGGCGGGCGCAACGTGGGGGTGGTCCTGCCCGAGGTGGTGCCGCCGGCGCAGGGGGAGCGCAGCGAGCGGATCAGGGTCGCGACCCAGGCCGTCGCCACCGCCCTCGAGGGGGCGATCCGGGCGCACCCGCAGGACTGGCACATGCTGCAGCGGCTGTGGCTGGCCGACCTCGACCAGGACCGCCTGGCCGCCCGCGACGCGGCCGAGCGGGAGGCCGCCGACCGGGACGGGCCCGGGCGCGATGGGGCGGGGGGCGGCTGATGCGCGTCGGCCTGGTCTGCCCGTACGCCTGGGACACCCCAGGCGGCGTCGCGGTGCACATCGACGACCTGCGCCGCGCCCTGCTGCGGCTCGGTCACGAGGCCCTGGTGCTGGCTCCCGCCGACGACGAGGAGGCCCTGCCCGACTACGTCACCAGCGCCGGACGGCCCATCTCCGTGAGCTCGAACGGCTCGGTGGCGCGCATCAACTTCGGCCCGGGCCCGGCCGCGCGGGCGCGCCGGTGGATCAAGGAGTCCGACCTCGACGTGCTGCACGTGCACGAGCCCGCCGGCCCGTCCCTGGGCATCCTGTCGGTCTGGGTCGCCGAGGGCCCGATCGTGGCCACCTGGCACTCGAGCCTGGCCTCCTCCCGCCGGGAGCTCAACGCCGCGGCCCCCATGGTGCGCAGTGCCATGGAGAAGATCCGCGCGCGCATCGCCGTGAGCGAGTACGCGCGTGCCTCGCTGGTGGAGTACACCGGTGGTGACGCGGTGCTCATCCCCAACGGCGTGGACTGCTCGCTCTACGCGGGCGACGAGCCCCTGCCCGGCCGGTCGCGCGGCGGCAGCACGCTCATGTTCCTGGGCCGGGTCGACGAGCCCCGCAAGGGCCTGCAGGTGCTGCTGGCCGCGCTGCCGGCGGTCGCCGCCGCGGTGCCCGACGTGGAGCTGCTCGTCGCCGGTCCCGGCGACGCCGAGCCGGTGCGCGACGCCCTGGACCCGGCCCTGGCCGCCCGGGTGCACGTCCTGGGGATGGTGAGCCAGGACGACAAGGCCCGTGCCCTGCACTCGGCCGACGTCTACGTGGCGCCCAACACCGGCGGGGAGTCCTTCGGCATCATCCTGCTCGAGGCCATGGCCGCTGGGGCCCCGGTGGTGGCCAGCGACCTCGAGGCCTTCCAGCGGGTGCTCGACGAGGGCCGGGCCGGCGCGCTGTTCGCCAACGAGGACCCGGTCGACCTCGCCCGGGTGCTCGTCGACCTGCTGCGCGACCCGCAGCGCCGTGCTGCGCTGCAGGTGGCCGGCCGTGCCCGAGCCGCCCAGTACGACTGGTCACGGGTGGCCCGCCAGGTCGTGGCGGTCTACGACAGCGTGACCCCGGGCGGCGAGAAGGTGTTCGCCGACCTGTCCACCCAGCTGTGGGGCCGCTGGCCGGTGCGGCGCGTGCCCAACCCTGACCGGGGGAGTCCCGATGCAGGTTGACGTCAGCCTGGCCCTGCTCGTCCTGCTCGTCCTGCTCGTCGTGGCGTTCGTCGTGTGGCGCCTGAGCGCCCTCGCGGCACGGATCGATCGGCTGCACATCCGCATCGACCTGGCCCGCAGCGCGCTGGACGCCCAGCTGCTGCGCCGCGCCCGGGCCGCCGAGGCCCTGGCGACCTCGGGCCTGATCGACCCGGCGAGCGCGATCGTGCTGGCCCGAGCGGCCAGCAACTCGCGCAACGCCGACCCGGGCGACCCGGTGACCCGCGGGGTGGTCGAGTCGGAGATGTCGCGTGACCTGCGCGAGGTGTTCGCCGACGCCGAGGCCATCGCCGCCCTGTCCGAGGTCCCCGAGGGCCAGGAGCTCGTCAGCGACCTGGCCGCGGCATGCCACCAGGTGGCGCTGTCGCGGCGCTTCCTCAACGACGGGGTGGGGGCCGCGCGCCTGCTGCGCGCCGGGCGCCTGGTCCGCTGGTTCCACCTCGCCGGGCACGCGCCCATGCCGCAGACCTTCGAGATGGACGACCAGGCCCCGCCCGCGCTGCAGCCCTACCTCTGAGCGGCCTGCGCCGGGCAGTGCGCGCGTGGATGCCTCGCTTCAGAGCCGGCCGAGCAGCTCGGCCTTCTTCGCCTCGAACTCGTCGGCGGTCAGCAGGCCCGCGTCGCGCAGCTCGCCGAGCTTGCGGATCTGCTCGATGACCGCGTCGCCGGCGGGGGCGGCCGGCGGCGGGGGAGCCGCTGCCGGGGCGGGCGAGG
>JALOLK010000039.1 GCA_025456015.1 Candidatus Nanopelagicales bacterium
CGCGTGCGGCGGCGCCCGGCGCGAGTTGGCCGAGGTCCGACCATTCGAGCCGCTGGCGCTCGCCGACCGACACGATGGTCGGGTTGCGCAGGGTCGCGGGGCCTCCGGCGACGGTCACCTGCGCGCTGTCGGCCAGATAGGTCCAGTTGGGCGGGAGCAGGTCCAACACGTCGACGGCGAAGGCGGTCGCGGAGCCGGTGTTCGTGGTGCTGACCGTCCAGGTGTAGGCCTCACCCAGGTAGGCGATCGGGCCACCCGTGGCCTCCTTCGCCGCCTGCAGGCGGGGGAAGGCGGGCGTCACGTCGGCGTTGGCCGAGGGACCCGCATAGGTGCGCCCGCCGCTGGGCAGGGACTGGAACGAGGCCACGGTCGCGGTGTTGCGCAGCACGCTGGCCGGGGGCGTGCCGGTGAGGTCCGAGGAGGGCGCCAGGCGCGCGGTGTAGGTGAGTTCGACGGTGGCATTCGGCGCCAGCGGACCGGGCAGGTCGGTGGCGTCCCACGTGATGGTCCCGCCCCCGGTGCTCGGGACCGGCAGCGGGGCGATCGATCCCCCGTCCGAGATCGATCCCGGGCTGACCACGACGCCGGTGGGCACCACGTCGCGGATGACGATGTTGGAGGCCGCGCTGAGGTCGTTGCCCGGGCCGTTGGTGACGCGCAGGGTGTACTCGAAGACGTCGCCGGGGTCCGGGCTGGTATCGCTGACCACCTTCACGACGGTCACCCTCGGCTCCACGACGTTCGACGTGGCGGTGACGGGCTGCGACGTGCGGGGGAAGGCCTGGCCGGCGTCCGTCGGGGGGTCGACCGGACGTTCGAACCACCCAGCCCGTGCCGAGTTCACGAGGTCGCGCCCGGCCACGTTCAACGGGAGGTCGGCAACCCGGCCGGTGTAGCGCAGCGTGATGACCCGCGGCGCGGGCGCCGCGAGGCCGTCACCGACCAGCCACCCGTAGGTGACCGGCACGCTGCCGTCCACCGTCGTCGGCGAGGGCCGCAACGGGGTGCCCAGCGCGGGGAACTGGGGCGCACAGTCGACCCCGAGCGCGCGGCATGTCACGTCGAGCAGCGCCACGTCGGTGACGCCGGCGGGCACCGTGTCGAGCAGGGCCGCGCCGAAGAAGGTCACGTCGGCGGGCACCGTGGCCCGGATCGTCCAGGTGGCCGTCTCACCGATGGTAAGCTCGTCCTTGTCGACCGACTTGGACAGGCCCGCCCCGAGGATCTCCACCTCCGAGATCGCGTTGGCCGTGTAGGTGCGCTCACCGGCCACCGGGCCGGGCATGCTCGTGCCGGTCAGCCCGACGGTGTTGGTGTAGATGTCCCCGCCGACGGCCGCGGGGGTCACCAGCGCCTGGTACGTCCGCGGGATCGCGGCCCCGGGCTCGACCGTCCCCACCGGCCAGCTGATCCGGGTCGCCGTGGCGGCGCATCCGTTCGTCCCGGTGCCCGGCTCGATGGTGCCCCCGTCCGAGACCGAGCCGGCCACGACCTGCAGCTGCGCCGGGACGCAGTCCACGAGCACGGCGTCGTACAGCGGCGGGCGGTTCGTCGTGGTCCCGTCGGGGTCCTGGTTGCGGGCGGTCACCGTGAACGTCACGGGGACGCCGCCGGCCACCGGGCCGGTGGTGCTGTTCGCCTTCGTCACGACAGGGGCCGGCTGGCGCACGTTGATCGTCCGGGTCGCCGTGCGCGTGGGGATGGCCGATCCGCCGGCGGTGAGCGTCGAGCGGAACTCCGCACGGTTGGAGCGGTCCTCGGCGTTGGCCGACTCGGCGAGCGCCGCCTGGGTCACCTGGACCGGGATGGTGACCGAGAAGCGCTGGGCCGTGGTCGTCGTGTTGTCGTAGCGGGGCCCGAAGGCGAGGGCCCCCACGGCGCTGTCGAGGGTGACCGTCCCACCGGGCAGCGTCGTGCCGGGCGCCGTGGTGATCGGCGTCGGCGCGGCGCAGGGCTGCCCCGAGGGCGGCAGGACCGGGCAGAACTCGCCGGTGGCCGGCCCGCTGATGAGGAAGCCGGTCGGCAGCACGTCGGTGAGCGCCCCCGCGTACACCGTGGTCCGGGCCGGGATGGTCACGCCGTAGGTGTAGGTGACGGTCTCGCCGATCGTCGCCTGGGTGCCGACGTTGTTGTTCGTCGCCGTCACCGACGTCACCGAGGTCTTGGTGACCGTGGCATTGGGCAGGACCACGTTCGACGGATCGTCGGCCCGGGGGGCGTCCCGGTCGGCCACCGGCACGGAGGGGTCGATGTTGTTCTGCGGGAAGTACGTGGCCGCCTGGCCCGGCAGGTTCGTGAACGCCTGGTAGCTGCGCACGCCCGCGTCGTCGGTCAGGCGCACGGACACCGACGTGCCCAGCGGCACGGTGTAGTCGTAGGTCCCGGCGCGCCCGGGTCCGCGCACGTGAAGAACGCGGCAGCGCTGGGGTTGCTGATGGTCGCGCAGCCGGAGCCGACCGGGAGCAGGTCCCAGACGTCGACGGTGCGCACCGAGGAGGCGAAGTCGCCGAGCGTCGTGCTGGTGTTCGTGACGTCGATGCGGAACTGCACGACGTCGCCCTGGCGAACCGTTCGCCCGTCCTGGTTGCTCGGAGCGGCGGGCGGGACGTTCACGTCGGTGGCCGGCCCGCCGGGCGGGGTGATCCGCGCGATGCCCTTCACGAGCGACACCGGGGGCAGCGGGGCGATCTGGAGGTCGAGCTGGTCGCGCAGCGAGATGGCCTGCCCGGCCGTGTTCTCCGAGCGGAACTTCATGAGGTTGCCGACGAGGTCGGGCGTGGTACCGCTGGCGGCGTCGTCGATCCGCGCGGCCAGCACGACCTCGAGGACCGCCCCCTCGGGGGCGAACCGGTTG
Organism: Candidatus Nanopelagicales bacterium; assembly: GCA_025456015.1. Lineage (GTDB taxonomy): Bacteria > Actinomycetota > Actinomycetes > S36-B12 > CAIYMF01 > Prado023. The sequence goes on from JALOLK010000039.1 coordinate 2,855, forward strand.
GCTCCGTTCACCGCGCCGACCCGCCAGGTGGGCACGCCGCTGGCGACGTCGAAGGCCACGTCCGCGCCCTGCAGCGTGGACCGTTGGGTGACGACCGCGCTGTTGGGCACGTAGCTCGTGCCGGCTGGCAGGAAGTCGGTGATGACGGGGTTCTTCGTCCGGGACTGGCCCGGGAACTCGACCCGCAGCAGGAAGCACACCACCGAGCCGTTGCGGAAGGTGATCTGCTGCGGCGTGAGCGCCGGGGTGGCCGTGGCCGGGTCCACGTACTCGGCGGCGCCCGCGGGGGTGATGGCCGAGCCGGGCGTGAACGTGCCGGTGCCCGCCTCGCAGCGGTAACCCGCGGCGCCCGAGACGTTGGGCTTGATGCGCTTGTCGATCACCGGCTGCGTGGACGACTGGGTCGCCGAGGAGGCGTCGGCCACGGTGATCGGGTCGGCCAGCCCACCCGGGTTGGGCGGCGGGTTCACTCCCGGCCGTGCCGTGGTCGTGGCCGCCAGCGACGCGGTGTTCGTGTACGTGTCGCCGGCGCTGGTCGGCTGGCCGCTGCTCGTGTACTCCGTGCGCATCCGACCCTGGTAGGTGATCGTCACAGTCCCGTTCGCCGGCAGTGAAGCGGGGCTGAGGACCAGCGTGAAGGTCCCGTTGGGGTTGCGAGTCACCGAGGTCAGGATGGCGTTCGTCGGATCAGCGCCCTGCGTGGCCCCGCCCGTGCCGCACTCGGGGGGCAGCGCGCCGGTCACCGTCGGCGTCTGGCTGCGCCAGACCGGGCACACGCCGTCGGGCAGGACGTCGGTGATGGTGATGCCATCCGCGGTCACATACTCGCTGGCCTGCAGCTCGAGGGTGTACGTGGCCAGGGCCGCGCCGGAGGAGTCGAACGTGCCCGGCGAGACACGCTTCTGCATCGCCACGTCCTCGGCCGTGACCGTGTGGTCGGTGCTGCTCGCGACCGGGAAGGGGCCGCTGCCGGGCTGGCCCTGCACGGGGCCGGTGTACAGGCCGTTGCCGACGGCGATGTTGGTCAGGGCCTGCTCGGTGCCGGTCTCGCGCGTCGACGGTCCGGTGTTGTTGTCCAGGTTGGCCGTCTGCGGGGGCTGGGTCGTGACCGTGCCGCCCCCGCTCACGGCGGGGGGCGCGACGGTGCCGGTGGCCGGGGAGGTGGCCTGCCAGGCACCGGCGTTCGCGCGCTGCGGGATGCCGGCGCGGTACACGATCTCCTTGACCTGACCCGGCGTGAAGTCGGCGATCCGCCAGGTCACCTTCGTGTAGACCCCTGCGGGGAAGGTGCGGCCGGCGTCCGCCGGCGGGTCGACCACCGTCTCCACGGCGAACGGGACGCGGCAGTCGGGCACCAGCGCCGTCGCCCGCAGGTTGGGCGCGGTCGGGTACTCCAGTCCACCGGGGTACTGCGCGGTGGAGGTGGAGTTGTCGACCGTTCCGCAGCCGAGGAACTCCAGCCCCGCGGGCAGGTAGTCGCGGATCTCCACGGCGTTCGTGGCGAAGGAAGGGTTGTTGGTGACCGTGAGCGTGTAGGTGGCCACGTGGTCGTGGATGCCGCGCAGCAGCTCGCCCTCAGGTGTGGGGGCACTCGACTTCGCGATCCGGAACGCGGTCACGCCGGTGCTCACGGTGGCCGCGGTGGCCGAGGCCGTGAAGCTGGTGGGGCCGGGGATCACCGTCCCGGTTGCGTCGAACTTGGGGACGAACCGCGGATCGGCGTTCGTGTAGGCGTTGGCGACGTTCGGGAACGACGAGCTGACCGGCCACGGGTCGCGAGCCGCCCGCACCGTGAAGCTGATCGCCGAGGTGCTGCTCACCTGCAGGTCGGCGACGTTGCTCCAGACGAGGGTCTGGTACTCCGAGCGTGGATCCGAGGCCACCAGCCGGTTCGTGAAGACCTGCGGCGTGCCCGCGCCCGACGGCGTCGTCGGCCCGACGTAGACGACGCCCGGGGGCAGGACGTCCCGGAACGACAGGTTGTACTGGGGCACCTGGTCCGCGCCCGACGGGTTGCTCGCCGTCAGGGTGTACGTGGCGGTGTCGCCCACGAGGATCTGGGTGGGGCCCGCCTTCGCCAGCGCGATCACCGGGGGCGCTGCGGCGGCCGGCACGGCACCCAGCACGACCGCACCGGGTGCCACGATGGCCAGGGCGCCCACGAGCGACGTTGCGCGCGCAGCACGACGGGAGAACCAGCCCACGACCTACCCCTCCAACCACCCACCCCCCGGGGGTGCGACTTCGGGGCACGGTAACGATCCCGGCCACCGATGGCCAGTCGAGGCGAGCACGGACGGCCGCAGCGGTGACGGGGACTCCTCGGGGGACACGCCTACCGCGTCGCGCCCTCCCCCGGGGCCTCGTCCGGGGCGCGGGCGGGCGGTGGGGCCTGCGGGCCGGGGGCCCCGTCCGGGGGCAGCGGGCCGGCCCCTCCGGCACCCCGACCCGACTCGCGCTGACGGCGCAGCTGCTCCATGCGGGCCGCCCACGACTGCTCGTCCAGGCGCTTGAGGAACTCGGGGTCGTCGTCCGGCGCGACCGGGCCGCGAGGGCGGGGACCGCCGGCGATCCCACCGGGGCCGCCCCCACCACCACCCGGTGCACGACCGACGCGCGGCTGGCCGGCCAGCAGGTACAGCACTGGGCCCAGCACCGGCAGCAGCCAGACCAGCAGCCACAGCCACTTCGGCAGCAGGCGCACGTCCTGCGATCGGCTGCGCAACAGGTCGATGAGCGTGTAGAGGTGCAGCGCGATGGCGGCGATCGCGAGGATGAACCGGCCCACGGGTGAACCCCTTCGGACGTGCGTGAGCCTCAGGCTAACCCCGCGCCGCGCAAGCGGCCACCCAGCGCCTGGATCGACCACAGGGCGGCCCCGGCGAGCGCGTGGCGGCCGACGTAGGCTCGTGGCATGCCCGACGCCGACGGCTCCCCCGAGCCCCTCGACCCTCGCACCGACGCCGCCTCCGGCGAGCCCGGCACCCCGGCCGGCGCGCCGCCCGCTACCACGGGCGAGGTGCCTGCTGCCCAGCCCGTCCCCCACGCCGGGCTGCGCTACGCGGTGCTGCGGATCGCCATGCTCGTCACGGTCGGCGGCGTGCTCGCGCTGGTCGGGATGCGCGGCTGGCTGCTGCTGTTCACCGCGGTGCTGGTCTCTGCCGTGCTCAGCTTCTTCGTCTTCGCCCGCCAGCGCGAGGCCGCCGCCCGCAACCTGGAGGCCTCGCTGGCCCGTCGCCAGGCCCAGGACGCGAAGTGGCGCGCTGCGGCGGAGGGGTCGCGACCCGCACCGCAGGCTCCGGTCACCGACGCCGGTCAGGACCCGGGTCCGCAGGTCTGAACCGACGCGTCCTGCCGCCGGCGTGCAGCAGGTGCCGACTCAGAGCCCCGCGTAGGAGTGCAGGCCGCCGGCGAACAGGTTCACGCCGAAGTAGTTGATGAGGAAGCTCGCGAAGCCGATGAGGCCGATCACCGCGGCCTTGCGGCCACGCCAGCCGGCCGTGGCCCGGGCGTGCAGGTACCCGGCGTAGACCAGCCACGTGATGAAGGCCCAGGTCTCCTTGGGGTCCCAGCCCCAGTACCGGCCCCAGGCGTCCTCGGCCCAGATCGCGCCGGCGATCACGGCGAACGTCCACAGCGGGAACACGAAGGCGTTCGTGCGGTAGGCCAGCGTGTCCAGCGTCGTGGCATCCGGGATCCGCGCGGCGATGGACCGCGAGATCCGCGCCCCCGGGACCCGCTCGGCACGATCGGCGATGAGGTACAGGACCGTCGCCGCGGCGCCGACCGTGAACGCGCCACCGGAGATGATCGCCGCCGAGACGTGGATGATCAGCCAGTACGAGTGCAGGGCCGGGACCAGCTGCGGCGAGTCGTTGTAGAGCAGCAGCACCGCGATGCCGAGGGTGATGAGGCTGGCCGCGGAGACCAGCAGCCCCAGCCAGCGCACGTCGCGGCGCAGCGAGAAGGCCAGGAACACCCCGGAGATGGCCAGCGCCGAGGCCAGCGAGTACTCGTACATGTTGCCCCAGGGCGCACGGCCGGACCACAGCCCGCGCGCGACCAGGCCGGCGAGGAGCAGCCCCGTGGCCAGCCACGTCAGGCTCATGCCGATGTTCGCCGCGCGTCGCCCGGGCGCCAGCGCCTCGTCGGACCCCCCCGGCGCGCCCCCGCCGCCCCAGCGGCTGCGCCGGGCCTCGGCGGCCATCTCGGCCTCGAGCTGGGCCGAGCGGGCACGGGCCTCGGCCCGGGCTCGGGCAGCGGCGTCGGCGGTCGTCACCGCCCCGGCCGTCGCGCCGGCACCGGCGCTCACGGCGGCCGGTTCCGAGGCCACCGCGCCCTCGACGGGCGCCGCGTCGGGCGAGGGACGCGTAGCCGCGAACGACACCGCGAAGGCGATGAACGCCAGCGCGTACATCGCCATCGACGCATAGACGAACAGGTTGCTCCACTGCGCCAGGCTCACGAGGAGGCCTCCTTCACCGGCCCGCCCAGGCGGACCACGAGCTGCTGCACCTCGCCGACCACGTCGGCGGCCTCGGTCCGGGACAGGCCCGCGACCTGCACCCGGTAGACGGTAGCTGGTGCCGAGATGCTCCCGTCGGACGGATCCTCTCCCGTGGTGACGGGAGCAGATGCGCCGTGCGGGAGAACCTGCGTCGAGGGCGCCGCGTCCACGCGGACCCAGATCCGCCGGCGCTTCACGAACAGCGACAGCATCAGGCCCAGGATCGCGGCGATCGACCCGGCCAGCGCCAGGGCCTTGCCCGGGTCATGGGCGATCGTGAACGACGCCCAGCGCTCGAGGGCCACGAACTCCAGGGTGCCCGCGCCGTCCGGCAGCTCCCAGGACTGCCCCGGGGCCAGGCCCTCGAGGCCGAGCTGCTCGAGGTCCTCGGTCTCGAGCTGGAACACGTTGCTCGGCACGCCGTCGTCGAGGCCCAGGTCGCCGGTGAACGCCGACACGAACAGGCCGGGGTTGTCCGGGGCGGGGAACACCGAGCGCGGCCCCAGCTCGTCGATGATCGCGGTCGGGGCCAGGATCGCGGTGAAGCCCAGCTGCGGGCTGGCGTCCGGGGCCTTGAGCACCCCGGTGGAGGTGAAGGTGCCGTCCTGGGGCAGGAACACCACCGTGTCGTCGAAGACCACGCGCCCGCTGGCGTCGGTGAGCCGCAGGTGCGGGGCGTACCCGTGGCCGACCAGGAAGACCTTGGCCCCGTCGAGGCGCAGCGGCTCGTTCACGGTCACCACGCGGGACTGCACCGGGGCGCCCGGCTCCGGGGTGTAGGCCAGCTGCGCGGAGAACGACCGCGGGGCGCCGCGCTGCGAGCCCTCGCGCTCGAACGTGGCGTCGAAGTCGGTCATCGTGAACGCGAACGGGGGCAGCGCCTCGGTGGAGGCCAGTCGGCCGGGGGAGAAGGAGTCGTACTGGGTCAGGGTGTTGGCGAACCCGTTGCCCTCGCGGACGATGACCGTGCCCTTCCAGCCGAACACCGCGCCGAGGCCCACGCCCACGAGGATGAGCACCAGCGCGATGTGGAACAGCAGGTTGCCGGTCTCCCGGGCGAACCCCTTCTCGGCCGCGAGGGAACCGACCGCGCCCTCGCCGTCGCGGCCCGGGGTCACCCGCCAGCGCTGCGCCCGCAGGACGGTCGATGCGGCCTCGAGCACGCCGGCATCGTCGGTGTGCCAGGTGGTGGCGCCGGCCAGCCGGTCCAGGCGGCGCGGGGCCGGCGGGGTCGGCTGGCGCATGGCGCGCCAATGGGCGGCGATGCGCGGCAGCACGCAGCCGATCAGCGAGATGAACAGCAGCAGGTAGATCGCCGAGAACCACGGTGCGACGAAGACGTCGAAGAACCCGAGGCGGTCCAGCGTGGCGCCGAGCTCCGGGCGCCCGTCGATCCAGTCGACCACCGCGATCGGGTCGGTGCCGCGCTGCGGCAGCACGCTGCCGGGGATCGAGGCGACCGCGAGCAGGAACAGCAGCGCCAGGGCGGTGCGCATGCTCGTGAGCTGGCGCCACCCCCAGCGCAGCCAGCCGATGGGGCCCAGCCGGGGGCCCATCCCGGTCGTGCGCCGGCGCCGTGCGCTGCCCCAGTCCGCGCCAAGGGCGGCGTCCTCGGGCAGGCCCGAGTCGGGCGGCGGCGCGATCGGCGAGCCATCGTCGGGGACATCGGTGAGGGGCCCGCGAGCCCGGTCCAGCGGCCCGGCGGTCACAGCGGCACCTCCCAGCCGGTGATCCAGCCGCGCGCCTCGTTCATGAGCGAGCCCCACGCACCGCTCACCATGAGCAGCCCGAGCAGCACCAGGCACACGCCGCCGACCACCTGGATGGCCCTGGCGTGCCGGCGCGCCCAGGCCAGCGCGCCGAGGCCACGCTCCATCGCCAGGCCGACGAGCAGGAACGGCAGGCCCAGGCCGATGCAGTAGGCCAGCGAGAGCAGTGCCCCGCGGGCGGCCGAGGCCTCGCTGAACGCCAGGCCCTGGACCGCGGCCAGCGTCGGCCCGATGCAGGGCGTCCAGCCCAGGCCGAACAGCACCCCGAGCAGGGGGGCACCCCACAGCCCCCGGGAGGGTCGCCGGTGCAGCCGGGCCTCCCGCTGCAGCGCGGGGACCAGGCCCAGGAACCCCAGGCCCAGGACGATGACGACCACGCCCAGCACCCGGGTGATGAGGTCCTGCTGGGACAGCAGCGTCGCCCCGAGCCCGCCGAACAGGGCGCCATAGGAGATGAAGACTGCGCTGAACCCGGCGATGAACAGCGTCGTGCCCAGGACGACCCGGGCGCGCTGGGGGGCTGCGGGGGGCGCTGCCACGGCCACCCCGCCGCCGCCTGGGGATGCCGTGGCCTCGTGGGCATCAGCCGCACTGGGCCGACCGCCCGCCGCAGAGGAGCCCTCGGCACCCTGCAGTCCCACCCCGGTCAGCCCGGTGACGTAGGACAGGTAGCCGGGCACGAGCGGCAGCACGCACGGGCTGGCGAAGCTCACGAGCCCGGCGAGCAGCGCCAGCGGGATCGCGATGGCCAGCGACCCGGACACGACCGTCTCGCCGACGCCCATCGGCGCGGCGAGCAGCACGTGCACGGGCCCGGCCATCAGGCGGCCTCGGCCTCGATCGGCTCGATGAGCCCCAGCAGCCGCGATCGGTCCACCTCGCCGATGGCCCGCGCGGCGACCCGGCCCTCCCGGTCGATCACGAGCGTGGAGGGGATCGCCTGGGGCGGCAGGGTGTCGCTGAAGAGCAGCTGCTTGGTGCCGTCGCTGTCCACGACGTTCGGGTAGGGGATCCCGAAGCGCTCGACGAACGCGGCCGCCGGGGCTGCCGAGTCCCGCGTGTTGAGCCCCACGAAGACCACCCCGTCGTCGGCCTTCTCCTCGGCCACCGCCGCGAGCTCGTCGGCCTCCGCGCGGCAGGGGGCGCACCACGAGGCCCACACGTTGAGCACGACGACCTTCCCCCGGTGCTCGGCCAGGTCGAACGTGCCGCCCTCGAGGGTCGGGCCGGTGAGTGCCGGCGCGGCCACCCGGTCGGCCTCGGCGACGATCGTGGTGGAGCCGTCGCCGGAGACGTAGCCCTGCGCGGCGGCGTCGCCGTTCACCCGCTCGCCGGCGCCGACCTCCTGGGCGCAGCCCGCCAGGCCGAGCAGCAGCACGCCGGCGGCCAGCGCCACCCCGGCCCGGGCCGCGCGGGGGCGCCCCGCGCGGAGGCTGGTCGCGTGGGCGCTGGTCACGCCGGGGCGCGCCGAGGCCGGGGCGGCAGCGCGGGGCGGGCGGGTCAGGAGTGGCATCAGGCGCCACGCGCCTTCGAGGCACGGGCGGCCAGGTCGGCCGCCGGCTCGCGGTAGGTGACGGCCACCAGCCGGTTGCCCTGGAACGTGAACGACGTCAGCGAGGCCAGGTTGCACTGGCGCTTGCGCGGGTCGTGGACGAACGAGCGGTTCTCGGCGTCCAGGCGGCAGATCCAGATCGGCAGCTGGTGGCTCACGAGCAGCGCCTCGTGGCCTCGCGCCTCCTCGCGGGCGCGGCGCACCGCGGCCCGCATCCGCGCGGCCACCACCTGGTAGGGCTCCCCCCACGACGGCGTGAACGGGTTGTAGAGGTACCGCCACGCCCTCGGCTGCTTGAGGATGCCGTCGCCGACGCCGACCACCTTGCCCTCGAACACGTTGTCGGCCTCGATGAGGTTCGCGTCGGTGCCGATCGGCACGCCGAACGCCTCCGCGCTCGGGGCCGCGGTCTCCTGCGCGCGCTCCAGCGGCGAGGCGGTGACGACCGCGACGTCGCGGCCGGCCAACGCCTCCGCGGCCCGCACCGCCATCTCCCGGCCGAGCTCGGAGAGGTGGAAGTCGGGCAGCCGGCCGTAGAGCACGCCCGTCGGGTTGTGCACCTCGCCGTGGCGCAGCAGGTGCACCGTGGTGCGCTCGGTCATCGCAGCTCCTCGTCTGGCACGCCGGCCCTCGGCCCGCCCGCCCGGCCGTCCGCTCCGCTGGGGCACGTCCGCTCCGCGGCACCGGTCAGCAGATGGACGCTGGCGGAGCGGACGCGGGCGCGGCGGGCGGCGGCGGCGGCGCGAACGGGGACAACGGGGACATGGCCCATCATGCGCCAGCCTCCGGGGGCTCCGCCTGCGCGGCTGCCCGGGCGGCGGCCGGCAGCGCGGCGACGAAGCGGTCCAGCGCGTCGTCGTGGTGCGCCGCGGAGACGAACCAGGCCTCGAAGGCCGACGGGGGCAGGTAGACCCCGGCGTCGAGCATGGCGTGGAAGAAGGCCCGGTACCGCCAGGCGTCCTGGGCCATGGCCCCCAGCGCGTCGCGGACCGGTCCCTCGGTGAAGAACACGCTGAACAGGGTGCCGGCGGCCTGGACGCGATGGGCGACGCCGGCGGCCGACAGCGCCGCGGACACCTCGGCCTGCACGCGGGCGGCCGCCGCATCGAGGCGTGCGTAGGCGCCCGCGTCGCAGGCCCGCAGCGTGGCCAGGCCGCAGGTGGTCGCGATCGGGTTGCCCGCCAGCGTGCCCGCCTGGTACACCGGTCCGGCCGGCGCGAGCATGCCCATCACGTCGGCCCGCCCGCCGAACGCCGCCGCGGGCAGCCCGCCGCCCATGACCTTGCCGAACGTCATGAGGTCCGGGGCCCACCCCTCGACCGCGCCGTCGAGGCCCCAGTGCCCGGCCGGGCCCACCCGGAACCCGGTCATGACCTCGTCGGAGATGAACAGCGCGCCGGACGCCCGGCACAGCCGGGCGATCGCGGCGTTGAAGCCCGGCTCGGGGGGCACGACGCCCATGTTCGCGGCGGCCGCCTCGGTGATCACCGCGGCGATCTGGGACCCACGCTCGGCGAACAGCGCCTCGAGGGCCGCCAGGTCGTTGTAGGGCAGCACGATGGTCTCGGCGGCCTGCGCCGCGGTCACGCCCGGCGAGTCCGGCAGGCCCAGCGTGGCCACGCCCGACCCGGCCGCGACGAGCAGCGCGTCGACGTGGCCGTGATAGCAGCCGGCGAACTTCACGACCAGCGCGCGGCCGGTGAACCCACGGGCCAGCCGGATCGCCGACATCGTGGCCTCGGTGCCGCTGGACACCAGCCGGACCAGCTCCACCGGCGGCACGCGCCGCACGATCTCCTCGGCCAGCTCCACCTCGGCCGGGCCAGGCGTGCCGAACGACAGCCCCCGCGAGACGGCCGCCTGCACGGCGTCCACGACGGCCGGATGGGCGTGGCCGAGGATCATCGGCCCCCACGAGCCGACCAGGTCCAGGTAGGTGCGGCCGTCCACGTCAGTGATCCACGGCCCCGAGCCCGAGACCATGAACCGCGGCGTGCCGCCCACCGCCCGGAACGCCCGCACCGGCGAGTTCACCCCGCCCGGTGCGACGGCCAGGGCCCGGTCGAACCAGGCCTGGGACAGCACCGGCTGCACGGGCTCGGTGCCGGGCAGGGCCGCCGCCGCCCGCGCGCGTGCCGCCTGCAGGGCCCGGGCGCGGGTGGTCTCGTCCGGCGGCTTGGGCATCGGGGTCATGCCGGCACCCCGTCCCCCGCCGCCCCGGTCGGCACCCCGCCCTCAGCCGCTGCACCGCCGACGCCCTCGCCCGCCACCGCGAACGCTCCCGATCTTGTCGGCATCTCCCGGAATTCGCGGAGGTTCGCGTCACGTGCGGAGAGTTCGCGAGGGGTGGGGGGGAGTTCGCCGGGGGTCGGGGGGAGTCCGCCGGGGACGGCCCCGCGGTGGCCGCGCAGGACCTCGTCCTGGCCCGCGCCGAGCCAGCCGGCCACCTCGGCGGCCCAGTAGGTGAGCACGAGGTCGGCCCCGGCGCGGCGGATGACGGTCAGCGTCTCCAGGATCGCCCGCTCGCGGTCGATCCAGCCGTTGGCGGCGGCCGCCTCGAGCATCGCGTACTCGCCGGAGACCTGGTAGGCCGCGACCGGCAGGTCGACGGCGGCGGCCACGTCGGCGATCACGTCCAACGAGGTGCCGGCCGGCTTCACCATGACGATGTCGGCGCCCTCGGCGGCGTCGAGGGCCACCTCGCGCAGCGACTCCCGACGGTTCGCCGGGTCCTGCTGGTAGGTGCGCCGGTCGCCGACCAGCGCCGAGTCGACGGCCTCGCGGAACGGGCCGTAGAGGGCGGAGGCGTACTTGGCGGCGTAGGCCAGGATGACGGTGTCGCGGTGCCCGGCGGCGTCGAGCGCGGTGCGCACCGCCGCCACCTGGCCGTCCATCATCCCCGAGGTGCCGACCACGTGGGCGCCGGCCTGCGCCAGGGCCACGGCCATGTCGGCGTAGCGGGCCAGCGTCGCGTCGTTGTCGACGGTGCCGTCGTCGGCGAGCACCCCGCAGTGGCCGTGGTCGGTGAACTCGTCCAGGCACAGGTCGGCCATCACGACGAGGTCGCCGCCGACCGCTGCCACGACGTCACGCACGGCGGCGTTGAGGATCCCGTCGGGATCCGTGGCCCCCGAGCCCACCGCGTCGCGCTCGGCGGGCACGCCGAAGAGCATGACGCCCCCCACACCGGCCGACGCCGCCGCCCGGGCCGCCTCCACGAGGCTGGCCCGGGTGTGGTTCACGACCCCGGGCATCGACCCGATCGGGATCGGGGCGTCCACGGCCTCGCGCACGAACAGCGGCAGCACGAGGCACGCGGCGTCCAACCGGGTCTCGGCCACCAGCCGGCGCATCGCCGGGCTGGCGCGCAGCCGCCGCGGACGCACGTCGGGATAGCCCACGATCAGGTCGCCTTGCGCCGCGGACCGCCCCGGCGGCGACCCGGCCGCCACGCGGTCTCGCCGTGCTCGAGGGCGCTGCGGCGCAGCGCCTCGCCGTGGGCCGCCAGCGCGGCGGCCAGGGCGGCCACGCTCGCGGTCTCGGGCAGGACGTCCACGCGCAGGCCGTTCTCCTCGGCGGTCTTGGCGGTCTGCGGGCCGATGCACGCCACCACGGTCGAGGAGTGCGGCTTGCCCGCGATCCCGACGAGGTTGCGCACGGTGCTCGACGAGGTGAAGAGCACCGCGTCGAAGCCGCCACCCTTGATCGCGTCGCGGATCTCGGCCGCCGGCGGTGCGGCACGCACCGTGCGGTACGCGGTGACGTCGTCGACCTCCCAGCCCAGGGCGGTCAGGCCGGCGGACAGGGTCTCGGTGGCGATGTCCGCGCGCGGCAGGAACACCCGGTTGATCGGGTCGAACGCGGCGTCGTACTCGGGGAACTCGTCGAGCAGGCCGGCGCTGGACTGCTCCCCGGAGGGAACCAGGTCCGCGACGATGCCGAACGCCAGCAGCGCGGCGGCGGTCTGCTCGCCGACGGCGGCGACCTTGAGCCCGGCGAACGCGCGGGAGTCCAGGCCGTACTGGTCGAAGCGCTCCTTCACCGCGCGCACGGCATTGGCCGAGGTGAAGGCGACCCACTGGTAGCGCCCGGACACCAGGCCGTGCACCGCACGCTCCATCTGCTGCGGGGTGCGCGGGGGCTCCACCGAGATGGTCGGGACCTCGACCGGCACGGCCCCGTAGCTGCGCAGCTGCTCGGAGAGCGCCCCGGCCTGCTCCCGGGTGCGCGGGACGAGCACGCGCCAGCCGAACAGCGGCTTGGTCTCGAACCACGCCAGCTGCCGGCACTGGCCGACCACCTCGCCGACGACGAGCACGCCGGGCCCGACCTCGCCCTTGGCGGCGCGCAGGGCCGAGGCGACGTCGGCCAGCGTGGTGAGGATCGAGCGCTGGTCGACGGTCGTGGAGTTGCGGGTGACGGCCACCGGGGTTCGCGGGTCGCGCCCGCCGAGGACCAGCAGCCGGCAGATCTCCACGGCCCGCTCGGCACCGTCGAGCACCACGACGGTCGCGTGCGGGTCGGCCAGGCCGGTCCAGTCCACCTCGGGGTCCTGGGCGTCGACGACGCGCACCTCGCGGGCCCGCCCGCCGGTCAGCGCGAAGCCGGCGTAGGCCGCCGAGCCGGTCACCGTGGAGACCCCGGGCGCGACCTCGTAGCTGAGCCCAGCATCGGCCAGGGCACCGGCCTCGAGGGCCAGCGAGCCGTCCAGCACCGGGTCGCCGGCCATGAGCCGCACCACCGCGCGGCCGTCGCCCGCGGGGGCCAGCACGAGGCGGACCCGCTCGGCGTGGTCGGCCACCTGGCCGGCCTCGTCGACGGCCACGACGACCTGCGCGTCGGGGCGGGCGTTGGCACGGGCCAGCCCCTCGCACTGGGGATCGGTGACGATGACGTCGGCGCGGTGCAGCCGGTCGACGGCACAGACCGTGAGCAGTCCGGGGTCCCCGGGTCCCGCCGCGACCAGGGACACCTGGGCAGTGGGCAGGCCTGTGGTGGCGTTCATGGGGTCGGGCTCCCTCCGGTCGTGGGCAACCCGGGCCGGCCGTCGCGGCCCGGGTCGGTCGTGCGGGTGCTGGTGCTGGTCGTGCTGGTGCTGGTCGTGCTGGTCGTCGCGTCGTCATGCGATCCGCCCGCGGCCCCGGCGGCCTCGGCAGCGAGCAGCCGGGTGGCCAGGCCGCGGCCCAGGGCCTCGGGCTGGTCGGCGGGCCCGTCGGCGGTCTCGCGCAGCAGGCCGTGTGCGGTCGCGAGCACGGCCTGCAGCCGCAGCGTCAGCCCGTCCGGGGCCAGCTGCGCCAGGGCGCCCACGGGTGCCGAGCAGCCGGCCTCGAGGGCGGCGAGCAGGGCGCGCTCAGCGGTCACGCAGGCCCGGGTCGCGGGGTCGTCGAGGCCGGTCAGCGCTTCGAGCAGGGCCGGTCCGGCGGTCGGGTCCTCCTCGGCCAGCCCTGCGCGCACCTCGACGGCCAGGGCGCCCTGTCCGGGGGCGGGCAGCATCTCGGCGTGCGTGAGCAGCCCGGAGATCCGGTCGGTCCGGCCGAGGCGGTGCAGCCCGGCCGCGGCGAGCACCACCGCGTCGAGGTCGGCGTGGATGCCCCGGGAGGGGTCGCCGTCCACGTGCGCGATGCGGGTGTCGACGTTGCCGCGCAGGTCGACCACCTGCAGGTCGGGCCGGGCCGCGGCGAGCTGCGCGCGACGGCGCGGCGAGCCGGTGCCGACCCGGGCGCCCGTGGGCAGGGCGGCCAGCGTGCCCACGCCACGTGCCACGAGGGCATCGCTGGGGTCCTCGCGCACCGGGATGGCGGCCAGCCGCAGCCGCGGGTCCGGTGCGGTCGGCAGGTCCTTGAGCGAGTGCACGGCGAGGTCGGCGCGGCCGGCGGCGACCGCCTCCCGGACCGCGGCGACGAACACGCCCGCACCCCCGATGGTCGTCAGCGAGCCCGGGTCCACGTCGCCCTGCGTGGTGACCTCGACGACCTCGAGGACCCGCCCGGTGCGCGCGGCCAGCTCCTCGCCGACCGCGCGGGACTGGGCCAGTGCCAGGGCTGAGGCGCGGGTGGCCAGGCGCAGGGGGGGCGCGGCGGCGGGCGACGGGGCGGCGGGTGACGGCTGCGCCGCGGGGGGCATCGGGACCTGGCTCATCGCGGCCCCTGCTGCGGATCGAGGTCAGCCGTCGGGTCGAGCACCGAGGCCGGCAGGGCGGGGTCGAGGTCGAACAGCGCGGACAGGGCCGCGGCGTACCGGTCGCCGCCGGGCTCGGCGGCCAGCTGCTTCATCCGCACCGTCGGGTTGTGCAGCAGGCGGGCGAACGCGCGGCGCATGCCCCGCTCCACCTCGGCCATCGTCGCGTCGTCGGCGCTGGCCAGGCGCAGCCGCAGGCGGGCCATCTCGTCGTCGATGACACTGCCCGCGTGGGCACGCAGGGAGACCAGGGTCGGCTCCACCTGCTGGCCGGCCAGGTCGGCCAGGTGGGCGGCCACCTCGTCGGCGACCAGCCGGCGGGCCTCGGCCACGTCGGCCTCGCTGGCGGCAGCGGCCGGGTGGCGGGCCAGCCACGCCAGGTCCACGCGGGTGACACCGGGGAGCTCGGCGATCGCGGGATCCGTGTCGTGGGGCAGCGCCAGGTCGAGCACCACGAGCGGGTCCCGCCGGCCGCCCCGTGCCCGGGTCAGGGCGTCGGCATCCAGGACGAGGTCCTGCGCGCCCGTGCAGAAGACCGCCACGTCGGCCTGCGCGAGCTCGGCGGGCAGGTCGGCCAGGCCGACGGCGCGCCCGCCCGGGACCCCGGCGGCGATGTGCTCCCCCGCCGAGCGGGTCCGGTTGGCCACCACGAGGTCGCAGCCCCCGCGGCCGGCCAGCAGGCTCGCGGCGAGCGAGCCCATCGAGCCCGCCCCGACCACCAGCACCCGGCGCCGGGCGAGGTCGCCGACGTGCGCGGCGGCCGAGTCGAGCGCGACGGACACGACGGACTGGCCCGAGCGGTCGATCCCGGTCTCGGTGTGCACCCGCTTGCCCGCGCGCAGGGCGCGCTGGACGACCCGGTTCAGGGCACGTCCGGCGGTGCCATGGTCCTGGCCGCGGACCAGCGCGGCGCGCACCTGGCCCAGGATCTGCGCCTCACCGACCACCATCGAGTCCAGGCCGGCGGCCACGGCGAACAGGTGCGCCACGGCAGCGGAGTCGAAGTGCAGGTAGCTGTGCTCGAGCAGGGTGGCCCGCTGCGCGCCCGTGGCCTTCACCAGCAGGTCGCCCAGCTCGGTCACCGCCGGGTGGAACCGTGCGACGTCGGCGTACACCTCGACGCGGTTGCAGGTCGTGACGACGATGGCCTCGGCGATGGCGTCGTGGGCCGTGGCGTCCGCGGCCAGGCGGTCGGCCGCGTCCTGGGTCAGGGCCAGCCGGTCGAGGACCGCCAGCGGGGCGCTGCGGTGGCTCACGCCCAGGACGAGCAGGGTCATGCGATCGCCCCCCGGACCGGTCCCCGCGGCGCCGGCGGGCATGGGCAGGGGCCGCTCCGGACCGCCGTGTCCCTGCCCCCGAGGGCGGTGGACACGTCAACTCCGGACACGGTGCTCCCAGCGGAAAGGGCCTGTGGTATGGGCCTCCTGCGAAGGTGCTTGCAGGCTACGGCCGCGCCCGTCCGGCACCAAATCGAGTCCGGCGGAGTGTCCACATGCTGGACAGGTGCCCCGTCCGGGCAGCCGTGCGGCACACTGGCCCCCATGACGATCCGGGTGTTCCTGCTCGACGACCACGAGGTGGTGCGGCGCGGCATCGCCGACCTGCTCAGCCTCGAGGCGGACATGGAGGTCGTCGGCGAGGCCGGCTCGGCCACCGACGCCCTGCACCGCATCCCGGCCGCGCGCCCGGATGTCGCGGTGCTCGACGTGCGCCTGCCCGACGGCACCGGCATCGAGGTGTGCCGGGACGCCCGCTCGATGCTGCCCGAGCTCAAGTGCCTGATGCTCACGTCGTACGCCGACGACGAGGCGCTCTTCGACGCGATCATGGCCGGCGCGGCGGGGTACGTGCTCAAGGACATCAAGGGCAACGACCTGGTCGAGGCGGTGCGCTCGGTGGCCTCCGGGCGCAGCCTGCTGGACCCCCGCGCGACCCAGCGCGTCCTCGAGCGCCTGCGCAGCGGCGCGCGCACCGACTCCAAGATCGAGCAGCTCAACGAGCAGGAGCGGCGCATCCTCGTGCTCATCGGCGAGGGCATGACGAACCGACAGATCGGCGAGCACCTGCACCTGGCCGAGAAGACCGTGAAGAACTACGTCTCCTCGCTGCTGGCCAAGCTGGGCATGGAGCGGCGGACCCAGGTGGCGGCGTACGCCGCGCGCCTGGACGCCGAGCGCGAGCACGGCGGCCAGATGCACTAGCGCCGCCCGCCGGCTGCGCCCACCTCTCCTGCCGCCACCTCGCTCCCTGCCCGCCTGGCCTCCCGACCCCCCTCGCCTCTGCTGCCGCCGCCCCACTCCGCGCGCCCCTGCCGCCCACTCCGCGCGCCCCTGCCGCCCACTCCGCGCATTTGCGGCCCCACTCCGCGCATTTGCGCCGGGATTGCCCGTGCGAACGCGACGTGCGCCGGGCCTGCGCGCCCCATCGACACCGAAACCCGGCGCAAACGGCAAGCGGGGAGCCGCGCGCACATGGGGGGCGGAAAGCCAGGGCGCGAGCCAGCGCGCGAACCCGACCGCGCCGCGACCGCGCGATCTCGCGCGCCTCACAGCGCCTTTCTGCCACGCTGGGCCCCGCCCCAGCGCAGGCGAGCCCAGGAAGGTGCCCATGCCCGTGCCCCCCGCCCGACCGGCGCCCCGCCGGCACCGGCACCGCGCGCTGCTGGTCGCCGGGCTGGCCGCCGGCCTGCTCGCCCTGCCGGCGCTCGCGGGGTGCACGGTCGATCCCACCTCGGGGGCCTCGTCGAGCGGCGGCGCCACGGACGCCCCGCACACCGGTCCGATGCGCATCGCCGTCATCACCCATGGCGACGCGGGTGGCTTCTGGTCCACGGTGCGTCGGGGGGCCGAGGACGCCGCGGCGACCCTGCCCGAGGTGACCCTGGACTACCAGGGCTCCGCCGGCGACGTGCGGCTGCAGTCGGAGATGATCAACGCCGCGATCAACCAGGGGGCCGACGCCATCGCCGTCTCGGCTCCCGACCCGGGGGCCATCGGGGGCGCGCTGGACCGGGCCGAGGCCGAGGGCATCCCGCTCATCACGCTGAACTCCGGCGCTGAGCTCGCGCAGGCCCGCGAGGGGATCATCACGCACGTGGGCCAGTCCGAGCGGGCGGCCGGCGTGGCCGCCGGGGAGGCCCTGGCTGAGGCGGGCGCGACGACGGTGCTGTGCATCGTGCACGAGCAGAACAACACCGGCCTGCAGGAGCGCTGCGCCGGCGCCGAGGAGGGCCTCGATGGCGAGCTGGTCCGCGTGCAGGTGACCGGCGCCCGGGACCCCGGCCAGACCGCCCGGGAGATCGGCGCCGCCATGGACGCCAACGACCCGGATGCCGTGCTCACCCTCGACCCCGACATCGCGGCCGCGGCCATCCAGGAGGTCGCCGGGCGCGACCGCACGCTGGCCACCTTCGACCTCTCGCCCGACGTGCTGGATGCGGTCGAGGCCGGCCAGGTCCTCTTCGCCGTCGACCAGCAGCCCTACCTGCAGGGGTACCTGCCCGTCACCTTCCTGGAGCTCGCCGTGCGCAACCGCAACGAGGTCGGCGCGGGGGGCCTGGTGGCCACCGGCCCGGCCCTCATCACCAAGGACAACGCCGCTGCGGTCGCCGCGCTGGCCGAGCAGGGCACCCGATGAGCGCGGGCACACCGGCCACGGCTGCCCCCGCCGAGGGCCCGACCACGGTGGGCGGTGACGAGCGGCTGCGCCACCAGCCGCTGTGGCGGCGGATGCTCGTGCGGCCCTCGGTCAGCGCGGCCATCGCCGCGGTGGTGGTCTTCGTGTTCTTCTCGGTCGCCGACACCACCGGCACCTTCAACTCCCCCGCCGGCATCGCCTCGTGGATGGGCGTCTCGGCCTCCTACGGGATCATGGCCTGCGCGGTCGCCCTGCTCATGATCTCCGGCGAGGTGGACCTCTCCAGCGGCGTCATGACCGGCTCGACCGGCCTGCTGCTGGGCATCCTCATCGCGGAGTACGGCTGGAACTTCTGGCTCGCGTTCGCCGCCGTGGTCGTGTTCGCGGTGCTCATCGGGTTCACCAACGGGATGCTCGTGACCTGGACGCGCCTGCCCAGCTTCATCGTGACCCTGGCGACGATGTTCGTGCTCATGGGCCTGAACTCCGGCGTGACGCTGGCCCTGACCGGCCAGGTCCGGGTGGGCGGCATCGACGAGGCTGAGGGGTACGCGCTCGCACAGTGGGTCTTCGGCTCCCGGCTGGACTCGGCGTGGGCGTTCACCGTGGCGGTGGGCTGGTGGCTGGTCGTCATCGCGCTGGGCACCTGGGTGCTGCAGCGCACCCGGCAGGGCAACTGGATCTACGCCGTCGGTGGGGACGCCAACGCCGCGCGCAACACCGGCGTGCCCGTGCGGCGCACCAAGGTGTCGATGTTCATCGTCGTGTCGCTGGCCGCCGCGCTGGTGGGCACCATCAACGCGGTCGAGCTCACGAGCGTCAGCGCCGGGCAGGGCACCGGCTTCGAGTTCTACTACATCATCGCCGCCGTGGTCGGGGGCACGTTGATGACCGGTGGCGCCGGCTCGGTGATCGGGGCCTCGCTCGGTGCGCTGATCCTGGGCATGACGACGCTGGGCATCCAGTACGCCGGCTGGGACTCGACCTGGCGGTTCACGTTCTTCGGCCTGATCCTGTTCTGGGCCGTGATGCTCAACATCTGGGTGCGCGACCGGGCGGGAGGTGGCCGGCGATGAGCGAGCAGGTGCCACCGCTGGACGAGGTGGATGCGCAGGTGGCCGCCGCCGCAGCCGCGGCTGCCCAGCGCGGGACGTTGGCCGGTGCGCGGGCGACCGGGACGGCCGGGACGGTGGGTGTGTCTGGGGGTCCACCGGCCGGCAAGGACATGTACCTGCGCCTCGAGGACGTCGGCAAGACGTTCGGCAGCGTCGTGGCCCTCGACGGGGTCTCGATGGACGTCAACCACGGTCGTGTCACGTGCGTGCTCGGCGACAACGGGGCCGGGAAGTCGACCCTGATCAAGATCCTCTCCGGTGTGCACCAGAACGACTCGGGGACCATGTACGTGGCGGGGCAGCCCACGGCCTTCGGCTCGCCGAAGGACGCCCGCGACGCCGGCATCGCCACGGTGTTCCAGGACCTCGCGACCATCCCGCTCATGAGCGTCTGGCGCAACTTCGTGCTCGGCCGCGAGCCGGTGAAGGGCTGGGGGCCGCTGCGCCGGCTGGACATCCGCGCCGGCCAGGAGATCGCCCGACGCGAGCTGCAGATGTTCGGCATCGACCTGCGCGACCCGGACCAGCCGATCGGCACGCTCTCCGGGGGCGAGCGGCAGGCGGTGGCGATCGCGCGCGCGGTGTACTTCGGCGCCGAGGTCGTGATCCTCGACGAGCCGACCTCGGCGCTGGGCGTGAAGCAGTCCGGCAAGGTCCTGAAGTTCGTGCGCGACGCCCGCGACCGGGGCATCGGCGTGGTGCTCATCACGCACAACCCGCACCACGCCTACATGGTCGGCGACGAGTTCGTGCTGCTCAAGCGCGGGCGGATGACGAACCGGTGGCTCAAGGAGGAGGTCGCGCTCGACGAGCTCGTGGCGGCCATGGCCGGCGGGGCCGAGCTCGAGGACCTCGCCCACGAGCTCGGCGCCTGACCCCGCCACCCCTCCGCCGCCGGCCGATCGCCCCTCGCCCCCCGTTCCGAGCGCCCCCCGTTCCGAGCGCCCCCCG